>NZ_CP023408.1:308909-617818 GCF_003665435.1 Streptomyces fungicidicus
TCGCCGAACTCCTCCCGACCGCCTACGAGGTCGGGGTGCGCAACGGGCACGTGGGCCCGGGGGACACCGTCGTCGTGGTGGGCGCGGGTCCCGTGGGCCTCGCCGCGGTGATCCTGGCCCGCCTCTACTCACCCCGGCGGATCGTCGCGGTGGACCTCTCCCCGTCCCGACTGGCGTCCGCCACCCGTATGGGCGCCCATGCCGCCGAACTGCCCGGCCGGATGGTCGCCGACGTGTCCGAGGGACCCGGCGCCGACGTCGTCATCGAGGCCGCGGGCGACCCGGAGAGCTTCCTCCTGGCGACCCGCGTGGTGCGCGCCGGCGGGCACATCGCCAACATCGGCATGCACGGCGGGCCCGCCACCCTCCACCTCGAGGCCCTGTGGCGCAAGAACGTCACCATCAGCACCGGCCAGGTCGACACGTCCTCCACACCGTGGCTGCTCGACCTGCTGGCGTACGGACGTCTGACGGTCTTCCCACTGGTCACCCACCGGCTGCCCCTCGGGCACATGGAGGACGCCTACGAGGTCTTCGCGCACGGGCCGGAGACCGGCGCCCTCAAGGTGGTCCTCCACCGCGAGCTACCGGAACCGTCCGGGTAGCCGGTCCTCCGGTCCGCCCGGGCACACCCCTCACCTCACCCGGGCGACGAGGAAGTCGGCACTCCCGGAGAGCGTGGTGAGCAGCGGGGCGTCCGCGTCGTCGATGCGCACACCGGTGCGTTCGCCGAGGATCTCGATGTAGGAGAGGAAGTCGAGCGAGTCCATCTCCAGCGCGTCCCGGAACGTGTCGTCGGGACCCAGCGCGGCCAGGTCGGCGTCGGGGACGACCTGGGTGATCGTCTCCCTGACCACGGCGAGGGCGTCGGTTCGGTTCACAGCTCCTCCGGTTTCTGCAGGAGACGGTCGACCGCGGTGAGGTAGCGGGCCCCGACGGCGCCGTCCGTCGCCCGGTGGTCCGCCGAGAGGGTGACGGTGACGACCGGCCGCACACCCAGCAGCCCGTCGACCGCCCACGGCCGGTCGGCGACCCGCCCGAAGCCGACCAGGGCAACCTGCGGCGGATGGATGACGCCGAACACGGTCTCCACGCCCTGGTCGCCCAGGTTGGTGACCGTGAGGGTGGCGTCGGACACCTCGGAACCGCGCAGCCTGCCGGTGCGGGCGCGGGTGACCAGATCCTTGAGCGCGCCCATCAGCGCGGGCAGGTCCAGCGTGTCGGCCCCGTGCAGCACGGGGGCGATGAGCCCGCCGCCGCGCAGGGACACCGCCACGCCGAGATGGACGCCCTCGCCCGCGGTGAAACGGTCGTCGGTCCAGAAGCCGTTGAGCGCGGGCACCTCGCGCGCCGCGAGGGCGGCCGCCTTGAGCAGCAGGGCCGCCGGAAGCAGTCGTTCCGCCATCGGGCCGCGCCGGTTGTGGTCGTGGAGCCAGTCCATGGAGACCGCCATGTCGACGGTGGTGGACAGGTAGTAGTGCGGTATGTCCCGGTTGGCGCGGGTCATGAGCCGGGCGATCGCTTGGCGCATCCCCGGAGCCTGCTCCCCGGGAGGGCGGGAGGGGCGCACGGACGCCGCGGCCGGGGGAGGCGGCGGGGGCGGGGCGGCACCTCCGGGGGCCGCCCCGCCCACGTCCTCGGCGCGGATGACGGAATCCCTTCCGGTGCCGGTCACCGAGGCCAGGTCGACGCCCAGTTCGGCGGCTCGCCGGCGGGCCAGGGGGGTGGCCCGCACCCGTGGGGACCGGGCCGTGTCCGTCGCCGCCCGTTCGATGTCGGCCCGGGTGACACGCCCGGCCGGCCCGGTGCCGTGCAGGGCCGTGAGATCGACGCCGCGCCGTTCCGCGAGGCGCCGGATCAGCGGGCCCGTCCCGCCGACCTCGCCGTCCCCGCCGGCGGGTTCCGGTCCAGGGGCCGGCTCGGGCTCGGCTGGTTCCTGGGGTGCGGGAGGCGTGACCGGGTGTTTCTGCCGTTTCCCACGGCCCTCCGGTTCCCGGCGCGCTCCCTCCGCCGGTTCGATCAGCGCGAGCGGAGTGCCCACCGGCACCGTCGCGCCCGGTTCGACGAGCAGCCGTCCCATCGCCCCGCTCTCGAAGCACTCCACCTCGATCGTGGACTTCGCCGTCTCGACGACCGCGACCGGATCGCCCTTGCGGAGCGGGTCGCCGGGTGCCACGAGCCACTCCACGAGCGTGCCCTCGTCCATGTCGGCGCCGAGTGACGGCATGGTGAACTCGCCCATGGTCAGCCCACCGCCCGGTGTGCCGCCGCGACGATCCCGGCGGTCTGCGGCAGGGCGGCCTCCTCCAGGCGCCTGGCGTACGGAATGGGCACCTCGGCACCGCACACCCGCTCCACGGGGGCGTCCAGCTCGTAGAACGACTCCTCGGCGAGGCGGGCGGACAGCTCGGCGGCGACGCTCCCGGTGCGCCACGCCTCGTCGACGACCACCGCACGGTGGGTCCGGGCCACGGAGGCGGCGACGGTCCCGGCGTCGAGGGGCCGCAGCGTGCGCAGGTCGACCACCTCCGCGTCGACACCGTCGGCGGCCAGCTCGTCCGCGGCCGCGAACATCTTGGGCAGCGAACCGCCGTACGTGATGAGGGAGACGGCGTCGCCGGGCCTGCGGACCGCCGCGTGGTCCAGATCCACGGAGGCGGCCTGCGGGGCGAGCGGGCCGGAGGCGTTGTAGAGGCTGCCGTGCTCGAAGATCACCACGGGGTCGGGGTCGGCGAGCGCCGGGGCGAGCATGTGGCGCGCGTCCTCGAGCGTCGCCGGGGCGAGGACGCGGATGCCGGGAATGTGCGCGTAGAAGCTCTCCAGACTGTGCGAGTGCTGCGCCGCGAGCTGCCGTCCCGCGCCCGTCGTCATCCGGATGACCAGCGGGACGGGCAGCTGGCCGCCCGACATGTGCAGCAGGGTGGCGGCGTTGTTCAGGATCTGGTCCAGGGCGAGCAGACTGAAGTTGACGGTCATGATCTCCACGATCGGCCGCATGCCGGCCAGCGCGGCCCCGATGCCGGCGCCCACGAAGGCGGACTCCGAGAGCGGGGTGTCCCGGACCCGGTCCGGGCCGAACTCCTCCAGCAGACCGAGGCTGACCCCGAAGCAGCCGCCGTACCTGCCCACGTCCTCGCCCATGAGGAACACCCGGTCGTCGGAGCGCATCGCCTCCCGGAGGGCCTCGCGCAACGCCTCCCGGTACGTCGTAGTCTCCTGCGTTCCGGCTGTGCTCACTGCCGGTTCACCTCCCCGGCCCGCGCGCTGGTGACATGACGGAGCAGGTCCTCGACCGGCTCCTCGGGCGCCCGCTCGGCCGCGTCCACGGCATGGTCGATCTCGTCGGCGATCCGCCGTTCGATCCGGGCGAGCTCCTCGTCGACCGGCTCCCCGTCGTCGCGCATCCGCTCCGTCAGCCGGCCGATGGGGTCCCGGGACTTCCAGCGCTCGATCTCCGCCTTGTCGCGGTAGCGGTCCGGGTCGTACATGGAGTGGGCGCGGAACCGGTAGGTGCGCAGCTCCAGGAAATGCGGTCCGGTGCCCGCCCGGATACCCTCGACGGCCCGCCGGGCGGCCTGTGCGACGGCTTCGACGTCCATGCCGTCCACGGCCCAGGCGGGCATGCCGTAGGAGGCGGCGCGCATCGCCAGGTCCGTCTGCGCGTGCTCCCGGGCGAGCGCGGTGCCCATGGCGTACAGGTTGTTCTCGCAGACCAGCAGCAGGGGCAGATCCCACAGGGCGGCGAGGTTCGCCGTCTCATGGAACTCGCCCTCGGCGAAGGCCCCGTCGCCGAAGAAGCAGCAGGTGACGCGGGGCAGGCCGCGCAGGCGGTCGGCGAGGGCGAGGCCCGCGGCCGGCGGCAGCCCGCCGGCGACGATCGCGCTGCCGCCGTAGAAGCGCCGGCTCACGTCGAACAGGTGCATGGATCCGCCCCGGCCGCCGCTGCACCCGGTCGTCCTGCCGTACATCTCCGCCATGATGGCCTCGGGCGGGAGGCCGCGGGCCAGCGCATGACCGTGTTCGCGGTAGGTGGAGACGACGGCGTCCTCGGGGGACAGCGCCGCGTTGACGCCGACCGCGACGGCCTCCTCGCCGATGTAGAGGTGGACGAAGCCGCGGATCTTCGAGGCGCTGTACAGCTCGACGCACCGTTCCTCGAAACGCCGGATGCGGAGCATCGCCTCCAGCAGGCCGGTCCGCCGCCCGGGCTCGGCCCGGCCGGCCGGCCGGCGGGGGACCCGCGTGCTCCTTCCGCCTGTCCGTCGTGGTCTTCCTGCCGGGCTTCGGGGACGCGGGCTGCTTCCGGGGGCGGGCGGTGGGCCGGGCGGCTGTCATGCGGATCCCTCCAGGGTCGACAGGTCACCGGTGGGCAGGCCCAGTTCACGCGCGCGCAGCAGCCGGCGCATCACCTTGCCGCTGCGTGTCCTGGGCAGGTTCTGGTCGAACTCCATCTCCCTGGGCGCGACGGCCGGGCCCAGCCGCCGGCGGGCGAAGCCCAGCAGCTCGCGCCGCAGACCGGCGGAGGGCTCCACACCCGGGCGCAGCGACACGAAGGCCTTGACAACGTTCCCGGCCACGGCGTCCGGCCGTCCGATCACCCCGGCCTCGGCGACCGCCGGATGCTCCATCAGCGCGCTCTCCACCTCGAACGGGCCGATCAGATGCCCGGCCGACTTGATCACGTCGTCGGCGCGCCCCACGAACCAGTACCAGCCGTCCGCGCCCCGCCGCACCAGGTCGCCGGTCAGGTACCAGCCGCCGGCGAAGGCGGCGGCGTAGCGCTGCTCGTCGTGCAGATAGCCGCGGAACATCGACGGCCAGCCTGGACGCAGCGCCAGCTCCCCCTCCTCGCCGGCGCCCTCCACCGGGGTGACCCGGCCGTCCGTGACCCGGGCCCGGCCGTCCACACCGGTCCGCAGCACGGTCGCCTCGACACCGGGCAGCGGGCGGCCCATCGAGCCGGGACGGATGTCGCAGGCCGCGTAGTTCGCGATCATGATGCAGCCGGTCTCCGTCTGCCACCAGTTGTCGTGCACGGGCAGGCCCAGCACGTCCCTGCCCCACACCACCGCCTCGGGGTTGAGGGGTTCACCGACGGAGGCGATGAAGCGCAGCGCCGAGAGGTCCTGGGAGCGCGGCAGGTCGTACGGGCCCTGCCGTGGTGTCGCACGCATCAGCATGCGCAGCGCCGTGGGCGCCGTGTACCAGACGCTGACCCGCTGCCGCCCGAGGATTCGGTACCAGCGGCGGGCGTCGTAGTCGCCCTCGTCGACGACCACCGTCGCGCCGTGCGTCAGCGGGGCGATGACGCCGTACGACATGCCCGTGACCCAGCCGGGGTCGGCGGTGCACCAGTACACGTCCCCCGGACGCAGGTCGAGGGCGTACGCGGCCGTGGCGTGATGGGCGACCACCGCCTCGTGGACGTGGACCGCGCCCTTGGGGGTGCCGGTGGTGCCGCTGGTGAAGTGCAGCAGGGCCATGTCCCCGGGAGAGGTGGGGGGAATGGTGAAGGTGTCCACGGCGGCGGACACCAGCTCCTCGAAGGAGGCCGTGCCGGGCAGTTCCCCGGCGCCCGGTCCGACGATCAGCACGTGTTCCAGGCCGGGCAGCGCGTCCCGGCGGGCGGCCACCTTCTTGCGGTAGAGCGCCGCCGTGGTCACCAGGACCCGTGCGTCGCCGAGCCGCAGCCGCTGCTCCACGGGATCGGGTCCGAACGCGGAGAAGAACGGGCAGAGCACTCCGCCGCACTTCAGCGTTCCCAGCACCGCCGTGTACAGCTCGGGACACCGGCCGAGCAGGGTGAACACCCGGTCTCCGCGGCCGACTCCGAGCGTCCGCAGCGCATTGGCGAAGCGGGCGGTACGCCGGGCCAGCTCCGCGTACGTGACGTCGGTGACGGCGTCGTCCCTCCCGACGCACCGCAGCGCGGCCTTCCCCGCCCGGTCCGAGGCGGCGTGCCGGTCCACCGCCTCGTGCGCGATGTTCAGCCCGCCGTCCGGCAGTCCCGCCAGTGCCTCGCGCGCACGGGCCCAGGTGAACGCCGAGCGGGCCTCTTCGTAGTCGGTGAGGCGGGGTTCGACGGCCGGCGCGGTGTCCTTGTGGATCGTTTCCCAGTCCATGGGCGCTCCTCGCGGCGCTGCCCTTGATCTCCAGGGTCGCGGAGCACGGCACCGGTCGCACCTCGGGCCGCCGGCCCGTCCCGCGGGACGGGCGGCACCGCTGCCGAGGAGCCGGGGGCCGCCCGCTTCTTGCGGGCCCTCATCGCACGGTGCGCGGTCTCGCTCCGCTTCTCCGTGCCCCTGTGTGGCCCTCGGCTCCCTTCCATGACACCGCCGTCCGCCCTCCGGCGGTAGGGCCGGACGGCCCCGGCCGGGTGGGCCTTGCGGTACGGGGCCTGACGGCCCCGCGCGGGTGCCCCGGTGGCCCCTGCCGCCGGGACCGCCCACCGCGCGACGCTGAGGGCGGGGGAGAAGGCCTTTCTGGAGGTGTGGGTCATGGTGCTTTCGCCCGTGGTGGTCGGAGTCGACGGTTCCGCCGAGAGCCTGGCGGCGGCCGAGTGGGCGGCCGGTGAGGCCGTACGCCGCGGACGTCCGCTGCGGCTGCTGCACGTGCGCAACTGGCATCCGCGTCAGGGCGAGTCGGCGGCCGCGCTCGCCGCCGAGCGGCGCCTGGCGCGGCGGGCCCTGCGGGCGGCGGAGGACCGTGCCCGCGCCGCCCGCCCCGGGGTGCGGCTGGACGAGGAGCAGGTCGAGGGCCCGGCGACCGCGGCCCTGTTGAGGGCGGCGGCCGACGCCGAGCCGCTGGTGCTGGGCTGGCGCGGGCTGGGCCGGGTGACGGGACTGCTCGTGGGCTCGGTCGCGCTCGGGGTGGTGGCGAAGGCCACCGGACCCGTGGTCCTGGTACGGGCCGGTGACCCGGCCGCCGAGGCGCCGGAGGACGCCGGCACCGGTCGGCGGGACGTGGTGGTCGGCGTCGACGTCACGGAACCGTGCGACGAGGTGCTGGAGTTCGCCTTCGAGGCGGCGCGCCGGCGCCACACCCGGCTGAGGGCGCTGCACGCCTGGCGCACGCCCGACCCGTTCACTCTGGGACCGGGTGAGATCGGCCTGGTGAGCGCCCCCGACCGGGCCGGGGAGTGGCTGCGCTTCCTCACCGCGGTGCTCCAGGTGTGGCGCGACAAGTACCCCGACGTGGAGGTCCTCGAGACCGTCGTCGAGGGCAGGCCCGCGGGAGCCCTGGCGAAGGCGGCGTCCGGCGCGGAGCTGCTGGTCGTCGGACACCGGCTCACCGACCGCCCGACGCTGCCGCGCACCGGCCCGGTCACCCACGCCGTGATCCAGCGGTCCGGCTGCCCCGTGGCCGTCGTGCCGCACGGCTGACCCCGCGACGTCCGCGCCGGCGGCTCCGGGGAGCCGCTAGCGGCGGGCGCGCCGGTGGGCGACGAGCAGTCCGAGGGCCATGCCCACGAGGAGCGTGACCGTGAGGACGCTCCACAGCGGGAGCGTGACGGTCGGCACCCACAGCCTGATGGTGACCGACTTCGTGTTGGCGGCGATGAACCAGATGGCCAGGGCGGCGAGCACCAGGAAGCCGATGGTGCGGAGCCTGACGTCCCGCCCCTTGACCGTCACGGTCGACGGACCGTACGCGTTCGCGGATTTCCGGGCCATGATGCCCATTATCGGGCTGTTCGCCCCTGTTGGCGACCCATCACCGCCGGCTCACTCCCGGCCGTCCCTGACGACCGCGACGGGGCACCGCGCGTGGTGCAGGACGGCCTGGCTCACCGACCCCAGGAGCAGGCCCGTGAACCCGCCGCCGCCCCGCGCGCCGACCACGAGGAGCCGCGCGTCCGCGCTCGCCTCGACGAGGGTGTGGCGCACCCGCCCGATGACGGGCCGGCGGCGCACGGTCACCTCCGGGTACCGCTGCTCGCACCCGGCCAGCGCCGCGTCGAGCACCTGCTCCGCGTGGTCGCGCAAGTGGCCCCTGTCGTACGTCACGAAGGGCGGGTCCGCCGCTCCGTCGTAGGCGTCCGCGCTGCCCGGCCGGCACACGTGCACCGCCGTGAGAGGGGCGCCGTGAAGTCGCGCCTCGGCGAAGGCGAAGCGGACGGCCGGGGCCGACGCGGGCGCGTCGTCGACGGCGAGCAGCACCGGACCGCCGGCGCGCCCCGCCTCCCGCACGACCAGCACCGGGCAGTGGCCGTGGGCCGCCAGCTGCCCGGCGGTCGACCCGAGCAGCAGACCCGCGACGGTTCCGCGGCCGTGGCTGCCGACCACCGTGAGCGAGGCCGTGCGCGAGGCGAACACCAGGACCGCCGACGGATCGCCCGCCGCGACGTCCCGGGCGAGCTCCACGCCGGGAGCCGCGTCGCGGGCCCGCCGTTCGGCCTCCGCGAGGGTGCCGTCGACCAGTTCGCGCACCCCCGCCCCGGCCGGACTCCACGGCGGCCCGGAGCGGGGAACGTGCGAGGACGTCCGGCCGAAGGCGTGCACCAGCCGCAGCCCCACGCCCCGCACCGCGGCCTCGCGGGCCGCGGTCTCCACCGCGTCCAGGCTCGACGGCGACCCGTCGACCCCCACCACCATCGGCTGTCCCATGACGGCGCTCCCTGCCGGAGCCCGCTACCGGGCCCGCTCGCGCGGGACCAGCAATACCGGGCAGTGCGCGTGGTGGAGGCTGCCCTGGCTCACGGAGCCCAGCAGCATGCCGCGGAAGCCGCCCCGCCCGCGTGTGCCCACCACCAGGCCGAGCGCGTGAGCGGAGGCGTCCGTCAGCTCCCGCACCGGATGCCCCTTCACCACCTCGTGGTGCAGCTCCACCTCGGGACGGGCGGCGGTACGCCCGGCCACCGTCTCCGCCAGCAGCCGGCGGCACTCCCGCACCGCCGCGTCCTCGTCCAGCGCCCCGAGCAGCGGGGCGTGCCAGACGTACAGCGCGCGCAGGGACGCACCCCTCAGGGACGCCTCTTCGAAAGCGAGGTCGACGGCGGCGGCCGAGTGCGGGCTGCCGTCGACGCCGACGACGAAGTACGGCGGCTGCCCGGAGGTGTGCTCCGCCTCCCGCACCACGACCACCGGACACGCCGCGTGGGCGGTCAGCGGCAGCGCGACCGCGGCCGAGCCGAACAGCTCGCGCGCGGCGCCGAGATGCCAGGAGCCGACCACGACCAGCGAGCCCTGGTGGGAGTGCTCGGCCAGCACCCACGCCGGGTGCCCTTCGGCCAGCACGGCCGAGACGTCCACGTCCGGACGGCGCGACTCGACGAAGGCGACCGCCCGTTCCAGCACCTCGTTGCCCGCCGTGTGCAGGTCGTCCCGCCACTTCTCCCACGACGGGGGGCTGCCCTCCAGCCGGTATCCGGGCACGGGCCCGCCCTGGGTGTGCACGAGGGTCAGGGGGAGGCGGCGCCGGTCCGCCTCGTCGGCGGCCCAGGCGAGAGCCGCCAGTCTTCCGGGGTCGGGATCGACACCGACCACGACAGGACCGCGTCCGTCGGCGCGCATGGTCACCACCTCCTGCGGGGGGCCGTCCCGGTTCCGCCGTCCGGCGGCCGGGCCGCTCCGCGCTCGTCCCCGCGCCGGACGGTCCCGCGCGACCCGAGTGGGCCGGGCCACCGGATTTCAAACGCGCCGTCCGACGGGGCCCGCGGGCCTCCTCCGGACGGCAGGGGCACCGCGGGCCGAGCGGTCGCCGGGTGGCCCCGGCCCGCCAGGAGGCCCCCGGGTCAGAGCTCCGCACGGAGTTCCCCGGCGATGCCGGCCGCCCAGCCGTCGACGGCCGCCCAGTCCCGGAAGTCGCCGAACCGTCCGCCCACCAGCCGGAAGAACACGCGTCCGGCGCGGGGGAGCTGGTCCCGCCGGACGACCCCGGAGAACAGGCGGTGACCGCGGAACCGCAGACCCGGCGTCAGGCCCTCCTCGATCACCGGCAGCTCCCTGGGGGCCATACGGCGCCACGGTCCGCGCAGCGCGGCGGGCATCCCGACGCTGAAGATCCACACCGGGCGGGCGCCGAGCACGTCCAGATTGTCCCGCACGAACTGCCTGGCCGGAGGCAGCCACTCCTGCCCGTGCACGGCGCTGCCGAGGACGAACGCCCGGTAGGCGCCGGCGTCCCCGACCTCCGCCAGCGGTCTGGCCTCGGCCGTCAGACCCGCCCGGCCCAGCACGGCGGCCGTCCGTTCGGCGATCGTCCGGGTGGAGCCGTGGGCGGTCGCGTAGCCGACGAGGACGTCCACGGGAGCACCTCCTGGCGGAGTGAACGGGGGCCGCCGTCACGTCGGCACGCCGGGTTCCCGGCCGCCCTGGTCGAGCCGGAACGGCGGGTACACGTCGGTGAGCAGCGACGCGTACGCGGCCACCCGCAGCACCCAGCGGTTGAGCCCCGTCACCAGGTCGAAGACGCCGCGCGGATAGCGCCCGGTCACCGCGAGCGCCACACCGGCGAACAGCGCCAGCAGCCCGATGAGGCCGCCCGAGAACCAGGCCAGGCGCGCGCCGCCGACGAAGAAGCCCAGGAGCAGGTAGTGCGGGACGGCCAGGAGCCACCACTTCACCAGGACGAGTCCGCGGGACAGCTCCTCCGGGTACGCCAGCTCGAAGCGCGCCGGGTAGCCGGGGACGTCGGCGAGGGTGAACGGCGGATAGCGATCGGTGCCCAGCGTGCCGTAGGCGTAGTACGCCACCCGCCAGTTCCAGCGCAGCACGCCGGTGGCGAAGTCGAACAGCGGCCGTGGATAGCGGCCGGTGAAGAGGACGGCGAAGAAGGCCACCACGCTCACCACCGCGAACGCCACCCACAGGAAGGCGAGGACGACGTAGTGGGGGAGGGCGAGCAGCCATTTGACCAGCCACAGCCAGCGGGACAGCGGAGCGTCGAGGACGGCCGTCACCCGCGCGGGGTGGGGCGGCGCCACCCCGGCGGGCGGCACGGACGGCGGCTGGGTGTGCGAGCTCATGGTGACCGCTCCCTTCGGTTTCCGGAGACGATCCGGGCACCGGAACCCCCTGGATTCCAGCGTCCGCGGGACGGGCGCGGCGGGCAAACCGGCCGGACGGGGCGGCGGACCCGGGGTGTGCGGAGGTCGCGGCGGGCCGTGGGCGGTGCGACGGTAAGTGCAGGGACTCCGGTGAGCGGCAGGAGAGGAAGGCGGTGGCGACCATGGAACTCCCGCTGGTGGTGGGGGTCGACGGTTCGGATCCCAGCCTCGCGGCGGTGGACTGGGCGGTCGACGAGGCGGCGCGGCACGGCCTGCCCCTGCGGCTGGTGCACGCCTCGCTGTGGGAACGGTACGAGGGCAGGGTCCCGTCGTTCGCGCGGGAACGTCCCCCCGGAGAGGTCCTCGCCCAGCACATCGTCGCCTCCGCGGCGGAACGCGCCCGGCAGCGCGGGCCGGGGACCGAGGTGTCGGTCGACGTGCTCCCCGACGACCCCGTGTCCGCGCTGCTGGCGGCGGGCCACGAGGCGTGGGCGCTGGTCATGGGGTCCCGCGGGCGGGGCGAGCTGGCCGGGCTGCTGCTGGGGTCGGTCGGCCTCGGCGTGTCCGCCCGCGCGATGTGTCCCGTCGTCGTGGTCCGCGGCGGGGAGCGGAACCTGCGGGGAGCCTTCGGACGCGTGGTCGTCGGGGTCGGCGACCTGCCGCACAGCCTGGGCGCCGTGCGGTTCGCCTTCCGGGAGGCCGAGGCGCGCGGCGCGATCCTGCACGCCGTGCGGGCCTGGCGCACCCCGGCTCCCGGGCACGCGGCCGGCCGCCCCACGGACGACGGCACCTCCGCGCACGAGGAACGCGCGTCCGCCGGCCTCGCCGAGGCGCTGACCCAGGCCGTACAGGAACACCCGGACGTCGACGTGCGGCGCACACCCGCCGAGGGCCCCGCCCACAAGGTCCTCCTGGAGGCGGCGGCCGACGCCGACCTGGTCGTCGTCGGAGCCCTGCGGCGGCACGGCCACTCCGGTCTGCAGCTCGGCAGGGTCGCCCACACCCTGCTGCACCACGCCGAGTGCCCGGTCGCCGTCGTCCCGCAACGGGTCTGAGGGCGAGGCGCGCCGCGCCCCCGCACGGTCCGGCCAGGAGAAGGGCGAGGGCGGCCGATGCCGGAGTGGACATGGGAGTACGACGGGTACGACCCCGCCGCCGAGCGGCTGCGGGAATCCCTCTGCACGCTCGGCAACGGCTACTTCGCCACCCGCGGCGCGATGCCCGAGTGCCGGGCCGGCCTGGTGCACTGCCCGGGCACCTACGCGGCCGGCTGCCACAACCGCCTCGAGTCGGACGTGGCCGGGCGCCGGGTCGTCAACGAGGACATGGTCAACCTCCCGAACTGGCTGCCGCTGCGCTTCCGGCTGCGCCCCGCGGGCGGCACCTGGGGCCGGTGGCTCACCCCGGACTCCCCGGCCCTCCTCGGCCACCGGCAGGTGCTGGACCTGCGCCGGGGCCTGTTCGTCCGTGAGTCGCGCTACCGGGACAGGGCGGCCGGAGCCCTCCGTGTGGCACAGACGCGGCTGGTGCACATGGGGGACCCGCACCTGGCCGCGCTGCGGACGGTGCTCACCGCCGAGGACTGGTCGGGGGAGGTCGAGGTCGAGTCCGCCCTCGACGGCGAGGTGACCAACACCAACGTCCACCGCTACCGGGCCCTGGACCGGCACCACCTGACCCGCGTACGGACCGGTGCGCGGGAGCCCGGCACGGCATGGCTGTGCTGCCGGACCAGCACCTCCGGCATCGGGATCGCGCTGGCCGCCCGGACCGTCGCCGTGGGGCCAGCGCCGTCCTCCGAGCGGCTGCGCCCCGACCGGCGCCGCGCGGTCCACCGCCTGGTGGTCCCCATCGCTCCGGGCCGGCCCGTCGAGGTGCAGAAGACCGTGGCGCTGCACACCTCCCGCGACGCCGCGATCAGCGACCCGCTCGGCGCGGCCGTGGACCGGGTGACCGAGGCCCCGGACTTCGCCGCCCTGCTGCACGCGCACACCGACGCCTGGCGGCGGATCTGGCGGCGCGCCGACATCCGCATCCCCGGCCGGGCGGGCCGCATCCTGCGGCTGCACCTCTTCCACGTGCTGCAGACGCTGTCCCCGCACACCGCCGACCTCGACGTGGGGGTGCCCGCGCGGGGACTGCACGGCGAGGCGTACCGGGGGCACGTGTTCTGGGACGAGCTCTTCGTCCTGCCCTATCTGAACCTGCACTTCCCCGACGTGTCGCGGGCCCTGCTGACCTACCGGTACCGGCGCCTGGACCGGGCCTGCCGGGCCGCCGCCGCCGTCGGCCGGACCGGGGCGATGTACCCGTGGCAGAGCGGCAGCGACGGCCGGGAGGAGACCCAGGAGCTGCACCTCAACCCCCGCTCGGGCCGCTGGCTGCCGGACCGTTCACGGCTCCAGCACCACGTCGGCTCGGCGGTCGCCTACAACGTGTGGCAGTACTGCGAGGCCACCGGCGACACCGAGTTCCTGTACACCAAGGGCGCGGAGACGCTGGTGCAGATCGCCCGCTTCTGGGCGGACGGCGCGGTCCTGGACCCCGCGCTCGGCCGCTACCGCATCCGCGGCGTCGTCGGCCCCGACGAGTACCACGACGCCTACCCGGGAGCTGTTCGGCCGGGACTGGACGACAACACGTACACCAACGTCACCGCCTCCTGGGTCATCGCCCGCGCGCTGGACCTGCTGCGCCGGCTGCCCGCCTGGCGGCGGCAGGAGCTGATGGAGCGCGTCGCGCTGGACGAAGGCGAACTCCCGAAGTGGGAGGACGTCTCCCGGCGGCTGCACGTGCCGTTCCACCGGGGCGTCATCAGCCAGTTCGAGGGCTACGACGACCTGGCCGAGCTGGACTGGGACGCCTACCGGGCGCGGTACGACAGCATCCGGCGGCTGGACCGGATCCTGGAGGCCGAGGGGGACACGGTCAACCGCTACAAGGCGTCCAAGCAGGCCGACGTCCTCATGCTCGGCTACCTCTTCCCGCCCGCGGAGCTGCGCGGCCTGTTCCGGCGGCTGGGCCACCACCTGGACGACGAGGTGTGGAGCAGGACCGTCGACTACTACCTGCGCCGCACCAGCCACGGCTCCACCCTCAGCGAGCTGGTGCACGGCTGGGTCCTCGCCCGGGTACGGCGCGCCGACGCCTGGCAGTACTTCCACGAGGCCCTCGAGTCGGACATCGCCGACGTCCAGGGCGGCACCACCGGCGAGGGCATCCACCTGGGAGCCATGGCCGGCACGCTCGACCTGGTCCAGCGGGGACTGACGGGACTGGAGACCCGCGGGGACGCCCTGCTGCTGGACCCGGTGCCGCTGCCGGTCCTTTCGGAGTACGGATTCACCCTGCGCTACCGCGGTCACTGGGGCATCTCCCTGCGGCGCCACAGCGGACAGCTGGAACTCGGCATCCCGGACTCGGAGGAGTCGCCGGTCCGCGTGGTCCTGGCCGACCGGACCGTGACCGTCGCCCCCGGAGAGACCCGCACGTTCCGGCTGCCCCCCGCCTGAGGCGCGCCCCCGGCCCGGCACCCGCACGGGCCCGCCGGTCAGGGCGCCAGGGAGAAGTAGTTCTCCTCCTCCTGCGTGAAATGCAGCCGCAGCACGGTGTGCAGGCCGTACAGACAGGCACGCAGGTCCTCGAGCTGCTCGGCCTCCAGCGCGCCCTGCGCCTCGGCGAGCGCCAGATGGGTGGCCACCCGCCCGGCGAGCCGCTCGATCTCGGCGTGGGCGCGGCTCATCGTCGCCGTCGCCTCGGGGCCGCCGAGCGTCGGTCCGAGCGCCGGATAGAGCTCGTGCTCCTCGGCGTACTCGTGCGGCAGCAGCCGCTCGGTGAGCAGCCGGTTCACCTCGCGCACCGACTCCAGGGCCTGCCCGTCCCCGCCGGGGGCCGAGAGCCGGGCCGCGGCGTCGCGCACGGCCTGCAGCACGTCCTGCAGGTCCTCGTGCTCGGCCGCGAAGCGGTGGATCAGGGCCTCCGCGGCGGGCTCCAGGACCGGCCGGGCCCCCGGGGCCACGCGCAGCGCCCGCAGCGCGTTGAGGATGACCGCCACGTCGATGCCTTCCTGCAGCAGCGCGCCGGCCGCCGGCGGGAGCAGCCCCACGGCGGCCGCGCCCATCGCCGCCAGCGACAGGAGCATGCCGCCCAGGGCGCTCTGCACGGCGATGCGCCGCGACCGCACGGCGATCGCCGTGGCGTCGGCCAGCCGGTCCACCCGGTCCGTGGTGAGGACGATGTCGGCGGCCTCGGAGGACGCGGTGGAGCCCCGCGCCCCCATCGCCACGCCGACGTCCGCGGCGGCCAGCGCGGGCGCGTCGTTCACGCCGTCGCCGACCATGACGGTGACCGCGCGCCCGCGTTCCGCGCGGACCGCGGCCACCTTGTCGGCGGGTGTCAGCTCGGCCCGGACGCCGTCGAGCCCGAGGACCGCGGCGATCTCGCGGGCGGGTTCGGGCCGGTCGCCGGTGAGCATCACGATGCGGTCGATACCGGCCGTGCGCAGCCTTCTCAGGGTGCGGGGCGCGTCGTGGCGCAGCGGATCGCGCAGCATCACGGCCCCCACCGGGGTCCCGTCGACGGTGAGCCAGGCGACGGCGGAGCCGTCCAGCAGGGCCCGGTTCTCCGCCGCCCGCGCCCAGTCCGGGACCGGCGTGCCGGGCTGGAGACGGCCGACGGCCGTCCTGCGGCCCCCGACCGTCCCGACCGCGCCCCGCCCGGCCTCCTCCGACACGTCCGTCGCCTCCGACGGCTCCAGCCCGCGCTCACGGGCCGCGTCGACGATGGCGCGGGCCAGGACGTGCGGCGAGTACTGGTCCACGGTGGCCGCCAGCCGCAGCACCTCGGCGGGCCGCCGTCCGGGAGCCGCGGTCACGTCGGCGACGCGCGGGCGGCCCCCGGTGAGCGTGCCGGTCTTGTCGAGCAGCAGCGTGCGGGCCCGCCCCAGGCGCTCCAGCGCGCCACCGTCGCGGACCACCACACCCAGCCGGGACGCCCGGGACAGACCGGAGACGATCGCCACCGGGGCGGCGAGCAGCAGCGGGCAGGGGGTGGCGACCACCAGCACCGCCACGGCCCGCACCGCGGAACCGCTCAGCAGCCAGGCCAGTCCCGCGACCGCCACCGAGAGGGGCAGGAACCAGGCGGCGTAGCGGTCGGCCAGCCGGACGACCGGGGCCGCCTCCGCGCCCGCCTGCCGGGCCAGCCGCACGATCCCGGCGTAGGTGCTGTCCCGCTCGGTCGCGGTGGCCCGCAGGTCGAAGGCCCCGCCCGCGTTCACGACCCCGCTGCGCACCGACTGCCCGGGCGGCCGCTCCACCGGCGCGGACTCGCCCGTGAGCACCGACTCGTCGAGGACGGCCGCCGGTCCCGCCACCTGCCCGTCGACGGGGACGACCTCGCCCGCCCCGACGACCAGCAGGTCCCCGACGGCGACCTCGGAGACGGGTACCGGGCGGACCTCGGCGCCGCGGCGCAGGCGGGCGGTGCGGGGCGTGTGCGCGAGCAGCGCGCGCAGGTCGTGGGAGGCACGCCGCTGGGCGGCGGCCTCCAGGACGCGCCCGGTGGCCAGCATCAGGGCGATCAGCGCCCCGGCGAGATACTCGCCGACGGCGAGGGTGCCGCCGAGCGCCAGGACCGCGATGAGGTCCACGCCCGCGTGGCCGCGCCGCAGCGCGGCCACCACCCAGCCGACCGCCGGCACGACGGCGGACACGGTGCCCAGCGCCCAGCACAGGCCGGCGGCGTCGTCGTGGCCCAGCAGCCAGAGGACGCCCCCCGCCGTCAGGGACGCGGCCGTGACGGCCAGCAGAGCGGGTTCGAGCCAGGACCCCCCGGTGTCTTCCCGGCCGGGTCCTGGCAGCGGTTCCTCCGTCGTGGGCCGACGCGTCCGGTCGGCGGGGTCGGCGTGCGTCATGGTGATCCTCACCGTCGGCGGTTCGCGGAGGTCACGGCGGCCGGAACCGTCGCCGTCCGGACGGCCGTCCCCGAACCGGCCGCTCGTGCACTCCCCTTTGCCTCGCGTCCAGGGTCCGTCGGACCGCCCCCGCGGGTCCAGGGCCGCATGGCCCACGGGCCGGGTCGGCCGGCACCTCGCGCCGGAAGCGCTCCGGCCCGACCCTGGAGATGTCAGGCCGCCCCGAGCGGAGGAGCACGGCGCCATGGTCCGTTACGTGTACGACTTCACCGAGGGCGGCCGCGAGATGGCCGGCCTGCTCGGCGGCAAGGGCTCGAACCTCGCCGAGATGACCCGGCTCGGGCTTCCCGTCCCGCCGGGTTTCGTGATCACCACCGAGGCCTGCCGGGCCTTCCTCACCACCGGCGGGGAACCCCCGGGCATGTCGCGGGAGGTCTCCGACCACCTGGCGGCCCTCGAGGAGGCGGCGGGCCGGCGGCTGGGGCAGCGCGACGATCCGCTGCTGCTCTCCGTCCGCTCCGGGGCGCGCTTCTCCATGCCCGGCATGATGGAGACGATCCTCGACATCGGACTCAACGACGACTCCGTCAGCGGTCTGGCCAAGGCCTCCGGCAGTGAGCGCTTCGCCCGGGACTCCTACCGCCGTCTCGTCCAGATGTTCGGCGCCACGGTCATGGGTGTCGACGCCGCCCTGTTCGAGCGGGCCATGACGGACCTCGAGGAAGTGCGCGGGGCCGGCGACGATCTGCGGCTGGACGCCCGCGACCTGGCCGGGCTGGTGGAGACGTACAAGACGGTGATCCGCCGGGAGACCGGCGAGGACTTCCCGCAGTCGCCCGCCGAGCAGCTGCGCCGGGCGATCCTGGCGGTGTTCCAGTCCTGGAACGGGGAGCGGGCACGCCTGTACCGGCGGCGCGAGCACATCCCCGACGACCTGGGCACCGCCGTCAGCGTGCAGCGCATGGTCTTCGGCAACCTCGGCGCCGACTCCGGCAGCGGCGTCGCCTTCACCCGCGACCCGGCCACCGGACGCCCCGGGCTGTACGGCGACTACCTGCCCGACGCCCAGGGCGAGGACGTCGTCTCCGGCATCCGCAACACCGTGCCCCTGAGCGAACTGGAGCGCCTGGACGCCGCGTCCTACACCGGGCTGCGGGCGCACATGGAGACGCTGGAGCGGCACTACCGCGACCTGTGCGACATCGAGTTCACCATCGAGCGCGGCACCCTGTGGATGCTCCAGACCCGGGTCGGCAAACGCACCGCGGAGGCGGCCTTCGCCCTCGCCGCCGCCCTCGCCGACGAGGGACTCATCACCCCGGACGAGGGCCTCGCCCGGGTGAGCGGCGAGGGCCTGGCCCGGCTGATGTTCCCGCGCTTCGACACCTCGGGCGACGGAGAGCCGCTCGCCCGCGGCCTCCCGGCGTCCCCGGGCGCCGCGGTCGGGGCGGCCGTCTTCCACTCGGCGGACGCGGTACGGCGTGCCGCGGCCGGCGAGAAGGTGGTCCTGGTCCGCCAGGAGACCAACCCCGACGACCTGCCCGGCATGATCGCCGCACAGGCGGTGCTCACCGGCCGCGGCGGCAAGACGAGCCACGCGGCCGTCGTCGCCCGCGGCATGGGCAAGGTCTGTGTGTGCGGCGCCGAGGAACTCACGGTGGACACCGGGGCCCGGCGGTTCACCGCCCCGGACGGCACGGTCGTGGAGGAGGGCACGGTCGTCTCCGTCGACGGCTCCACCGGGGCCGTGTACGCGGGGGCGGTGCCCCTCGTCGACTCGGAGGTCATGCGGTTCCTGGAGACCGGGGAGACCGGCGAGGGGGCGGGCGGGCTGGTCGACGCGGTGGCACGTGCCCTGGGCCGGGCCGACACGGTCCGCCGGCTGGAGGTACGGGCCAACGCCGACACCCCCGAGGACGCCGCGCGGGCCCGCCGGTTCGGCGCGCGGGGGATCGGTCTGTGCCGTACCGAGCACATGTTCCTCGGTGAGCGCCGCAAGCTCGTCGAGGAGATGATCCTGGCGGATTCGCGGACCGCGCGCGACCGGGCCCTGGCGGCGTTGCTGCCGCTCCAGCGACAGGACTTCGCCGGCATCCTCGAGGCGATGGACGGACTGCCGGTCACCATCCGCCTGCTGGACCCGCCGCTGCACGAGTTCCTGCCCGACCGTACCGCTCTCGCGGTGCGGGTCGCCGCCGCCGAGGCACGCGGCGACCTGCCGGCCGCCCGCGACACGCAGCTGCTGGCCGCGGTGAACCGGATGCACGAGGAGAACCCGATGCTCGGGCTGCGCGGCGTGCGCCTCGGCCTGGTGGTGCCCGGACTGGTCGCCATGCAGGTGCGGGCCATCGGGGAGGCCGTCGCCGAACGTCTCCGGGCCGGCGGCGACCCCCGGGCGGAGATCATGGTCCCGCTCGTCGGGGACGCGCGGGAGCTGAGCATCGTGGGCGAGGAGGTGCGGCGGGTGCTCGCCGAGGTCTCCGAGGCGGCCGGCACGCCCGTCGGCTGCCCGGTCGGCACGATGATCGAGCTGCCCAGGGCGGCGCTGACGGCGGGCCGGATCGCCGCGGAGGCGGAGTTCTTCTCCTTCGGCACCAACGACCTCACCCAGACCACCTGGGGGTTCTCCCGCGACGACGTCGAGGCGGAGTTCTTCTCCGCCTACCTCGACAAGGGCGTCTTCCCCGCCTCTCCGTTCGAGACCATCGACCGGGACGGAGTGGGCCGCCTCGTCGGGATCGCGGTCGCCGAGGGCCGCGCCGCCCGGCCGGACCTCAAGATCGGCGTGTGCGGCGAGCACGGCGGCGACCCGGACTCCGTGCACTTCTTCCACGCCGCCGGCCTGGACTACGTCTCCTGCTCGCCGTTCCGCGTCCCGGTGGCACGGCTGGAGGCCGGGCGGGCCGCGCTGCGCGACACGGGGGCGAGCGACAGCCGGTGACCCGACCTGACCGGAGGGGCCGGCGGGGTCCCGCCCGGCGGAGGCGGATCACCTCCCGGACGGATCGCCCGCCTCCCGCACCGGGACGCGCCACACGAGCGCGGCACCGCCGCCGGCACGGTCGCCCGCGGGGATACCACACCGTCTTCGGGTGCACAGCCTGCTCGGGGCGGTGCTGTCGGTCGGCCGAGAACTGGACTCGCCGCGTCCGGCCTGAGCTGCGGCAGCCGCCCCCGGGCCCGCCGGGCGTCCTCGGAGCCGGTCAACGTGATCCTCCTGCCGTCCGGCTCGGAGCCGGCCACCGTTCGCCTCGCCGCCGCAGGCGCCCCAGCCGGTCGCGAGCGGTGCACCGAGGGGTCAGGCGCGACCCGATAACGACAGTTGGGGACAAACGCAGGCGTGCCGCGCCGGGGTGCGCTGGGATGGCCGGAAACCACTGGCAGCGGCGCGGCTGGGACGGACATGAAGAACGAGACCGGTACACAGGACACGTGCCCCATCGCGGCTCCCGGACCGGGCACGCGTACGATACCCGCGCGGGCGGGCAGGCCCGGAGCCGCCGAGGAGCGGTTCCGGGGACTGCTGGAGGCGGCGCCGGACGCCATCGTCATCGTCGACGACACCGGAACCATCCGGCTCGTCAACGCCCAGACCGAGGCCCTCTTCGGCTACCGGCGCGAGGAACTCCTCGGCCAGGCCGTCGAACTGCTCGTCCCGCGGAGACTGCGCGGACACCACACCCTGCACCGCAACGCCTACGCCGCGAACCGGCAGGTACGCCCCATGGGGGCGGGGCTGGACCTGCACGGGCTGCGCCGGGACGGGAGCGAGTTCCCGGTGGAGATCAGCCTCAGCCCGCTGGAGACCGCCGACGGGCTGCTGGTCTCCGCGGCGGTCCGAGACGTCAGCGACCGCAAGGCGGCGGAGGAACGCATCAGCGAGCTGGCCGCGCTGGTGGAGTCCTCCCAGGACGCCATCCTCGCCAAGACGCTCGACGGGCACATCACCTACTGGAACGCCGCCGCCCAGCGGCTGTACGGCTACACGGCCGCCGAGGTCGTGGGCCGGCACATCTCCCTCCTCGCCCCGGACGACCGCCACGACGAGATCGCCATGCTTTTGGAGCGGCTCCGGCTCGGCGAGAAGGTGGAGCACTTCGAGACGCTGCGCGTCACACGGACCGGCGGGCTGCTGGACGTCGACGTCACCGTGTGGCCGAGGCGGGCCCCGGACGGCACGGTCATCGGGGCGTGCGCCATCGTCCGCGACATCAGCGACCGCAAGCGGGCCGAGGCCGAACTCACGGCCCTGTACGAGCAGCAGCGCCACGTCGCCCTCACCCTGCAGCGCAGCCTGATGGGCACCCCGCCCGCCGTGCCCGGCCTGGTCACCGCCAGCCGGTACCGGCCCGCCACCCAGGGAGCGGGTGTGGGGGGTGACTGGTTCGACCTGATACCCCTCGGCGCGGGCCGGGTCGGGGTGCTGATCGGTGACGTGATGGGCCGCGGCCTGGAGGCGGCCGCCGTGATGGGCCAACTGCGCTCCGCGGCACACGCGCTGGCCAAGACGGGCATGCAGCCCCGGCGGCTGATGCAGGCCCTGGACACCTGCGTGGCCGATCTGGACGTGCCGGATCAGCTGGTCACGTGCTGCTACCTCGTCGTGGCCGCCGACGAGGCGGAGGTGACCCTGTGCTCCGCCGGCCACCTCCCGGTCCTGGTCGCCGTACCCGGCGAAGGGGCACGGCAGCTCTCCGCCCCGGTGAACGCGCCGCTCGGCGTGGGCGACGTGCTGTACGAGCAGTCGTCGGCGGCGGTGCCGCCGGGCGCCACCCTGGTGCTCTACACCGACGGCCTGATCGAGACCCCCGGCTGCGACATCGAGGACAGTCTCACCGCGCTCACGGCCACCTGCGGCGCCCTGTTCACCGCCGAACCGCCCGGCCTGGACATCGCGGCGGACCGCATCCTGACCGCCCTGCGGCCGGACGCCGAGGGCCACGACGACGACGTGACCCTGCTGCTGGCGCGGCTGCCCGCCGCACCACTGGCGTCCGTCACGGCCACGCTGCCCACCCGGCCCGAGTCCGTGCCCGAGGGCCGCACCTTCCTCAGCAAGGCCCTGGCCGCCTGGGACTGCCACGCGCAGGCCGACGACGCACGGCTCCTCCTGTCGGAACTCCTCACCAACGCCGTGCAGCACGCCCAGGGCCCCGTCACCGTGCACGTGAGCCGCACCGCCGCGGAACTCACCGTCGAGGTGGGCGACGGCAGCTCCCACACCCCGGAACCGCGGCGTGCCGACGAGGACGAGGAGTCCGGACGGGGACTCAACCTCGTCCGGGTGCTGGCCGACAGCTGGGGCGTGCGCCCCACCGACGACGGGAAGACGACCTGGTTCACGCTGCGGCTGTGACCCGGTGAGGTGCCGTGAGCGCCGGGCCGGCTCACCGCCGGTCCAGGTGGTCGCGCACCTCCACGACGTCCTCCATGGACGCGACCTCGGCGAGCAGCCCGGTCGCGGCGTCCCCGGCCAGCGGGCCGCTCAGTCCGACGACGCCTCCGTGCACCTCCACCCGCACGGCGTGGGCCGCGCCGGCGCCTGCGACCACCGTCAGCAGGTGGCGCACCTCCCGTTCGATGCCCGCGTCGTCGCGGATCAGCGCGCGCAGCAGAGCGCTACGCCGCACCGTCCCCACCAGGCGCCCGTCGTGGTCCGTGACGGGCGCCCGCTTCAGCCGCGACAGCGCCACGAGCCAGGCCGCTTCCGCGACGGTCATACCGGGCAGGACGGTGATCGCCGGGCTCGTCATGAGGGCCTCCGCCGTGCCGCCGCGCGCCTTCTCCAGCAGCTTGCGCTCCCTGACCCGGGTCAGCGCGCCGCCCGGACGGGGCCGCGTGGCCTCGACGGCCGCCTTGGCCAGGAGGTCGGACTCCGAGACCACGCCGACGACATGGTCGTCGTCGTCCACCACGGCCAGGGACCCGGAGTCCTCGCGCGCCAGCGCCCGCGCGACCTCCTGGAACGGGAGGTCCCAGGGGACGGAGGGCGCCGGAACCCGCATGACGTCCCGGACGAGCAGGGCCGGGGCCGCCGCGTCGGCGGCAGGGGACGCCGTCGCCCGGCCCGCGGCTCCAGTGGGGCCGCGGGGCGCGCCCCGCCGGGACGAGACGGCCGACATCGCGCTGAGGTGACGCAGCAGCGTCTGCTCGTGGGACGTCCCGGCCGCCTCCGGTGTCCGGGCCGGGGCGGCGTGTCCTCGCTTCTCCTTCACGGCAGCCTCCCGCGCTCCTGGGCGACCCCCCTCCCCATCTTCCACCCGCGCGGAGCCCACCGGGGCCGTCCGGCCCAGGCGGCCCCCGCCCAGCCGTGGAACGTGGACTCCATCGGGCCGACGGCCACCGAGCCCAGGAAACCCTCGGTGGGCGATCCGCCGTCCATCCAGGCGCTGCCGCCCCGCGTGGCGTAACCGAGGCCGACGGCCTTGTCGAGGAACGCCCAGAGGAAGACGAACCCGGTCAGCAGACGCAGCCCCGCGAAGACGTACGTGTGCGCAGCGGTGCGTCCGAAGGTCTTCCGATCTCGTTGCGCTTTCAATCTCCCGCGTCCGGGGGCTCCCCCGCAGGGGCCGACGGGCCCGGACCGTGGTCCGAACGTCCCCTGGCACCGGGACCTCACGGGGGCGAGGCTGGAGGGGAACGGGAAACGCTGCGGACGAGGGAGACATGGTGGGCGGTTCGGTGATCGTCGGGGTGGACGGGTCGGAGTCGAGCCTCGCCGCGGTGGAGACGGCCGCGCGGGAGGCCGGGCTGCGGAAGGCCGCGCTGAAGGTGGTGCACGCCTTCCTCTGGCCCGCCATGCACGTTCCGCTGGGCCCCTCGCCCCTGGGACCGGCCGACGGCGGGATGCGGAACATGGTCGAGCGCCTGGTGGCGGAGGCCGTGGAACGGGCCATGGCGGTGGCGCCGGAGGTGGAGGTGTCGCACGCGGTGGTGACGGGGGAGCCGTTGACGGTGCTGGAGGCGCAGTCGCGCGCGGCCGAACTGGTCGTCGTCGGGTCCCGCGGCATGGGCGGCTTCGTCGGGCTGATGGTGGGCTCGACGGCGGTGCACCTCGCGGCGCACGGACGCTGCCCCGTGCTGGTCGTCCGGGAGGAAGCCGGGCCCGACGGTCCCGTCGTGGTGGGAGCCGACGGCTCCGCCGCCGGGGACAGGGCGGTCGAGTTCGCCTTCGAGGAGGCAGAGCTGCGCGGCACCGGCCTGGTCGCGCTGCACGCCTGGACCACGTGGAACGCGCCGCTGCCCGCCCCGCAGGAGTCGTCCGAGCCGTACGCCAACCCGCCGGGCGTGCTTGGCCGGGAGGAGGAACGCCTGCTGGCCGAGGCGCTCGCCGGGCACCGCGAGCGGCACCCGGACGTGGCCGTGGAACACAAGGTGGTGCACGGCCGCACCCGCGAGGCGCTGATCGAGGAGAGCCGGACCGCAGGGCTGGTGGTGGTCGGGGCCCGCGGACGGGGCGGCTTCGCCGGCCTGCTGCTGGGCTCGGTCAGCCAGGCGCTGCTGCATCACGCCCACTGTCCGGTCGCCGTGGTGCGCGGAGCGGACGCGAGTCGCTGAGGGCGGTTCCCGGCCCGGGCCCCCGGAGGGCGTGCCCGGGCCGGCGCGTACGCCTGCGAGCGCGTCGCCATGGCGCCGCACGATCACCCGGTGCACCGCTTCACGGCGTGCGGCATCGCCGGCCCGTCGGTGGGTCACAGCAGCAGGCGTGACACGAAGACGGTCGCCGCGAACCCGGCCAGGGTCCAGGCGAGCAGCCGCGCCTTCAGCGTGGCGTACCGGTCCTCGTACTCCTCCCGCAGCTCCCGCGCCCGGCGCGCGGTGCGTTCCAGATGCCGCCGGGACAGGACCAGCTGCCGCTCCGCGAAGCAGGCGACGACGGCCTCGCGCTGGGCCCCGGTCAGCCAGTCCAGCCGGTCCGCCGTCTCCTCGGCGTCGGCCCGCGCCCGCGCCACCTCCGACTGCCACAGCAGGTACCCCTCCAGCCTGCGCATGCCGACGTCGACGGAGTCGCCGTCACCCTCTTCCGGGACGGCCATGGCGGGGCCGCTACTCGGAACCGTCGTGCGGGGGCCGGTGCGCCCGGCCGTGCGGTTCCGGCTCGACGGCGTCCCGCCGGCCGGCGTTCTCCTCCTGGTCGATCCTCGACAGACCGGGGTGGCGGAGGTCGAAGGTGGGGGATTCGCTGCGGATCCGCGGCAGGGTGACGAAGTTGTGGCGCGGGGGCGGGCATGCGGTCGCCCATTCCAGGGAGCGGCCGTAGCCCCACGGGTCGTCGACGCCGACCGGCCTGCCGTACTTGGCGGTCTTCCAGATGTTGTAGAGGAACGGCAGCATCGACAGGCCCAGGAGGAAGGACCCGATGCTGGAGACGGTGTTGAGCGCGGTGAAGCCGTCCGAGGCGAGGTAGTCCGCGTAGCGGCGCGGCATGCCCTCGGCGCCCAGCCAGTGCTGGACCAGGAAGGTGCCGTGGAAGCCGACGAACAGCGTCCAGAAGTGGATCTTGCCGAGACGCTCGTCGAGCATCTTGCCGGTGAACTTCGGCCACCAGAAGTAGAAGCCGGCGAACATCGCGAACACCACGGTGCCGAACACCACGTAGTGGAAGTGCGCCACCACGAAGTACGAGTCGGAGACGTGGAAGTCCAGCGGCGGCGAGGCCAGCAGAACGCCGGTCAGACCGCCGAAGAGGAAGGTGACCAGGAAGCCGGCCGACCACAGCATCGGCGTCTCGAAGGAGAGACTGCCCTTCCACATCGTGCCGGTCCAGTTGAAGAACTTCACTCCGGTCGGGATCGCGATCAGGAACGACATGAACGAGAAGAACGGCAGCAGCACCCCACCGGTCACGAACATGTGGTGGGCCCACACCGTCACCGACAGACCGGCGATCGTGATCGTCGCGCCGATCAGACCCATGTAGCCGAAGATCGGCTTGCGGGAGAAGACCGGGATGATCTCGCTGATGATGCCGAAGAACGGCAGCGCGATGATGTAGACCTCGGGATGCCCGAAGAACCAGAAGAGGTGCTGCCAGAGCAGCGCACCGCCGTTGGCCGCGTCGAACACGTGCGCACCGAACTTGCGGTCCGCCTCCAGCGCGAACAGCGCCGCCGCCAGCACCGGGAAGGCCAGCAGGACCAGCACACCGGTCAGCAGCACGTTCCAGGTGAAGATCGGCATACGGAACATCGTCATGCCGGGCGCGCGCATGCAGATGATCGTGGTGATGAAGTTGACCGAGCCGAGGATGGTGCCGAAGCCGGAGAATCCCAGACCCATGATCCACAGGTCACTGCCGATATTGGGCGAGTGCTCGGCGTCGGTGAGCGGTGAGTAGGCGAACCAGCCGAAGTCGGCCGCCCCGTTCGGGGTGAGGAAACCGCCCAGCGCGATCAGCGAGCCGAACAGGAAGAGCCAGTAGGCGAACATGTTCAGCCGGGGGAACGCCACGTCCGGGGCGCCGATCTGCAGCGGCATGATCCAGTTCGCGAACCCGGCGAACAGCGGCGTCGCGAACATCAGCAGCATGACCGTGCCGTGCATCGTGAACGACTGGTTGAACTGCTCGTTCGACACGATCTGCAGACCCGGCCGGGCCAGCTCGGCCCGGATCACGAGGGCCATCACCCCGCCGATGAGGAAGAAGGCGAACGACGTGATCATGTAGAGGCTGCCGATGGTCTTGTGGTCCGTGCTGGTGAGCCAGGCGACCACGACGTTCCCCGGCTTCCTCGGGGGTGGTTCGATCGTGGTGCGGATGGGCTGGTCGACTGCGGTCACGGGGTTCTCTCTTCTGGAACGGTCACCGATGGAGTGCTGGCCGGCTCCGGGGCCGGGCCAGTGAACGGGCGCGGCCGGATATTCGGCCGGCCGTCGGTGCGGTGAACCGGCCCGTGCGACCGGTGGTGTTCCAGCGGCCCGCCGAGCAGCGGCCGGACCGGACAGGGCGCTCCTCGGCGCCCGGCGTGCGCGTCATGGGCAGGGGCCCTTCTGGGCGTGTGTGTGCGGCGGCAGTTTTTCAGGGCCCGCGCCGCCGGCGCCGGGTGCCACGCCGCCGCCCGCGGTTCTCCCCCCGTACGGGTGTCCCCGCCGGCCCGCACGCGGCGGGCAGGTGGGCGTCGGGGGCCGGGGACAGGCCTCGAACGGCCGCGGAACCGGCCCCGGACATCCCACGGCACGGCGGAGATCACCGGCGGGACGCGCGGCGGCCGGCGGGTCCCGCGGGGGGCAGCCCGTGCTCGGCGAGCGGGCCCACCGAAAGGCCCGCGGCGCGGCAGCCCTCCACCACGGCGGGCAGCGCGCCGAGCGTCGCCCGCCAGCAGCCCGGGGCCGACATCCGGTCCGTGTCGTGCAGGAGCACCGTGCCGCCCCCGCGCAGTCCGGCCGCGACGGCCGCCTGCACCGACGCCGGGGTCGCCCCGGCCGTCCAGTCCCGGCCCCAGGCGGTCCACAGCACCGGCCGCAGGCCCGCCGCACGGGCGGCCGCCCACCGCCCGGAGGTGAGGATGCCGTAGGGCGGGCGGTACCACAGGGGACGCCGCCCCGTCAGCTCCCGGACCGCGCCGGCGGCCCGCAGCACGGCACGCGCGTCGTCCGCCGGGGCGGGCAGCCAGGGCCGGTCGTGGCTCCAGCCGTGCACGGCCAGTTCGTGCCCGCGGAGTACGGCCGCCCGCGCCACGGAGGGATGCCGTACGACCCCGTCGCCCAGCACGAAGAAGGTCGCCCGGACCCCGAGCGCCTCCAGCGCGTCGAGGAAACGCGGCGTGGACTCCGGATCGGGCCCGTCGTCGAAGGTCAGGGCCACATGCCCGGGGTGTCCCACGCCGGCGAGGCGCGGGAGACGGCGGCGCACCACGGGCAGCCAGGTCGCCGCCGGGGCGATGTGCGCCGCGGCGACGGCGGCGAGCGGGGTCAGCACGGCCGCCGCGCGCCGGGCTCCGGCGGGACCCGCGGATACGGCCATCGGCCTGCCCTCCTTCCCGGGTGGGGTGCCCCGCCCGCGCGGGACTCCTACGGCACCGGCCGCGCCGGGCCGGCGCCCGGGAGCCGCGACGCCGCGTCCCAGTCGCCCGCGACCGACGGGGCGCGGGCCAGCCCCGCGGTGCCCGCTCCCATCAGCACCACGCCGGTCAGCGCGGGCACCACCCGTACACCGAGCGTGATCTGCTCCCCGAACAGCGCCCAGCCCAGCGCCACGCTCGTCAGCGCGTCCCCGAGGGTCAGGGCCGGCTGGGAGACGGCCAGCGTCCCCGCCCGGAACGCGCCCTGCAACAGCAGGAAGGCGACCGCTCCGACGGCGGCGGTGGCGTACACGGGCCACGACGCCAGCAGGGCGCCCAGCCCGTCCGGGAGCCTGCCCGTCACCTCCTTGAGCAGCGCCGCGGTCAGGGCGAAGGACATCGCCGACGCCAGCCCCAGCAGCGCCGCCCGCGGCGCGCCGCGTACCGCGCGGGCCGTCATCACCAGCACCGTCACGGCGCCCAGGACCACCGCCGCGGCCACCGCCCACCGCCCCAGAGGCGCCGTCGACCGGCCGGCGGCCGGAGCGGCCGAGGTCAGGAACATCGCCAGCCCGCCGGCCAGCGCGGCGAACGCCAGCCATGTCCTGCGGTCCGGACGGCGGTGGAACACCATGCTGCCGACCACCAGGGTGAACAGCAGTTCGGCGGCCATGAGCGGCTGCACCAGCGCCAGACTGCCCAGGCCCAGGGCGGCCGCCTGCAGCACGGTCGACAGCGCGAGCATCCCGGCGCCCACGATCCAGTGCGGCCGGCGCAGCACGCGCCCGAGCCAGCGGACGGCCTGGCCCATCCCCGCGCCGGTCTCCGGTTCCTCCGCCGCGGCCCGCCGCTGCAGCACCGAGGCGGCGGCGTTGGACAGCGCCGCCAGCAGGGCGAGGACGACCACCAGCACGCCGTACCACCGTCATCCGGCGGGCGCCGGGCGCGTCGTGACCGGGAACGGTGCGCCGGGGGCGCCGGCACGGAAGGCGTGGGACATGGGCTGCACCTCGGCTGCGAGGGTGAACACCGGGGAGCCGCCGTCCGCGGCCGCTCCCGGGGTTCGGCGGGCACCCGTGGGTATCCCGGACGCGGCCGGTGAAACGCGGCCGGGCGGGTTTCACCGAGGCGGCGGGCGGAGACCCGGCACCGCGTGCACTCACCGTCCTCGCCGCCCCGCCGGTACGCGCCGGCGGACGGCGGACTGCGACTGCTGATCGTCAGCGCGAGCATGGGAGCCGGCCACGACACGGTGGCCGGCGAACTCGCCCGCCGCGCCCGAGAACAGGGCCACGACGCACGCGTCGTCGACCTGCTGCGGCTGCTCCCGCACGGCCTGGGCACCGAACTGCGCCTCTTCTACCAGTCGTCGATACGGCACTACCCGTGGGCGTACGCGGGTGTCTACCACGCGCTGCTGCGGCCCGGTCCGCGCCACCGTCCCAGCGGCATCCCGCTCGCCCGGCTGGCGGGCGGCCGTCTCACCGAACTCGCGGAGCGCTCCGGCGCCGACGTGGTCGTGCCCGTCTTCCACCTGGCCGCGCAGCTGACCGGTCACCTCAGGCGACGGGGGCGGCTGCGCGCCCCGAGCGCCGTCTTCGTGACCGATTTCGCCGTCCACCGGCAGTGGCTCCATCCCGGCAACGACCTGTACCTCTGCCTCACCGACGAGGCCGCGCGGGAAGTCGGCGGGAGCATCGCCGTGCCCGTGGAGACGACCGGACCGGTCGTGGCGCCCGGCTTCTTCGCACCGACCTCCGGAGCCGGGGCGTGGCGGAGCCTCTTCGAGCGGTACGCCCCCGGACGCCCGCCCGTCGTCCTCTCGGCCGGCGCCTGGGGCGCGGCTTCGGAGCTGGACGGGACCGCCCGGCTGCTCGCCGGCGCCGGCTTCCTCCCGGTGGTGCTCTGCGGCCGCAACGACCGTCTGCGGGCCGCCATGGCCCAGGTTCCCGGCGCCCTCGTACCGGACTGGGTCACCGACATGCCCGCCCTGCTCCGCGCGACCCGCGTCCTGGTCGACAACGCGGCGGGCCAGACCGCGGTGCAGGCCCTCGCCTCCGGGCTGCCCGTGGTCGGCTACCGCCCGCTGCCCGGTCACGGCGCGCAGGGCGTGCGGCGGATGGCGGCGCTCGGCGTCTCGGAGATCGCCCCGGACGCCGCCGTGCTGCCCGCCGCACTGCGGCGCCTGGCGGCTGACGGCGCCCACCGGGACCGCAGGATCGCCCGCGGGCGGGAGCTCTTCCGGGGAGACGTGCTGGCGCCCGTGGCCGCGCTCGCCGCCCGGCATCCCGTGTGACCGGGCGGTGTCCTCCGGGACCGGCGACCCCGGGGTCACCGGCCGGGCGGCGCCGGCAGGTCCTCGGTGAACCGGTGCCCGTGGTGGTCCAGGAGCCAGCGGCCGAACAGGGAGCCGCCGAAGATGACGAACCCCACGCCGATGAGCCAGGACTCGACGATGAGGACGACACCGACCGTGCCGTAGCTGATCGCGTTGTCGATGATCAGCGGGGTGAAGACGAAGTAGGAGAACCCCCGCAGTCCGATCAGGCCCGTCATGGTGGCGATCGCGCCCGGCAGCAGGTGCCACCAGCCGATCTGGCCGCCCAGCAGGAAGCGCTGCCCCCACCAGAAGAACAGCACGCCGGTCACGAGTGAGAGGGTGATCCGCTCCGGCCCGTACATCGCGTCCCGGGTCAGGACCTCCTGGTAGAGGTACGCGGTCAGCACGCACAGCCAGGTGGCCTGCCGCCAGATCCGGTGCCACGGTCCGGGAGGCAGGTTCCAGGTCCGCTCGAAGCCGTTCTGGACGGTTCCGCCGAACGGGATGCCGAACGCGGCGAGCGCCAGGACACCCCACACGCTGGTGGTGCCGACCACCTCGCGCGGCGGGCTGATGATCTCCGTGAGGACGCGCGCGGACCGCCCGGACAGTCCCATGCCGTCCGCCAGCCAGGCCGCGAAGCCGCCCCGTCCCAGCGGGTCGGCGGCGGCGATCACGATCAGCAGGGGCGCCAGCGTGACCAGCGCCAGCGTGGCGAACCCCATGGCCCTGTGCATCAGTTCGAGGTCACGGCCCCGCCGCACCAGCGTGCCGGCGCCCAGCCACTCCCATCCGTGCCGGAGCGCGCGCAGGTGACGCCTCACGGTGCGCTCCTTCCTCGGCGGACGAGGGTGATGCCGGCTCAGCGGCCGGGAGCGGGAAAGATCCGGTCCCCACGTGCACACGGCCCCCGGGGAGGAGGCCGCGCGCCCGGCTCCCCGCCCCCGGGCTTCCGGCGGCGGGCGGCACCGTCGCGTGGAGTCGTGGGGTGCGGCGAGGTTCGCGGACATGTCCGCGGGCGGCGTGAGCACAGGGGCCGTCGAGGGGCCGGACCTCCGTGACACGGCAGACGTCGGCGTGCCGGGCTCCCTGGGGCGGGACCCTCCTGGCGGTGGGCGGCACCGTCGTGTGCGGTTGCCGGTTGTGGGGGCGTGGTGGGCGGAGGCGTCTGCGGGCGGCGGCGCGCGCTCACGGGTCGCCGTGCGACCGGCTGCCCGCGCCCGGGCGCGCGTCCGCGTACCGGGGGTGGCGTGCCGGCCGGGGGACCGGGCTTCCGGTGGCGGGCGGCACCGTCGTGTGGGGTGGCCGGTTGTGGGGGCGTGGTGGGCGGTGGGGTCCGGGGGCGGCGGCGTGCCGGGGGACCGGGGGCGGGCCGTGCCTGCACCGCTTCCCCGGCTTCCGGGCGCGGTTCGCTCGCCAGGAGCGCCTCGCGCAGCCGGCCGAGACAGCGCCGCAGGATCCGCGAGACCTGCATCTGGGAGACGCCGACGGCCTCCGCGATCTCCCGCTGGGACTGCTCCCGGTAGAAGCGCAGATGGAGGACCCGGCGGTCACGCTCCGGCAGCCGCCGCACCAGGGACGCCAGGGACACGGTGTCGACGACCAGGCCGAGCGCCGGGTCCTCGGCGCCGAGCGGGCAGGCCGGGACGTCCCGGCCGCCGCCCGCGGGCGCGTCGAGGGACCGCGGGCGGCATTCGTGCACCGCGCGCAGCGCGGACAGCACACGGTCCGCCCCGAGCCCGGTGTGCTCGGCGATCTGCTCGGTGGTGGGCGCGTGGCCGTCGAGCCGCTGCTCGAGCTCCTCGACGGCCCGGAAGACCTGTCCGGCGGCCTCCTGCAGAGGACGGGGCAGCCGCACGGCGGCCGTACGGTCACGAAGGTGCCGCCGGACTTCACCGGTGACCTTGGGAAGCGCGTAGGACAGGAAGGCGTGGCCCCGCCCGGGGTCGTAGCCGTCGACGGCCTTGATCAGCCCCAGGGACGCCACCTGGACGAGATCGTCCCACTCCTCGCCGTGGCGCCGGAAGCGGCGCGTGACGCGGTGGGCCACCGGCAGCAGCCGGCGGATGACGTCGTCCCGGAGGGCGGCCCGCCGCGGTCCCGGGGGCTGCTCGGAGAGCTCGCGCAGCAGCGCGTCGAGGTGCTGCGCGGTCGGCTCGGGCGCGGCGGCGTCACGCGTCCGGATCACGTCGGCGGCTGAGGTGGACATGAGCCTCTGTGGGGTGCGGGCCTGTGCGGGGAACGCCCTCATGACAGGGGCGTCAGTCTCGGAGTCACCCGTCGGCCGAGACCTGAAACACGGCCTGACCCGCGTGCGGGAACCCTGTCCGTCGCGCGGGTGAGGCCGGCCCCCGGCCACTTGCGCCGCCCGGCCGCCCGTGGCCGCGCCCGCCGCCGGAGTCCGTCACGGCGCGCCCGGCCCGGTGTGCGCCGTACGGCGGAACGGCGGGCGGCGCGGTGGGCCGTACGGCCCGCTCCCGGGGCCCGGTGGGGCCGACCGGCCCTGGTCCATCGGCCCTTTGTTGCGCAAGATGTGGGGGCGGGGGGATCAGGACGACGTGGACACGCGCACGGCGCGGAACGAGGAGCGAGCGATGGCGGACGGCGAGCAGCGGCCCGGACCCGACGATCCGATCCGGGTCTTCCTGCTGGACGACCACGAGGTGGTCCGGCGGGGGGTGCACGACCTGCTGAACGACGAGCCGGACATCACGGTGGTGGGCGAGGCCGCCACCGCCGAACAGGCCCTGGTCCGGGTACCCGCCCTGCGCCCCCAGGTCGCGGTCCTGGACGTACGGCTGCCGGACGGCGACGGCGTGAGCGTGTGCCGCGAACTGCGCTCGGCCATGCCCGGCCTGGCGTGCCTGATGCTGACCTCGTTCGACGACGAGGAGGCCCTGCTCGACTCGATCATGGCCGGCGCGTCCGGATACGTGCTGAAGCAGATCCGCGGCTCCGACCTGGTGACGGCCGTCCGCACGGTCGCCCGCGGCCAGTCGCTGCTCGACCCGAGCGCCACCACCCGGCTGATGGCCCGGCTGCGCGGCGGACCGCAGAAGGAGGAGGAACAGCCGGACGCGCTGCCCGGACTGACCGACCGGGAGCGCGAGATCCTGGCCCTGATCGGCGAGGGACTGACCAACCGCCAGATCGGCCAGCGCCTCTACCTCGCCGAGAAGACGGTGAAGAACCACATCTCCCGGCTGCTGGCCAAGCTGGGCGTGGAGCGCCGCATCCAGGCCGCCGTCATCGCCACCCAGGTCCAGGACCGCAGGAAGCAGGAGGGCCGCTGACCGCACGCGGTTCGCCGTCCGGCCTCCGGCCCGCCGTGGTTTCGCGGCGGGCCGGAAGGGTCACGTGGGAGGGGGCCGTGCGGGCCCGGAGCCGGGACCGTCCGTCCGGCGCCGGGGACCCATGGCCCCTGCCCGTGGGTGATCCCCGGCCCGGAAGGTGGGGGCAGGACGCCGGTTCCGCGGGCAAGGGGCCCGCCGGGGCGCCCGAACCCGGTGGCGCGCAACCACCACGGACGAAGGGGACGGACATGGTCCAGCCGTTGAAGTCGGAGCGGGGCGGCCCGCCCGGGAGCGCGGTGCCCGGCCGGGCGTGGCTCATGCTGGCGCTGGCCACGGTCGGCTTCGCCGTGAACTTCTGGGCGTGGGCGCTGCTCAGCCCGCTCGCCCCCCGGCTCAAGGACAGCCTGGAGCTGTCCTCGTTCGAGCAGTCGCTGCTGGTGGCCGTGCCGGTCGTGGTCGGCTCGCTGGGCCGCATCCCGGTCGGCGCGCTGACGGACCGCTTCGGCGGCCGGGTCGTCTTCCCGATCGTGTCGGCGGCGACCATCGTGCCGGTGCTCTACCTGGGCCTGGCCGGCCACTCCTCCCTCGCCGCCCTGCTGATCGGCGGATTCTTCCTGGGGATCGGCGGCACCGCGTTCGCCGTCGGCGTCCCGCTGGTCAACGCCTGGTTCCCGCCCGAGCGGCGCGGCCTGGCCGTCGGAGTCTTCGGCGCCGGCATGGGCGGCACCGCGATCAGCGCCCTGACCACGGTGAAGCTGGTCGACGCGGGCAGCATGTCCACCCCGTTCCTGATCACCGCCGGGGTACTGGCGGTGTACGCGGTGACCGCGGCGCTGGTGCTGCGGGACGCCCCCGGCCGCAGCGTGCCGACCGAGCCGCTGTCCCGCCGGCTGGCCGCCACCGCCCGGCTGCCCGTCACCTGGCAGGCCTCCGCCCTCTACGCGGTCGCCTTCGGCGGCTATGTGGCCTTCTCCGTCTACCTGCCCACGTACCTCAGGACCGGCTACGACCTGACCCAGGCGGACGCCGCCAACCGCATGGCCGGCTTCGTCCTCCTCGCCGTCGCCATGCGCCCGTTCGGCGGCTGGCTCTCCGACCGGGCCGGCCCGGTCCGGGTACTCGCCGGCTCGCTCGCCGTGGTCGTCGCCGGGGCGGTCGCGCAGGCCTTCACCCCCGCCCTGGCACCCGTCGGCACCCTCGCCTTCCTGGCCATGGCCGCCGCGCTCGGCGCCGGCAGCGGGGCGACCTTCGCCCTCGTCTCCCGGCTGACCCCGGCCGGCCAGGTCGGCTCCGTCACCGGCGTGGTCGGCGCCGCGGGCGGGCTCGGCGGCTTCCTGCCCCCGCTGGTGATGGGCTCCCTCTACGGCGCGTTCGGCACCTACGCCATCGGTTTCGCCCTGCTGGCGGTGGTGGCCGCCGCCGCACTGGCCTACACCCTCACCGCCGTACGCGCCGCCACCCGTACGGCCGGCGCGGACGCCCCTGCGGGGCGCCCGCGCCGCACCGCGGGCACCAGCGCCTAGGCCCCGCCGCAGGCACCCGCTCCCGGACGGTCCCCGCCGTGGGCGCCTCGGTCCGTGGTGTGCCTGTTGACGTTTCCGGGGACGCCCGCCATAGAGTCGTGTGCGGCCGTAACCGATCACGATCGAACGGGCAGCGGTGCCCGGAGCGGAGTGGCACGGTGAACACGGAGACCAGCAGGACGCGGCAGCCGCCCGGCATCGACGGCCGACTGGCGGAGGCGCTGGTGCGCAGCCGCCGCTACTTCACCCGGGCGGAGGTCTCCGGGGACCTGCGCACGCTGCACCGCGAGGGCGGCCGCCAGGCCGACGAGTTCTACCGGGACCGCTGGTCGCACGACAAGGTGGTGCGCTCCACGCACGGCGTCAACTGCACCGGCTCCTGCTCCTGGAAGGTGTACGTCAAGGACGGCATCATCACCTGGGAGGCCCAGCAGACCGACTATCCGTCCGTCGGCCCGGACCGCCCCGAGTACGAGCCGCGCGGCTGCCCCCGGGGCGCCGCCTTCTCCTGGTACACCTACTCGCCGACCCGGGTCCGCTACCCGTACGTGCGCGGCGTGCTGCTGGGGATGTACCGCGAGGCCAGGGCCCGCCTCGGCGACCCGGTGGCGGCCTGGGCGGACATCGTCTCCGACCCCGAGCGCTCCCGCCGCTACAAACGGGCGCGCGGCAAGGGCGGCCTGGTGCGGGCGAGCTGGGCCGAGGCCGCCGAGATGGCCGCCGCCGCGCACGTCCACACCATCAGGGAGTACGGCCCGGACCGGCTGGCGGGGTTCTCCCCGATCCCCGCGATGTCGATGGTGTCCCACGCCGCCGGGGCCCGCTTCTACTCCCTGCTCGGCGGGGTGATGCTCTCCTTCTACGACTGGTACGCCGACCTGCCCGTCGCCTCGCCGCAGGTGTTCGGCGACCAGACCGACGTACCGGAGTCCGGCGACTGGTGGGACGCCGGATACCTGATCATGTGGGGCTCCAACCTGCCGGTCACCCGCACCCCGGACGCCCACTGGATGGCCGAGGCCCGCTACCGGGGCCAGAAGGTCGTCGCCGTCTCGCCGGACTACGCGGACAACGTGAAGTTCGCCGACGAGTGGCTGCCCGCCCGGCCCGGCACCGACGGCGCCCTCGCCATGGCCATGGGACACGTGGTCCTCAAGGAGTTCTTCGCCGACCGGGAGACCCCGTACTTCACCGACTACGTCAAGCGGTACACGGACCTGCCGTTCCTCGTGACCCTCGACGAGGCGGAGCAGGGCGGATACACGCCCGGCAAGTTCCTCACCGCCGCGGACCTCGGCGGGGAACACGCGCGGACCGAGCACGCCGAGTTCCGGACGGTCCTGCTGGACGAGGCCACGGGCGCGCCGGTGGTGCCCAACGGCACCCTCGGCGACCGCTTCGGCGAGTCCGGCGCCGGGAAGTGGAACCTCGACCTCGGCGACATCCGGCCGCTGCTGTCCGCCGAGGGAGGCGACGAGGCGCCGGCCGTCGTCGCACTGCCGCGCTTCGACGCCCCGGACGGCGCGGCGGGACGCCTGCGCCGCGGGGTCCCGGTCCGCAGGGTGGCCGGCCGCCCGGTGACCACCGTGTACGACCTGCTGCTGGCCCAGTACGGGGTGGCCCGCGAGGGCCTCCCGGGGGACTGGCCCACCGGCTACGACGACGCGGACCAGCCGTACACCCCGGCCTGGCAGGCGGCGGTCACCGGCGTGGACGCGGACCGGGCGGCGCGGATCGCGCGGGAGTTCGCCGCCAACGCGGAGGAGTCCCGCGGCCGTTCGATGATCGTCATGGGCGCGGGGACGAACCACTGGTTCCACTCCGACACCATCTACCGCGCCTTCCTGACCCTGACCACCCTGACCGGCTGCCAGGGCGTCAACGGCGGCGGCTGGGCCCACTACGTCGGCCAGGAGAAGGTCCGCCCGATCACCGGCTACTCGGCGATCGCCACCGCCTCCGACTGGAACCGCCCCGCCCGCCAGATGATCCAGACCGCCTACTGGTACCTGCACAGCGACCAGTTCCGCTACGACCCGTTCTCCGCGGAGACCCTCGCCGCGGCCGGCGCCGGGGGCCCGTTCGCCGGGAAGTCCACGGCGGACGTGATCGCCCAGTCGGCGCGGCTCGGCTGGATGCCGTCGTACCCCACCTTCGACCGCAACCCGCTGGACCTCGCCGACGAGGCCGACGCCGCGGGGCGCCCCGCCGGCGACCACGTCGTGGAGGAACTCCGCGCCGGGCGGCTGCGGTTCGCGGGCGAGGACCCGGACGCGCCGGAGAACTTCCCGCGGGTGCTCACCGTGTGGCGGGCCAATCTGCTGGGCTCGTCCGCCAAGGGCAACGAGTACTTCCTCAGACACCTGCTGGGCGCCGACTCCTCGGTCCGCGCCACCGAGGCGCCGCCCGGCGCCCGGCCCCGGGACGTGGTGTGGCGGGAGGAGGCGCCGGAGGGCAAGCTCGACCTGCTGCTCACCCTCGACTTCCGCATGACCAGCACCACCGTCTACTCCGACATCGTGCTGCCCGCCGCGACCTGGTACGAGAAGCACGACCTGTCCAGCACGGACATGCACCCCTTCGTGCACGCCTTCAACCCGGCGATCGCGCCGCCCTGGCAGACCCGCACCGACTTCGACATCTTCCACACCCTCGCCGAGGAGTTCAGCCGTCAGGCCGCCGGGCACCTGGGCGTGCGCAAGGACCTGGTCGCCGCTCCGCTGCTGCACGACACCCCCGACGCGCTGGCCACCCCGCACGGCCGCGTGCGGGACTGGAAGGCGGGGGAGTGCGCACCGGTCCCGGGCCGCACCATGCCCCGACTGATCACCGTCGAACGCGACTACGGCGCCGTCGCCGCCAAGATGGGCGCCCTCGGCCCCCTGCTGGACTCCCTCGGCGCCACCACCAAGGGCGTCACCTTCCAGGTCGGCCGCGAACTGGACCAGCTGCGGCACAAGAACGGCACCGTGCGCGGCGGACCGGCCGACGGCCGCCCCTCGATCGCCCGCGACACGCACGCCTGCGAGGCGATCCTCGCGCTGTCCGGCACCACCAACGGCCACCTCGCCACCCAGGGCTTCCGCACCCTGGAGGCCCGCACCGGCACCCGGCTCGCGGATCTGGCGGCCGAGCACGAGGGCAGGCGGATCACCTTCGCCGACACCCAGGCGGCCCCCGTCCCGGTCATCACGTCACCCGAGTGGTCCGGATCCGAGACCGGCGGACGGCGCTACTCCCCGTTCACCGTCAACGTCGAACGCCTCAAGCCCTGGCACACCCTGACCGGCCGCCAGCACTTCTACCTCGACCACGACTGGATGGCCGCCCTCGGCGAGCAACTTCCCGTCTACCGGCCGCCGCTGGACATGCACGCGCTGTTCGGCGAGCCCCGCACCGGCGAGACCGGCGAACTCGGCCTGACCGTCCGCTACCTGACCCCGCACAACAAGTGGTCCATCCACTCCGAGTACCAGGACAACCTGTTCATGCTCTCCCTGTCCCGCGGCGGGCCGTCCCTCTGGATGAGCTCGCCGGACGCGGCGAGGATCGGCGTGCGGGACAACGACTGGATCGAGGCCGTCAACCGCAACGGCGTCGTCGCGGCCCGCGCCGTCGTCTCGCACCGCATGCCCGAGGGCACCGTGTACATGCACCACGCCCAGGACCGGCTCATCGACGTCCCCCGCACCGAGACCACGGGCCGGCGCGGAGGCATCCACAACTCCCTGACCCGGCTGCTGATCAAACCCACGCATCTCATCGGCGGCTACGCCCAGCTGAGTTACGCCTTCAACTATCTCGGCCCGACCGGCAACCAGCGCGACGAGGTGACCGTCATCCGGCGGCGTGCGAACCAGGAGGTGGAGTACTGACATGCGGGTCATGGCCCAGATGGCGATGGTGATGAACCTCGACAAGTGCATCGGCTGCCACACCTGCTCGGTCACCTGCAAGCAGGCGTGGACCAATCGCAGCGGCGTCGAGTACGTGTGGTTCAACAACGTGGAGACCCGCCCCGGCCAGGGCTACCCGCGCCGCTACGAGGACCAGGAGAAGTGGCGCGGCGGCTGGGAGCTCAACAGGAAGGGCAGGCTCGCGCTCAAGGCCGGCGGCCGCTTCAAGAAGCTGGTCACGATCTTCGCCAACCCGGTCCTGCCGTCCCTGGACGACTACTACGAGCCCTGGACCTACGACTACGAGACCCTGACCAACGCCCCGCTGCAGGAACACACCCCGGTCGCCCGGCCCAAGTCCCTGATCTCCGGCAAGGACATGAAGATCTCCTGGTCCGCCAACTGGGACGACGACCTCGGCGGGTCGGCGGCGACCAGTGAGAACGACGTGCTGCTGAACGAGGTCTCGGAGAAGATCAGGTTCGAGTTCGAGCAGACCTTCATGTTCTATCTGCCGCGCATCTGCGAGCACTGCCTCAACCCGTCCTGCGCCGCCTCCTGCCCCTCCGGCGCGATCTACAAGCGGGAGGAGGACGGCATCGTCCTCGTCGACCAGGACCGCTGCCGGGGCTGGCGGATGTGCGTCACCGGATGCCCGTACAAGAAGGTGTACTTCAACCACCGCACCGGCAAGGCCGAGAAGTGCACCTTCTGCTTCCCGCGCGTGGAGGTCGGCCTGCCCACGGTCTGCTCCGAGACCTGCGTCGGCCGGCTGCGCTACATCGGCCTCGTCCTCTACGACGCCGACCGGGTGCTGGAAGCCGCGTCCGCACCCGACGACACGGACCTCTGCGAGGCCCAGCGGAGTGTGTTCCTCGACCCGGACGACCCCGAGGTGACCGCCGCCGCGGAACGCGCGGGCATCCCCCGCGACTGGATCGAGGCCGCCCGGCGCTCACCGGTCCACGCCCTGATCAACAGGTACAGGGTGGCGCTGCCGCTGCACCCGGAGTACCGCACCATGCCCATGGTCTGGTACATCCCGCCGCTCTCCCCGGTCGTCGACGCCGTCCGCGACACCGGGCACGACGCCGAGGACCACCGCAACCTCTTCGCCGCCGTCGACGCCCTGCGCATTCCCGTCGACTACCTGGCCCAGCTGTTCACCGCGGGCGACCCGGCGCCCGTGGACGCGGTACTGCGCCGGCTGGCCGCCATGCGCGCCTACATGCGAGACATCAACCTCGGCCGCGAGCCGGACGCCTCGGTGCCCGAGGCCGTCGGCATGAGCGAGGAGCAGATGTACGACATGTACCGGCTGCTGGCCCTCGCCAAGTACGACGAGCGGTACGTCATCCCCGAGGCGCACGCCGAACAGGCCCACGGCCTCGAGGAACTGGCCACCGAGTGCAGCCTCGACTACGAGGGCGGGCCGGGCATGGGAGGCTCCGGCCCCTTCGGCGAGGCGTCCGGCGGCGCGGCGCCCCTCGCGGTGGAGAACTACCGCGCCCTGCGCGACCGGCAGCTCTCCGACACCCACGCCGCCCCCGAGGACAAGGCCGGCCGCGTCAACCTCCTCAACTGGGACGGCAGAAGCAGCCCACCCGGGCTCTTCCCGCCGAAGCCGCCGGCGCCGCCGGGGCACGGCGACGGCCCGCACGGCGGGGGAGAGGGAGGACCGAGGTCATGAGGAACCGGCTCAGGCTCAAGTCCGCCCCACGCGTCCAGCCGTGGCACCCCCACGCCTGGCAGCTCCAGTCCCTGCTCCTGGGCTACCCCGACGAGCGGCAGGCCGGCCATCTGGCCCTGGCCCGCGGGGCCGCCCCCGCGCTCCCCGCCGAGGTGCGCGAACCCCTGCTCCGTTTCGCCGGGCACGCCGAGGAGACCGGCACCGAGGCCCTCGCCGCCGCCTACGTGGCCACCTTCGACCACCGCAGACGCTGCTGCCCCTACCTCACCTACTACGCCCACGGCGACACCCGCAAAAGGGGCGTCGCCCTGCTCCGGCTCAAACAGACCTACGCCAAGGGAGGCCTGCGGCTCACCGACGACGAACTGCCCGACCACCTCGCCGTCGTCCTGGAGTTCGCCGCGATCGACCCGCCGGCCGGTCTGCTTCTGCTCACCGGACACCGGGCGGGCCTGGAGCTGCTGCGCCTCGCCCTGCGGGAGGAGAACTCCCCGTGGGCCGCCCTGCTGGATTCCGTCTCCGCGACCCTGCCCCCGCTCGCCGGGGACCAGCACGAGGCGGTCGCCCGGCTCGCCGCCGAGGGCCCGCCCGGCGAGGAGGTCGGCCTCGATCCCTACGCGCCCCCGCGGTACACGCCCGCCCCGCCGGCAGGAGGCCCCCGATGACCGCACACGGCCGAGCCGTCACCCTGGCCGCGGAGTCCGGCACCGGCGGCATCCTGCTCTGGGTGGTGCTGCCGTACCTCAGTCTCGCGGCGTTCGTCCTCGGCCACGTCTGGCGGTACCGCTACGACAAGTTCGGCTGGACCACCCGCTCCTCCCAGCTCTACGAACGTCGCCTGCTGCGCGTCGGCAGCCCGCTGTTCCACTTCGGCATCCTCGTCGTGGCGCTGGGCCACGTCGGGGGACTGGTCGTCCCGGAGAGCTGGACCGAGGCGGCCGGCGTCAGCGAGCACACCTACCACGTCCTCGCCGTCGTCCTCGGCACCGTCGCCGGCGTCTGCACCCTCGGCGGGCTGGCCGTCCTGATCTACCGCCGGCGCACCGTCGGCCCGGTCTTCTCGGCCACCACCCGCAACGACAAGGCGATGTACCTGTTCCTGACGGTGACCATCGGGCTGGGCCTGGCCGCGACCGTGGCGGCGAACATCGTCGGCGGCGGCTACAACTACCGCGAGACCGTCTCCCCGTGGTTCCGCTCGATCTTCTTCCTGGGGCCCGACCCGGACCTGATGACCGGCGCCCCGGTCCTCTTCCGGCTGCACGCGCTGAGCGCGCTGCTGCTCTTCGCCGTCTGGCCCTTCACCCGGCTCGTCCACATGCTCACCGCGCCGCTGGGCTACCTCACCCGCCCGTACATCGTCTACCGCAGCCGCGACGCGCGGCTCGGCACCCGCCCGCCCCGCCGGGGCTGGGAGCGCACGGGCTGACCGCAGAGGGCGCAGCCGGGCCGTTCACCCGTCGGCCGGGGTGATACGGCGTCCCGTGAGACGGGCGGGCCGGATCGACACCCACAGCTCGCGCTCGCCCCCGGCCCACGGCGTGGTGTGGGCGCGTTCGGTGAGCCGTCGCGCCTCGCCGGGCTCCGTGACGGCCCGTGCGGGGCCGACGGCCAGCACGCTCCAGCCCCGGCTCATGGCCTCGTCCACACGGTCGACCTCGAAGGCGACCTCCGCCCCCACGGCCGCCGCCGGGAGGGCGCCGGGGACGGTCCTGAACACGATCGCGTCGTCGACGACCTCGTAGTTCACCGGGACCACCGCCGGCCCCTCGGCCGTGGTCACCGCGACACGCCCCACACCGTGTGTGGACAGCAGGGCGCGGCACTCCTCCGGCTCCAGGTCCCGCAGCTCGGGGTGGAGCAGCGCCATGCCCCGTCCCGGCGGCAGGTCGACGCCGCCCCCGCGCAGCGCCTGCACGCTGGTGCCCAGCGCGGCGGCCAGCCTGACCAGGGTCGCCAGGCTCGGGTCGCCCGGGTGCTCCTCCAGGTACGCGAGGTAGTCCGGTGCCATCCGGGCGCGGCGGGCCGTCTCCTCGCGGGTCAGCCCCTGCCGTTCGCGTTCCGTGGCCACCCGCCGCCCGATGTCGCCGGGGCCGGGCGCGCGGTCCGGTTCGCCGGGTCCGGGCTCCTCGCCGAGCGCCCGCACATGGGCGTCGGGTCCGGGGAACACCAGCGACACCTCGTGCGTGTCCGACCAGCGCACGTCGTAGGGGGGTGTGCCGTCCTCGTGGTGCAGTCCGACGATCTCGCCGTCGCGCCGGGTGATGCCGGTCGCCGGACTCTCGATGACGAGTTGATCGCCGAGGTGGGCTCGCATGATCGCCGCTCCTTCCGTGCGGAGGTCCGATGCCTGCGGGGTTCCCCGTCCGGGCGGAGGCCACCCGGACGGGAGCCGCCGTTCTCAGCCGGCGGCCGCGGCGCCCCGGGGCCCGGCCGAACCGTCGGCGAGACGGAACTCGACGTCGACGACCCCCTCGACGGCGCGCACCGCGCGGGCGGCGACCGGCACCAGCGAGGCGTTGCGGATGCGGCCGGTGAGGGTGACGACGCCGTCGGCCACCTCCACCCGCACGGGCTCCGGCGGGTCCGGGAAGAGGCGGGCGACGACCTCCCGGCCGACCTCCTCGGCGAGTTCCTCGTCCGTCCGCAGGAACACCTTCAGCAGGTCGACCCGGCTGACGATGCCCTCGAGCATGCCCTCGTCGCTCACCACGGGCAGCCGCTTCAGTTTCAGCTGGGCCATCACCCGCGCCGCCTGTGCGACGGTCGCGTCGGCGTGGACGGTGACCGCGGGGGAGCTCATCAGGTCCCCGGCGGTCAGGGCCCCCGCCCTGGCCAGATCGGCCAGCCGGTTGCGCTGGGTGAACCGGTCGGGGTCGCTGTCGCGGAACTCCTCCTTGGGCAGCAGGTCGGCCTCCGACACGACGCCGACGACCCGGCCCTCGCCCTCCAGCACGGGCAGCGCGCTGATCTTCCACTCCCCGATGAGCCGGACCACGTCCTTGAACGGGGCGTCCCGGCCGACGGCCACCACGGTGTGCGTCATGACGTCACTGACGGTGTACGGGCTGCCGGTCATGGTCCTCACCTGCTTCCACTGCCGTACGGGGCGTACAGGTCGAGCAGCCGGACCCGGGTCGCGTGCAGCCGCTGGGCCACCACCCGGCCGACCCACGCCGCGACGGCGCGGCCGAGCTCGGGGTCGGCGGCGCACAGCTCCCGCACGGCGTCCGCGTCGAACTCCCAGGCCCGCACCGGGCTGGTGGTCTCGCCGCCCAGGTGCCACAGTCCGGGAGTGAAGTGCCAGGACCAGCCGATCAGTTCACCGTGGCCCAGGGACTCGATCACGGCCGCGCGGTGGCCGGGCACCTGCAGGTCCAGGGCGACCGTCCCGGTCCGGACGATCCAGAACCGGTCGGCGCGCCGCCCCTCCTCGAACAGGCGGACCCCCGCGTCGAAGGAGACTTCGCGGGCGTGCCGCATCAGCGCCTCACGGTGTTCGGCCGGGAGACCCGCGCTCAGAGTGGTGGTGGATGTCATCGCTCCGTCTCCTTTCGCGCCCGCCGCCACAGCCGAACGGCGGTTCCGGGGCCCTCGATGCCAGCGTGGGCCCCGTGCGGGGGGAGACGCCACGGGCCGTCCGGCCCCGGGTGGGGGCCTTTCGGCCCCCGCTCGCGGGAGAGGAGCTGCGGCCGGCCGTCAGTGGGCCGGACGGCCCTCCGGAGGGGTGTCACCCGCGCGCTCGGCGGATCCGGACGCGGGGGCGGACGGCGGCAGCGTCTCCCCCTGGATGATCCGCGGGGTCCCGGGCGTCTCCGGCGTCTCCGGCGTTTCCGGCGCCCGGTCCTGGTCCTTCATCGCGCGGGCCTCGGCCTTGAGGATGCGGGCCGACTTGCCCGCGGAGCGGACGAGGTCCGGGAGCCTCTTGGCGGCGAGGACGGCGATGATGACGACCAGGACGACAGCCAGCTCGCTCAGTCCGAACATGGATGCAATGCTCCTTCTCCGTGGCACGGGCCAGGGGCAGAATCTACATCACTGTAGAGAGCGTTGGGGTGGCGCGCTCTCTCCGGCGGCGTCTATACGATGTCCGCGCGGCGAACAGGCGGTGGCGGAAGGGAGGCGGGACGTGACGGAGCAGCGGGAGCGGTCCCGGCGCAGGGGACAGGGTGAGCTGGAGGCGCTGGTCCTGGCGGCGCTGCGGGAGGCGGACGGCCCGGCGACGGCAGGCTGGGTGCAGGAGCGCGTGGGCGACGACCTCGCCTACACGACCGTCATCACCATCCTGACCCGGCTGCTGGCCAAGGGTGTGGTCACCCGGGAGCGCGCGGGCCGGTCCTTCTCCTGGACCCCCGCGTCCGACCAGGCGGGACTGGCCGCGAGCCGGATGCGCAAGGTGCTGGACGCCGAGAGCGACCGGGAGGCGGTGCTGGCCAGCTTCGTCACCGGTCTCGGACCCGACGACGAACGCCTCCTGCGGGACCTGCTCGGCCAGTCCAGGGACGAAGGGGAAGTCTGAGACACCATGGGGGTGTTCGTCCTGCTGCCACTGGTGCTGCCGCTGACGGCGTGGCCGATCGCGCGCCTGGCCGAGCAGCATCTGCACCCGCGCACGGCGACCCGGCTGCTGACCGGGGTGGCCGCGGTGATGGCGGTGTGCAGCACGGTGTGCCTGGTGCTGCTGATGGTGGTCGGCACCGCCCAGCTGCCCGGTAACCCGCTGCCCGACGGCTGGTCGGACCCCGAGGTGCGCGCGGCCGTGCCCTACGACGAGGTGGCCGGGAAGGCGGCGATCCCCGCCCTGTGCGCGGTGCTGACGGCCTGCGGCCGGACGCTGTGGCGGCACGGCCGGGTGCGCCGCCGCGCCCACCGGGCGCTTGCCGGGCTGCGGGAGACGGAGGCGGTCGTCCTGCCGGACGACGTGCCCTACGCCTACGCGCTGCCGGGCGGCCGGCGGGACCGGGTGGTGGTGACCACGGCCCTGCTGGAGTGTCTGGAACCGGCCGAGCGCCGGGCGCTGTTCGCCCACGAGCGGGCGCACCTCGCCGCCCGCCACCACCGCTTCCTGCTCGCCGTCCAGCTGGCCGCGCGGGCCAACCCCTTCCTGCGGCCGCTGCGTACGGCGGTGGCGTACACGGCGGAACGCTGGGCGGACGAGGAGGCGGCGCGGACGGTCGGCAGCCGCCGTGCCGTGGCGCGGGCGATCGGCAAGGCGGCCCTGGTGTCGCGCGGCACCCCGGTGGCCACCCTGGCGGGCCTCGCGGCGGCGGGCCCGGTGCCGCGCCGGGTCGCGGCCCTGCTCGGGCCCGCTCCGGCGGCCCGCCGGCTGCCGTCGCTGTTCACCGTCGTGGGCCTGGCGGTGTGGGGCGCCGCGGCCGGGACCGCGGTCTCCGCGATGTCGTCGGCGAACTCCGCCGTGACGATGGTCCTCATCCTGTACGCGGCGACGCCCCTGTGACCCCGCGGCCGGCCGCCGCGGGGTCCGGGCCGGTCAGAGGTCGAACTCGTGCGGCGGCAGGTCGAGGGCGTAGCACGCCTCGCGGACCACGGCCTGCTCGTCCTTGTCGAAGTCGCCGTCGGCGCCGCCGATGACGATGCCGATCTGGATCACGGCCCGCGCCTCGGCGGGCTTCTTCTTCGCCTTGGCGATCTCCTGCATGACGCTCACCTTGCCGAGGGCGAAGTCGGCCGTCAGCCTGCCGACGTTCTCCTCGAAGCGGCGGCGCAGGTCGTCGGCGGGGAAGTTCTGCAGCACCTCGTTGCCCGCGATGAGCTGGGCCACACGCTGCCGCTCGGCCGGGTCGACCGTGCCGTCGGCGGCCGCCACCAGGGCGCACATCGCCATGCTCGCGTCGCGGAAGGCGCCGCTCTTCAGGTCGTTCTTCCTGGCGGTCAGCTGGGTCTGCATCTGGGATGCGGACTCCTTGAGGCGGTCCCACAGGGCCATGAGTACTCCGTCGGTGTCGGGAGGGGGCGTCCGGACCCGGGTGCTCCGGACGCCGGAACTTCTACAGTAAGTGTAGAAGTTACTCCTCTTCCTCCTCGCCCTCGAAGAAGTCCCCGATCTCGTCGACGACCTCCGCCGCGACCATGCCGCCGACCACGCCGACCGCCAGCCCGGCGGCGCCCGCGGCGACGGCCGTGCCGATGCCGGGGCCGGAGCCGTGGTGACCGCCGTGGTGGTCGTGGTGGTCGTGGTCTCCGTAGGGGGCGCCGTGGCCGCCGTGCGCCGCCCGGTGCTCGACCAGGGCGCGCATCCACCCGTCGACCTCGGCGGTCCAGTCGCGGGAGTCGTGGTGGCCGACCGTGAACCGGGTCAGCGCGTCGTGTCCGCCGGAGAAGAGCCCGCCGCGCTTGTCGGCCTCGAGGACCACCTCCATGCCGCCGGGACCGGCCAGGAAGGTCACCTCGACCTCGTTCACCCGGTCGGCGTACTGCGGCGACGGGGTGATCTCGATCTCCTGGTAGAAGGGCAGCTGCTGCCCCGTGCCGCCGATGCGCCCGTACTCCAGGTCCGCCGACCGGAAGCCGAAGCCGAGCGCGCCGAACGCCTCGAGGACGGCCTCCTGGGCGGGCAGCGGCCCGACGGTCAGCGGGTCCAGGTCCCCCTTGTCCTTCGCCCCGGCCACCGACAGCTCGGTGCGCACGCCGAGCACGATGCCGAGCGGCTGTCCGTACAGCTCGGTGACCGGGGTCTCCCAGGGCAGCGTCACGCTGAACGGGACGGCGTGCTCCGCGCCCTCGTCGAGGCGGAAGCCGCCGCCGACCGTGAACCGCTCGAAGGCGACGGTGCCCTCCTGCTCGCCCTCCTCGTGCTCGGCCTCGACCCGCGCCACCAGCTCCAGCGTGATGTGCTCGATGTCGAAGCCGGCCTGGCCGCCCTTGAGGAAGACCCGGCCGGTGAGCGCGCCACCGGGCAGTACGGGGCCGGGGTCGAGCACCGTGTCGACGGTGGGTCCGCCCACGCCGAGCGAGCCGAGCAGTCGTTTGAACACCATGGCGGCGTCCACTCCTTCACGTGCGTGTGATCCGGAAAAAGAGTGCCGCCCGCGGGGCGGCGCACGGTATAACTTCTACAAACGAGTAGAAGCATAGAGTGAACCGGCCTGGGAAAGACTTTGCGTCTCCTTTACAGTTGATGCGGAGCCGGGACATCCTGTGCCTCCACACACTTTTCCCCCACGCGTCCGAGAAGGAGCGACGGTCTCCCGATGGGTGATCCTCCCAGTAGCAGCCGTGCCACCTCCCGCCGTCCGTGTCATGCGGCCATCGAGGGAGCGGGGGTGGCACGGTGACCGAGATCCTGCTGCTCCTGCTCGCCGTGCTGCTGACCCTGGCCTGCGCGGTGTTCGTCGCGGCCGAGTTCTCGCTCACCACCGTCGAGCGCGGTGACCTGGAACGCGCCGCGGAGGCCGGCGAACGCGGCGCCGAGGGCGCCCTCAAGGCCGTCCGCCATCTGACGCTCCAGCTGTCCGGCGCCCAGCTCGGCATCACCGTCACCTCCCTGGTGATCGGCATGCTGGCGGAACCGTCCTTCGCGGCGCTGCTGCGCGGGCCGCTGCGGGCGGCCGGCCTGGGCGGCGCCGCGCCGGCGGTGGCCACCCTGCTGGGCGTGCTGCTGTCCACCGTGGTGCTGATGGTGGTCGGCGAACTGGTGCCCAAGAACTGGGCGATCTCCCGGCCGGCGGCGGTCGCCAAGGTGGTCGCGGGCCCGCAGCGCGCGTTCACCACCGCGTTCGGCCCGTTCATCGGGCACCTGAACAGCACCGCGAACCGCTTCGTGCGCCGCGTCGGCCTCGAGCCCGCCGAGGAGCTGGCCTCCGCGCGCACCCCCGAGGAGCTGGGCGCACTCGCCCGTCACTCGGCCGCCGAGGGCGCCCTGGAGGCGGACTCCGCCGAACTCTTCGTCCGCACCCTGCACCTGAGCGAGCTGACCGCCGAGAACGTGATGACCCCCAGGGTCGACGTCAGGGCCCTGGAGGCGCACGCCACCGCCGCCGACGCGGCCGCGCTCAGCCACGCCACCGGTCTGTCCCGCTTCCCGGTCTACCGGGACAGCCTCGACGAGGTGGTCGGCACCGTGCACATCCGCGACGTGCTCGCCCTGGAGCCGGGGGAGCGGTCCGGCACGCCCGTCACCGACCTCACGGCCCCGCCCCTGCTGGTCCCCGACAGCCTCCCCGCCGACCGGCTGCTGGAACGGATGCGCGCGCACCGCACCATGGCCGTGATCATCGACGAGTACGGCGGCACGGCGGGCGTGGCCACCGTGGAGGACATCGTCGAGGAGGTCGTCGGAGAGGTCCGCGACGAGCACGACCCCCTGGAGCCGCCCGACCTGCTGTCCGCCCCGGCCACGCCGGACGGGCGCGCGGTGTGGCAGGCCGGCGGCGGACTCCGCCTCGACCGGCTCACCGACGTGGGCCTCACCGCCCCGGAGGGCCCGTACGAGACCGTGGCCGGCCTGATCGCCACCCGTCTGGCCCGCATCCCCGTCCCGGGGGACACGGTCGACCTCGACGGCTGGCGGCTCGACGTGCTGGAGGTCGAGCACCACCGCGCCGACCGCGTACGCGTCACCGCCCCGGCCCCGGCGCGGCTCGTCCCGGTCGCGGAGGGAGCCCGATGACCGCCCTGCAGCTCACCATCGGCGTCCTGACCCTGATCACCAACGCGTTCTTCGTCGGCGCCGAGTTCGCGCTGATCTCGGTGCGCCGCAGCCAGATCGAGCCGCGCGCCCTGGCGGGCGAGAAGCGCGCCCGGATGACGCTGTGGGCGCTGGAGCACCTCTCCGCGATGATGGCCACCGCGCAACTCGGCATCACCGCCTCCTCCCTGGTGCTCGGCGCGGTCGCCGAACCCGCCATCGCCCACCTGCTGGAGCCCGGCTTCGGGGCGGTGGGACTCCCGGCCGGCCTGGTGCACCCGATCGCGTTCGTCATCGCGCTCGCCCTCGCCACCTATCTGCACATGCTGATCGGCGAGATGGTGCCCAAGAACATCGCGCTCGCCGCGCCCGTGCCCAGCGCCCTGCTGCTGGGCCCGCCGCTGGTGGCGCTGACCCGGGCGCTGCGCCCGTTCGTCTTCGGCGTCAACGCCTTCGCCAACGTCCTGCTGCGGCTGCTGCGGGTCGAGCCGAAGGACGAGGTCGGCTCCGTCTTCACCGACGACCAGCTCGCCCGCATGGTCGTCGACTCCAGCGCGGCCGGGCTGCTCGGCCCCGCGGACGGGGAGCGGCTGCGCGACGCGCTGGAACTGGGCACCCGGCCGGTCGGCGAGATCCTCGTCCCCGTGCCGCGGATGCGCACCGTGGAACACACGATCACCCCGGCCCGGCTGGAACGGCTGGCCGCGGAGGCGGGCTTCTCCCGCTTCCCGGTCACCGGCCCCGACGGCGCCGTCCTGGGCTACCTGCACATCAAGGACACCCTCGGCGCCGCCGACCGCGACCGGCCCTTCCCGCGCACCGCCCTGCACAAGGTCACCCGGGTGCGCATCGACACCCCCCTCGACGACACCCTCACCGCGCTGCGCGCCGAGGGCAGCCACCTCGCCGCCGTAGTCGGCCTGAGCGGCACCGTCCTCGGCTTCGTGACCATGGAGGACGTACTGTCCGAGCTGGTCGGCCCGGCGGCCCCGGTCACCACCTGACCCCCGTCCGCCGGCGCCGGGAACACGATTCCCGCCGGATTCGTTGTCGCGACGTACCACCCGCAGAAGGAGCCACCACTTGTCCGCCAGACCGACGGACCCCTCAGGGGACAGCCCCCGACCATCCCGCCACGCAGTCCCCGGGCGCGGCACACGGCGGGACGACGCCCCCTCGCGATCGGGGCGCCGATGAGCACCGCGAACGCCCTCCTGGGACTGCTGGCCGTGTTCGTGCTGACGGCCGGCACCGGATACTTCGTCGCCCAGGAGTTCGCCTACGTCTCCGCCGACCGCCTGGCCCTGGCCCGTGCCGCCGAGTGCGGTGACCGGAAGGCCGCCCGCGCCCTGAAGGTGCTGGAACGGCTGTCGTTCATGCTGTCGGGCGCCCAGCTCGGCATCACCGTGACCGGACTGGTCGTCGGTTTCATCGCCGAGCCGTCGGTGTCCGCGCTGCTGCGGCCCGCGCTGTCCGGCCTGGGCATCCCCGACGCGGCCGTGAGCGGCATCGCCGTCGTGCTGGCCTTCGTGCTGGCCACGGTCGTGCAGATGGTGCTGGGCGAGCTGGCCCCCAAGAACCTCGCCATCGCCGTGCCCGAGCGGCTCGCCAAGGCGCTGGCCGGCTCCACCCTGGCGTATCTGAAGGTCGTCGGCCCCCTCGTGCACGTCTTCGACGCGGCGGCGAACAGGCTGCTGCGCCGGGCCGGCATCGAACCGGTGGAGGAGCTGCACCACGGCGCCACCCTCGAGGAGCTGGGCCATCTGATCGGCGAGTCCCACGAGCAGGGCGCGCTGCCCAAGGACACCGCGGCGCTGCTCGACCACGCCCTGGAGTTCTCCGAGCGGACCCTGGACGAGGTGATGGTGCCCCGCGTGGACGCCGTCTTCGTCCGCAAGGACGCCACCGCCGCCGAAGCGGTCGAGCTGATCGCCGGGCACGGCCACTCCAACTACCCGGTGCTCGGCGACCACCCCGACGACGTCGACGGCGTCGTCGGCGTGGCCGAGCTGATGCGCCTGCCCGCGGACCGGCTGACCGGCACCACGGCCGGCGAGGTCGCCCGGCGGCCGCTGTTCCTCCCCGACACCCTCCCGCTGCCCGACGCCGTCACCCGGATGAGGGAGCGGGACGACGAGTTCGCCGTCGTCCTGGACGAGCACGGCGGCGTGGCCGGCATCGTCACCTACGAGGACATCGCCGAGGAACTCGTCGGCGACATCGCGGACGAGACCGACACCGTCACCGCGGTCGCCGTCGCGCACGGCGACGGCTGGCTGGTGGACGCCGGCCGCCGCCTGGACGAGGTGGCCGAGGCCACCGGCGTCGAGCTCCCCGAGGAGGAGGACTACGACACCGTGGCCGGCCTGATCGTCGACCGGCTCGGCCGCTTCCCGGCCATCGGGGACCGGCTCACGGTCGGACTGCCCGACGGCGCGGCCGCGGTGATCGACGTACGCACCCTCGACCGGCACGTGCCCGAGCGCGTGCGGATCGAGCGACGGAACATCACGGCGGAGGAGCAGGCATGAGTTTCCCGATGGCGCTCTTCGTCACCGTGCTGCTGCTGATCGGCAGCGGATTCTTCGTGGCCGCCGAGTTCGCGCTGGTCGCCGCCAAGCGGCACCGCATGGAGAAGGCCGCTGCCGACGGCCGCCGCGGCGCCAGGGCGGCCCTCGCCGGAATGCGCGAGCTGTCCCTGATGCTGGCCGGCGCCCAGCTCGGCATCACCGTGTGCACCCTGGGCCTGGGCTCGGTGTCCAAGCCCGCGATCTCGCACGAACTCGACCCGCTGCTGCACGACCTGGGCCTGCCCAGCGCGGTCAGCTACGGCGTCGCCTTCGCCGTCGCCATGATCGTGGTGGTGTTCCTGCACATGGTGGTCGGCGAGATGGCCCCCAAGTCGTGGGCCATCGCCCACCCGGAGCGGTCCGCGATGCTGCTGTCGCCGCCCTTCCGCGCCGTGGTCAAGGTCGTACGGCCGCTGATCCGGCTGCTCAACGCGGTGAGCAACGCCCTGGTACGGCTGTGCCGGGTCACCCCGCGCGACGAGCTGGCCCCCGTCCACGACCGGGAGCAGCTCACCCATCTGGTCGCGGAGTCCGAGCGGCTCGGACTGATCAGTGAGACGGACTCCGAGCTGCTGACGCGTTCGCTGACCGAACCGGAGACCCCGGTGCGGGAGCTGCGGGTGCCGGCCGCCGGGATCGTCTGGGTGGAGGGCGGCGCGGACGTCGACGAGATCCTGCGCGTCGCCGCGGCCCGCGGCCGCACCCGGCTCCTGGTCCGCGAGCACGACACGGTCCTCGGCTCGGTGCACGCCCGTGACGCCCTGGTGGCCCGCGCACGGGGACGGGCGGCCGGCGCCCGCGCCCTGGCCCGTCCGGTGCCCGAGCTGACGGACGACGCCACGGTCGGCGACGCGATCGACCTGATGCGCCGCCGACGGGCCTCGCTCGCCGTGGTCCGCGACGGATCCGGCAGGCTCACCGGCATGGTGAGCCTGGACGATCTGCTGGCCCGTTTCCTGCAGCCGCAGGCGGTGTGACGGCGGCCCCCTGACGGCGCCGCGGCTCACTCGTCCAGCCGGCGGCGCCGCTCGTTGTGCCAGGCGATGGCCCGCCGGATGTCCGCCTCGTGGAGTCCGGTCCGGCGGGCCAGCCGTTCCATGCCGACCACCGGCGGGCCGGACGCCATGACCCGGGCGATCTTGCCCGCCCAGAGCTCCTCCTGGACGAACGGGCGGCGCCCGTACGCCTCGCGGATCACGCCGAGGTGCGCCTCGCAGCAGGCGGTGACGCGGCGCAGACCGTCGTACCGGTCGCGGGTGGGGTGGACCGAGGACGAGTCCGCGACATGGCCGGTCACCGCCTCGTCCGCCGGGAACGTCCTCGCGCAGAGGTCGCACAGCTCCAGCGCGGGGGTGCTCGGACGCCGTGCGTGCTTCCCGCGTTTCCACATCGCAAGCTCCCGGGGCTGGATCCGCTCAGGCTACTGCCCGCCCCCGCCGTCGGCCCGGCGTTCCGGACCGCCGGAGGCCGGCGGACGAGATCACGCCGCGACGGAACGCCCCGGACCTACGACGACGCGTCCCCGCGGGCCAGCGCGGGGTGCGCGGGGGTGCGCGGGGGTGCCCGTGGCGGTCGTGGACAGGCTGCGGCGGTGCTGGCGGTTTGTCGACCGGGGGTGCCGCTCATGGTCCCGGCGGGTGGGGGCGGTGGTCCTCGGGGCCCAGCGCAGGGCGCGCGGCCACCGTGGTGCCCGTGGCGGTCGTGGACGCGGCTGTGGCGGTGCTGCCGGGGTGCCGAGCGGGGGGCCCGCTCAAGGTTCCGGCGGGTGGGGGCGGTGGTTCGCCGGGCCCGGTGCAGGGTGCCGCTCAGGGCCCGGCGCAGGGGACGGTGAGTGCGCCGGCGGCGTCCAGGGCGATGTCCGCGTCGCTGACCCGGTCGAGCGTCTCGCGCAGCCACTCCCGCTCCTCCGGCGGGGCGGCCTCCAGCCGCATCCGCCGCGCCCGCAGCGGCACCATGCGCAGGGCGGCCGTCCGGCCGGTGTCCGCGCCGACCGACAGGAGACAGGCGAGCCGCAGCTCGTCGCGGTACTCCTCGTACCCGGTGATGCCCTCGTAGTCGTCGACGAAGTCGCCGCAGCCGTACAGGACGGGCCGGCCGCGGTACATCTCGACCGGGCGGGGGTGGTGCGAGGAGTGCCCGTGGACGACGTCGGCACCGCCGTCGACCAGCGCGTGCGCGAAGTCGATCTGGCCGCGCGGCACATGGTGGCCCCAGTTGGAACCCCAGTGCACAGACACCACCACGACGTCGCCGGGGCGTTTCGTCCCCTGGATCCGCCGGACGACCGCCTCGGCCGCGGCGGGCGACGGCTCCGCGAGGAACGCCACCCCGGACCGCTCCTCCGTCGCGGCCCAGCCCGGGTGGATGCCGCTCGACATCATCCCCAGGGCGAACACCAGCACCCGGCCGCCCGCCACGGGCACCACGGCCGGCGCGTACGCCGCGCCGTCGTCCCGTCCCGCGCCCGCCGTCCCCAGGCCCGCCCCGGCCAGCACCTCCAGGGTCTCCCGGAGCCCCGGGCGGCCGAAGTCGAGCACATGGTTGTTGGCGAGGACGCACACGTCGGGCCGGGCCGCCGTCAGCGCCGGCACATTGGCCGGACACATCCGGTAGTGGACGGCCTTCCCCGGCGCGAACGCGCCGCTCCGCGTCACGGACGTCTCCAGATTGACGATCCGCACGTCCGGGGCGGCCTCCTCCAGCACCTCCAGCGCCCGGCCCCACGGCCAGGGGAACGGCACCGGGCGGGGGATCGGGCCGTTCACCGCCTCCGCCAGCTCCACATAGCCGCGGGCGTCCCGCACGGACTCCTCCCGCAGCGCGGGATCACCCGGGTGCGGCAGGATCTGGTCGACTCCCCGCCCGAGCATCACATCGCCGCACAGGAACAGCGTCACGGTCCCGGCGCCCATGCCTCCACCGTAGGCCTACGGCACACCGAGTTCGAACAGGACGTACCCGGCGTACGAGCCCGAGGCCACGGCCGCCGTGCCCAGCACCGCGGCCAGCGAGGGCCACTTCAGCCGGCGCATGGCCAGGGACAGCGGGACGAACAGCGGGAACAGCGGGAGCAGATAGCGGGAGACGTTGCCGAAGTACTGCTGGGTGGCCATCACCATCAGATACGACAGCACGGTGTAGACGACGAGGACGACGGGCGGCCGCAGCCGCATCAGCAGCACCGTCAGCACCGGCACCAGCAGCACCACCCCGACCCCGATCATGTCCTCCATGGGCATCGCGAACAGGTAGTCGGTGTGCCCCACCGGCACCGAGGTGAGCACGTCGAGACTGTGCCGCCCGAAGTCGAACTTGTGGGCCCAGGCGCCGTCCTGGAGCTTGTTGTAGCCGCCCCAGTCACCCATCCGGTAGCCGACCCAGCCCAGATAGCCGGCCACGCCCAGCGGGGCGATCAGCACCGCGATCAGCGGGCGCTTCAGACCCTCCTCGCGGCGCCACACCGCGAGCAGCCCGGCGACGGCGAGGGCGGCGACCAGGGTCACGGCGGTGGGCCGGGCGAGCCCCGCGGTGAAGGTCAGCACGCCCGCGGTGAGCCAGCGCCGGGTCATCACGGCGTAGCAGGCCCACGCCGCCAGCGCCGTGTACAGGGACTCCGAGTAGACCGCCCACTCCGCGCCGGAGCCGGGCCACACCGCCCACAGCCCGACGGCGACCAGACCGGCGCGCCGCCCGCCCAGCCGGGCCGTCACCGCGTAGATGCCGAGCGCCGCGACGAACGAGAAGACGACCGACACGGTCATGCCGGCGCCGTACGGGCCGAGCCCGGTGACCTCCGAGACCATCCGCATCAGCGCCGGGTACAGCGGGAAGAAGGCCGCCGAGTTGCCCTTGAGGGTGATCAGACCGGTGGCGCCGGGTATCGGCTCCAGCGCCGGGTCGTAGCCGTGCAGCGCGATCTGCTGGTACCACCAGCCGTCCCAGCTGCCCAGCACGTCCCAGGTGTGGGCGCCGCCGCCGAACCGCGGGTTCTTCTCGCGGAAGTCGCCCGCCGAGTCCAGCAGGTACATGAAGACGGCGAAGCCCACCAGCTTCAGCGCGCCGTACATCGCGAGGACGGGCCCGTAGTGCGCGGCGGCGCGGCGCAGCCGCTCCCGGGGGTCCGGGGCGGCCGGCGGGGCGTCGCCGGGCCCGGGCGGGCTGGACGGGGTGGGGCCGGCCTGGCTGGTCCCGACGGTGGTCATGAGGCGGAGGATCCTGTCGTACGGGAGGAGCGCCGGCCGGGGAACACCCAGGCCCGCAGGAGGAGGAAGCGCAGCAGTGTCGCGGCGAGGTTGGCGGCGACCAGCGTCAGCAGCTCCACGCGGGGGCCGGCGCCGGGCGCGGTGCGGTGCAGCACGGCCAGCGAACCGCTGGTGAGGGCGAGGCCGACCAGGAAGGCCGCCAGCCCCTTGAGCTGATGGCGCAGCACCCCGTCGCGCCCGCGCACCCCGAACGTGAGCCGGCGGTTCGCGGCGGTGTTGGCGACGGCGCTGGCCAGCAGGGCCAGCGCGTTGGCGGTCTGGGCGCCCGCGACGGGCCGCAGCAGGCTGTAGAGCAGCAGGTAGAACAGGGTGCTGGCCACCCCGACGGTGGCGAACCGGATCAGCTGGGGGACCAGGGCGGGCGGCAGCCCGGCGGCCTCGTCGAGTTCCCCGGGCCGGCGCAGCGCCGCCAGCGGAAGCCTGCCGCCGGCCAGCGCGCGCCCCAGCCGGGCCATGCCGCGCAGATCGGCCAGTGCCGTGGCGAGGATGTCGACGCGGCTGTCGGGGTCGTCCACCCAGTCCACCGGCACCTCGTGGATGCGCAGTCCGGCGCGTTCGGCTATCACCAGCAGCTCGGTGTCGAAGAACCACTCCTGGTCCTCGACCAGCGGAAGCAGCCGCTCGGCGACGTCCCGCCGCACCGCCTTGAAGCCGCACTGGGCGTCGGTGAACCTCACCGCGAGGGTGCCGCGCAGCAGCCCGTTGTAGCAGCGGGAGATGATCTCCCGCTTCGGTCCGCGCACCACCCTCGAGCCGCGGGCCAGCCGCGTGCCGATCGCGATGTCCGAGTGCCCGGAGATCAGCGGGGCCACCAGCGGCAACAGGGCAGCCAGGTCGGTGGACAGGTCCACGTCCAGATAGGCGAGCACCGGCGCGGCGGACCGTGACCAGGCGGTGTGCAGGGCACGGCCGCGGCCCTTCTCGTCCAGCCGTATCCACTCCGTCCCGGGCAGCTCCCCGGCCAGCCGCTCGGCGATCAGCGGGGTGCGGTCCGTGCTGGCGTTGTCGGCGACGGTGATCCGGAAGGAGTAGGGGAAGTTCTCCGCGAGGTGCGCGTGGAGCCGCCGGACGCAGGGCTCCAGGTCGTTCTCCTCGTTGTGCACGGGCACCACCACGTCCAGGACGGGCTCCGGATGGTGCGCGGGCAGCGGCGCCCGGCGCGGCAGCGCCGCCGGCACGGCGGATGTGCGGCGGTCGGTCGGTGCCGACCGCCTCGCGGTTCTCATGACGGCTTCACAGTCTCTTTCCGGCGTACGGCATGACGGGCCCTGGTGCGGGCTGCCGCGCCCGAGTGACGGTCGGGGGAAACGGCCCGGGGACGGGGTCGCCCACGGACGGGGCTTGCGCGGCGGGTGCTAACCGCTGTCCGCCGTATCCTCTCCGGTCGGGGCGGAGGGCCCCCGCGCGGGTGGGGTGGACGGCGGTGGGGTCGGGGTCGGCGAGGAGTCCGGCGGGGGCGCCGTCGTGGGCCGCCGGGTGCTCGTGGGCGTCCCGGCCGGCGGGAGCGAGGACGTCGCGGTGTCGTGTCCGGGCGCCGTGCCGCCGGCGACCGTGGTCTCCGGGGTACTCGTCGGCGGCGCCGACGTGCTCGGCAGGGGCGTCTGTCCGGAGTGCGTCGGCGCCGGGGACGCCGGCGGTGTCGGACTGGTCGCGGGCCGGGGCCGCTGGTCGGCGGGCGGCGCGGACCGGGAGTCGGTGCCGGGCAGCACGGCGAGCGCGACGCTCAGCCCGGCCACCGCGAGGGCCGAGCCGCCGGCCCGCCACAGCGTCCGGGTCCGGCGGCGCACCCGGATGCCCTCGTACAGGCGCCGCCGGTGCTCGGGCCGGAAGGGGGCCGGCTGCCGGGCGTCGTGCATCAGGCGCGTCAGCTCGCGCTCGAAGTCGTTCATCGCTTCTCCCCTCACCCCACGGGCCTGACGGACTCGGAAAGGATCTGCCGCAGCCGCGCCACCCCGCGCGACGCGTGGGAGCGCGCGGTACCCACCGGACAGCCCAGGGCCTGTGCCACCTGGCCCTCCGGCAGGTCCTCGTAGTAGCGCAGCACCACCGCGGCCCGCTGCCGGGGCGGCAGCAGCGCCAGCGCGGCCTCCAGCCGGGAGCGTTCCGCGACGGCCGAGGACACGTCACCGGGTCCGGGCCGGTCGGGCAGCTCGCCCACCGGGCGCTCACCCCACCAGCGCCGCCGGGCCGAACGGGCCGCCATCCGCACCAGCACCTGGCGCACATACGCCTCCGGGGCCTGCTCGGCGACCCTCGGCCAGGCGAACCACAGCTTCACCAGGGCCTCCTGCACGAGGTCCTCGGCACGCTGGCGGTCGCCGCCGGTGAGCAGACGCGCGACGTGGAGCAGCGCCGACCAGCGGGCAGCCACGAACTCCTCGAAGCCGTCTGCCCGAAACCGCTCCATCCCCACCGCCCCGTGTTCCGAACAAGCCCTTACACCTCAGACAAAGACTCATGGCCCGGCGAAACGATGCACCGAAGTGCTGTGATCCACCTCACTTCACGCAGACGAAGGGGCGGGCCGGGGTCCATGACCCGCGGCCCGCCCCTGTGGGGGACGGGGTGTCCGTCCTGCTCTCCGCCCGGCGGTCAGGTGCGGCCCGGTCCGCCGCTGCCGAAGGACCCGCCGCCTCCCTCGTTCCAGCGGGGCCGGTCCTGCGACGCGCTCGTGCGGGTGCCGGCGTTGCCGTGGCCGGTCAGATCGTGCGGCAGCAGACGCTCGTCACTTCTGGGCATCTCGTCCGGCTCGCGCACCTCCTGCACCTCCCGCACCGGACCCCCGTCGGGCACCCGGGGCTGCTCCTCCGGGCGGGGCCGGCGCGAGTCGTTCCTGACCTTGCGGCTGCCCAGGACGAACATGCCGATCAGCAGGGCGAGCACCGCCACCCCCGCCACCACGAGCCCGATCCCGAGGGCGCCGCGGCCCGCCGCGAGGTCGGCCGATTCCATCCATCCGGTGTTCATCATGGCGCGCGGGTACCCCCGGTCCCCGTCCGCGAACCGGCTCGCCGCACGGTGACGCCCGCCCGCCGCGGCGGGTTTGACGGCCGGTGCGGCGGCTACCCGCGCGGAGTGACGACGACATCCGAGAAGGAGTTGTTTCGGTTCCTGGAGGACCGGTTCGCCTGCGCCCAGGCGTGCACCGAGTGCGCGCGGGCCTGCGCCACGCGGGCCGGCCTGGTGGACCCGGACGGCACCGAGAACCAGGAACTCGTGCGGCGCAAGGGCATCATGTGCGCGGAGGTCTGCGACGCGACCTGCCGGATGCTCTCCGAGCAGAACCAGGTGGACGAGGCGGCCATCCGCGTCCAGGTGGAGTGGTGCCGGCAGGTGTGCCTGGAGAGCGCGCAGGCCTTCGACGGGCACGCCGGGGCGGAACGCACGGCACAGGAGTGCCGTTCCTGCGCACGGGCCTGCACGGAGTTCCTCGCCACCCTGAACTGACCCTTAGCCGTCCGCGCGTCCGCCGCGACGCCCCCGGTCGGGCACGGTACAAATCCGGGCGAGCCGTCGCCATACTGGACGAGCCAGGGGAGGGCGGGGCGGACTGCGACGGGGGCGGGCGGGGAGATGGGGGACGGCGGGCTGATCCACGGCAGGTACCGGCTGCTGGACCGGATCGGGCGCGGCGGCATGGGGGAGGTCTGGCGGGCACGGGACGAGTCACTGGGGCGGCACGTCGCCGTGAAGTGCCTCAAACCCGCCGGACCGCAGCAGGACCAGTCGTTCGGACGGGTGCTGCGCGAACGGTTCCGCCGGGAGGCCCGGGTGGCCGCGGCGCTCCAGCACCGGGGGATCACCGTGGTGCACGACTTCGGCGAGTCCGAGGGCGTGCTGTACCTGGTGATGGAACTGCTCCAGGGCCGCGACCTCAGCCGGCTGCTGGAGGACAACAAGCAGCATCCGCTGCCGGTCGACGAGGTGGTGGAGATCGCCGACCAGGTCGCCGCGGCCCTCGCCCACACCCATGACCAGGGCATCGTGCACCGGGACCTCAAGCCCGCCAACATCGTGCGCCTCGACGACGGCACGGTGAAGATCTGCGACTTCGGCATCGCCCGGCTCGGCCACGACATCGGCTTCACCGCGCGGCTGACCGGTACCGGCGTCGCGATGGGCACCCCGCACTACATGTCGCCCGAGCAGATCAGCGGCTCGGAGGTGGACCGGCGCAGCGACCTCTACTCCTTCGGGTGCGTGCTGTACGAGATCGCCACCGGAGTGCCCCCGTTCGACCTCGACGACGCCTGGGCGATCCTCGTCGGCCACCGGGACACACCGCCCCGGCCGCCGCGCCGCCACCGCGCCGACCTGCCGGAGCGCCTGGAGCGCATCATCCTCGACCTGCTGGCCAAGGAGCCCGGCGAGCGCCCGGACAGCGCCCGCGAACTGGCCCGCCGGATCGGCGCGCTGCGGGCCGCACCGGCCGCCGCGCCGGCCCGCGCGGAGCTGGTGGCGGTGCCGGTACCCGCCGGACGTGCCGCCCGGCTGCCTTCCTGGACCCGCGGCATGACCACCGGGCACAAGGCGGCCGGCGCCGCACCGCGCACCCCTTCCCCGGACCCGGCCGGCGCTCTGTCCGGCGAGTGGACCGCCCGCCCCGCGCCGGAGACGCCGGCCACCCTCGCCGGACGGCACCACGCGGGCCTGACCCTGGGCCGCCTCGGCCGCTGGACGGAGGCGGAGGAGGTGCACCGCGCGGTCGCCGCCGAGCGCGAGCGGCTCCTCGGGCCCGACCACCCCGACACCCTCGCCAGCCGCTACGAGGTCGCGTTCGCCCTCAGCCGCACCGGCCGCGCCGCCGACGCGCTGCGCGCCTACAAGGACGTCGCCGGGGCCCGCATCCGCGCGCTGGGCGCCGACCACCCCGACACCCTGGCCGCCCGCCAGGAGATGGGGTACGTCCTCGGCCGGCTGGGCCGCCCCTTCGACGCCCACCAGGTCTATCTGTCGGTGCTCGCCGCCCGCGAGCGCACCATGGGCCCCGACCACCCCGACACCCTGCGCTGCCGCCACAACCTCGCCTTCAACCTCGGCCGGCTCGGCCGCCCGCAGGACGCGCACGGCATGGCCTGCGAGGTGGCGGCCGCCCGCGCCAGGGTGCTCGGACCCGAGCACCCCGACACCCTCGTCACCCGGTACGAGGTCGCCTACGCCCTCGGCCGGCTGGGCCGCTGGACCGAGGCCCTGGAGACCTACCGCGAGGTCGCCGGGGCCCGCGCCCGGGCCCTCGGCCCGGACCACGCCGACACCCTCGCCGCCCGCCACGAGACCGGCGTCGCCCTGGGCCGGCTCGGCCGCGCCGCCGAGGCCCTGGACCACTACCGCGCCCTTGTCGAGGACCTCACCCGCGTCCAGGGCCCCGCCCACCCCGGGACCCTGCGCGCCCGGCACGGCATCTGCGTCGGCCTCGGCCGGCTGGGGCGCTGGACCGAGGCCCTCGCGGAGTCCCGCGACGTGTACGCGCGGCGCGCGCACGTCCTGGGAGCCGACCACCCGGACACGCTGGTCAGCCGCCGCGAGGTCGCCGTGGGGCTGGGCTGGCTGGGTCGCTGGGCGGACGCCCTGGACGAGTACCGCGGCGTCGCGGAGGCCCGGGAACGCGTCCTCGGCGCGGACCACGCCGACACCCTCGCCGCCCGCACCGACGAGGCCCACTGCCTGGAGCGGCTGGGCCGCGGCGAGGAGGCGGCCGAGCTGTACCGCCGGGTGGCGGCGGTGCGCCGGCAGTGGGCGGCCGGCGGGGCATGACGCCGCACGGCCTCTGGCCGGTGCGGATCGGCGCGTGTTACGAAGGACCATGACCGCACCCCGGCCCACCGGCGCGTACGACGCCGTCATCGTCGGCGGAGGCCACAACGGCCTCGTCGCCGCCGCCTACCTCGCCCGCGCCGGCCGCTCCGTGCTGGTGCTGGAGCGGCTGGACCACACCGGCGGGGCGGCGGTGTCCACCCGCCCGTTCACCGGGGTCGACGCCCGGCTGTCCCGGTACTCCTACCTGGTCAGCCTGCTGCCCAGGAAGATCGTCGACGACCTCGGCCTCGACGTCCGGCTGCGCACCCGCGACATCTCCTCGTACACCCCCGCCGAACGCGACGGACGCCCCACCGGGCTGCTCGTCGGCGGCGGCGAGCGGCGTACCCGCGAGGCGTTCGCCCGGCTGACCGGCTCCGACGACGAGTACCGGGCCTGGCAGCGCTTCTACGACATGACCGGCCGGGTCGCCCGCGGCGTCTTCCCGACCCTCACCGAACCCCTGCCCACCCGCGACGAACTGCGCCGCGCCGTCGGCGACGAGGAGGCCTGGCGGACCCTCTTCGAGGAACCCCTCGGCGTCGCCGTCGAGGAGCGCTTCACCGACGACCTGGTGCGCGGTGTCGTCCTCACCGACGCCCTCATCGGCACCTTCGCCGACGCCCACGACCCCACCCTGAGGCAGAACCGCTGCTTCCTCTACCACGTCATCGGCGGCGGCACCGGCGCCTGGGACGTGCCCGTCGGAGGCATGGGCGCCCTCACCGACGCGCTGGCCGGTGCCGCGCGCGCCGCCGGAGCGGTCGTCGCCACCGGCCACGAGGCGGTGCGCGTCAAGACCGACGGCCGCACGGCCGAGGTCACCCACCGCTCGGCCGGCGGCGAGGGCGTCGCCGCGGCGCGGCACGTCCTGGTCAACGCCTCCCCGCGGGAACTCGCCAGGCTCACCGGCGACACGCCCCCGCCGCCCGCCGAGGGCGCCCAGCTCAAGGTGAACATGCTGCTCGAGCGGCTGCCCCGGCTGCGCGACACCTCCGTCGACCCGCGCGAGGCGTTCGCCGGGACCTTCCACATCTCCGAGGGGTACGGGCAGCTGGCCGCCGCGTACGACCGGGCCGCCGCCGGCGAGCTGCCGTCCGCCCCGCCCTCCGAGATCTACTGCCACTCGCTCACCGACCCCACGATCCTCGGCCCGGACCTGGCCGCGCGGGGCTACCAGACGCTCACCCTTTTCGGACTGCACACCCCCGCCCGGCTGTTCGAGCGGGACAACGACGCCGTACGCGAGGAACTCCTGAAGTCGACGCTCGCCCAGCTCGACGCCCATCTGGCCGAACCGCTCGCCGACTGCCTGGCCACCGACGCCGACGGACGGCCCTGCCTGGAGGCGCGGTCCCCGCTGGACCTGGAGCGCGACCTCGGACTGCCCGGCGGCAACATCTTCCACCGCGAACTGTCCTGGCCCTACGCCCAGGAGGGCACCGGCCGCTGGGGCGTGGAGACCCGGCACGCCAACGTCCTGCTGTGCGGCGCGGGCGCGGTGCGCGGCGGCGGGGTGAGCGGGGTGCCGGGGCACAACGCGGCCATGGCGGTGCTGGAGGCGGGGGAGGGCTGACCCGCCGCCCCGCTCAGCCGTCCGACCGGGTCCAGCCCTCCGCCCGGACCCGTGCCGCGTCCGCCCGGCGGCCGTCGTCGAAGAGCCGGCCGTCCGGCGTCCCGACGCGCAGCGCGTCGACGTAGGCGCCGCGTCCGACGTACAGCCGGTCCGTGGTGTACCGCCAGCGCAGGGCGAGAGCGGGCGCGGCGGGGAGCGCCGCGCCGACTTCGTGCCAGACCCGGCCCGACCAGCCGGTGGCCGTGCCCGCCGGGTGCGGCTCCGGCTGCCCGCCCGGCCGGCTCGTGGTGAACGGCACCGCCCGCCAGCTGGTGCCGCCGTCCGCGGAGGCCTCCAGGGCCAGGACGTCGGCGCCGGGCTCCGTGTCCCACCACAGGGCGCAGCGCAGCCGTGCCGCGCCGGACGAGGTGTCCAGCGCGGGCAGAGTGAGCGTCGCGGTCGCCGAACCGGCCATCCCGGAGAACCACGCCGTGCGCCCCCGCGCGGGCCGGACCGGCACCGCGCGGGCCAGCTGATTCGCCGCGGCCACCCGGGGAGCCGACCCGGAGCGCCAGCCGCGCACCGGGTGCACGGAGTTGCCCAGCACCACGAGGAACGAGTCGGTCGTCGGGTCGAGCACCAGCGAGGTCCCGGTGAAGCCGGTGTGGCCCGCGGTGCGCGGGGTGGCCATCGCGCCCATGTACCAGTGCTGGTACAGCTCGAAGCCCAGACCGTGCTCGTCGCCGGGGAAGGCGGTGTTGAAGTCGGTGAACATCAGCTCCACCGACTCCGGGGCGAGGATCCGCTCCCGGCCGTAGGCGCCGCCGTTGAGCAGGGTCCGCCCGAGGACCGCCAGGTCCCAGGCGCTCGAGAACACGCCCGCGTGCCCGGCGACGCCGCCCAGGCTGTGGGCGTTCTCGTCGTGCACCTCGCCCCACACCAGGCCCCGGTCGAGCCCGGACCACGGCCTGCGGGCGTCCTCGGTGGCCGCGATCCCCGGCTTCCAGGAGGCGGGAGGGTTGTAGCGGGTGCGGCGCATGCCCAGCGGGCCGGTGATCTCCTCGGCCAGCAGGGTGTCGAGGGAGCGGCCGGTGACCTCCTCCAGGACCAGCTGGAGCGAGATCAGGTTGAGGTCCGAGTACAGATAGGCGGTTCCGGGCGGACTGGCCGGCTTCTCGTCGTAGACCAGCCGCACCTTCTCCTCGTACGTCGGCGCGGCGTACAGCGGGATCCAGGAGCGGAAACCGGAGGTGTGGGTGAGCAGCTGACGGATGGTGACGTCCTGCTTGCCCGCGCGGCCGAAGTCCGGCAGGTACGAGGCGACCGCCGCCTCCAGCTCCAGCGCGCCCCGCTCGATCTGCTGCACGGCGAGGATCGAGGTGAACAGCTTGGAGACCGAGGCCAGGTCGAAGACGGTGTCCTCGGCCATGGGGATCTGCTGCTCCGCCGGGAACTCGACACCGGTGTCGGTTTTCTCGTCGTACGCGCTGTAGCGCACCGCCATGCCGATGGGACGGTGCAGCGCGACCGTGCCGCCGCGCCCGGCGAGCAGCACGGCGCCCGCGTACCAGGGGTGCTCGGGGGACGGGGCGAGGAACGCCTCGGCGTCGGTGACGAGTTGCCGCAGCGGGGCGGAGAGGAGCCCGGCGCGCCGGGCGGATCCGTGCCGCAGGGTCACGGCGTTGCCGCCCGACGGCGCGGCCGCCGCGGCCGGGTCGGCCGGGAGGGAGGCGAAGGCCAGCGCGCCGCCCAGGGCCAGCGCGCCGCCGCCGAGCTGACGGCGTGTGATGCCTCTCGCGCCTTCGTTCGCCATGAGGTTCCTCCCGGGTCGTGGCCCAGCACGGGCTGAAAGAATTTTTCGGGGATCGCCTTGCGGAGTGAAACTTTCCTGTCAGTCGCGGGATGTGTCAATGGGGCGTGCGTGACCGCCGGACGTCGCGTCAGACGACTCTGGACGTAGTACTCTGACTGGAGTGGTGAGGTCGGGTGTGCTGCGGGCGGAGTGGTGTCAGTGGTGAGACGGAACGAGCAGCGGCGGGCCGCCCTGGTGGACGCGGCCATCGAGGTGCTGGCCCGCGACGGGGCCCGGGGGCTGACGTTCCGGGCGGTGGACACCGAGGCCGGCGTGCCCGTGGGCACCGCCTCCAACTACTTCGGCTCGCGCGACGACCTGCTCACCCAGGCGGGCGCCCGGGTCTACGAGCGGCTCCAGCCCGACGAGGAGACCATCGCCCGGCAGCGGGCCGCGGGGCGCGACCGGGAGGTCTACGCGGGGCTGATGCGTGAACTGGTGGGCCGTATCGCCTCCTTCCGCACCGGCTACCTCGCGCTCCTCGAACTGCGCCTGGAGGCCACCCGCCGTCCCGGGCTCCGCCAGGTGCTCACCGAGCGGGTCCGCGCCGACGTCGAGGCCAACGTCCGCTACCACGAGGGGTCCGGCCTCCCCGGCGACGCCATGGCCGTCAAGCTGCTCTACCTCGCGCTGAACTGGCTGATCGTCGAACAGCTCACCCTGCCGGACGTCTTCACCCCTCAGGAGCGCGAGCGGCTGGTGACGGCCGCGGTCGAGAGGATCGTGGCCGCCCACTAGCCCCCGCACGCGGTCAGCCGCGGTCCTCGCGCAGGTCCACGATCCGCCGGATCTTGCCCACCGAGCGTTCCAGCGTCTCCGGGTCGACGATCTCCACCGCGACCGAGACCCCGATGCCGTCCTTCACCGCCGCCGTGACGGACCGCGCCGCCGCGGCCCGGACCGCCGCGTCCGCGTCGGGGCGGGCCTCCGCCCGGACCGTGAGGGAATCCATCCGGCCCTCCGTGGTGAGGCGGAGCTGGAAGTGCGGCGCCACGCCCGGTGTGCGCAGCACGATCTCCTCGATCTGCGTGGGGAACAGGTTCACCCCGCGCAGGATCACCATGTCGTCGCTGCGGCCGGTGATCTTCTCCATCCGCCGGAACACCCGTGCGGTGCCCGGCAGCAGACGGGTCAGGTCCCGCGTCCGGTAACGGACGATGGGCATCGCCTCCTTGGTGAGCGAGGTGAAGACCAGTTCCCCCTGCTCGCCCTCCGGAAGCACCTCACCGGTGAGCGGGTCGACCACCTCCGGGTAGAAGTGGTCCTCCCAGATGTGCAGGCCGTCCTTGGTCTCCACGCACTCCTGCGCGACACCCGGGCCGATCACCTCCGACAGCCCGTATATGTCGACCGCGTCGATCGCGCAGCGCTCCTCGATCTCCCGCCGCATCCGCTCCGTCCACGGCTCCGCGCCGAAGATCCCCACACGCAGCGAGGTGGAGCGCGGATCGACCCCCTGCCGCTCGAACTCGTCGAGCAGGGTGAGCATGTAGGAGGGGGTCACCATGATGATCGCAGGCTTCAGGTCCTGGATCAGGGTCACCTGGCGGGCCGTCATCCCGCCGGACGCGGGGATCACCGTGCAGCCGAGCCGCTCGGCGCCGTAGTGGGCGCCCAGACCGCCGGTGAACAGGCCGTAGCCGTACGCCACATGCGCGACGTCTCCCGGCCGGCCGCCCGCCGCGCGGATGGACCGGGCCACCATGTCCGCCCAGAGGGAGAGGTCGCCCTCCGTGTAGCCGACGACCGTGGGGCGTCCGGTGGTGCCGCTGGAGGCGTGGAGCCGGCGGACGCGGTCACGGGGCACCGCGAACATGCCGTACGGGTAGTTCTCCCGCAGGTCCGCCTTGGTGGTGAACGGGAACCGCGACAGGTCCGACAGCGAGCGGCAGTCGTCCGGGTGGACGCCGGCCTTGTCGAAGGACTCCCGGTAGAACGGCACGTTGTCGTACGCGTGCCGCAGGGAGGTGCGCAGCCGCTCCAGCTGCAGCGCCCGCAGGGCCTCGGGGTCCAGCCGCTCCGCCGGGTCCAGCATCAGCACGATCTCCTCGCCCGTCGCACAATTCGGACGACCGATCATTCGGTCGCCCCACCGGGATCAGTAAGTCAGCCCACCACCTCCCGAGGCAAGAGCCGGGCCTGCACTTTTTCCCGGGGGCGCTGCCCCGGATCGGGACGGTCACGGGGACGACGGGCCGTACGCCGTCATGAAGCGGTCCCGGAACTCGTCCATGTTCCACCGCGGAGCCCCCGCCGAGGGCTTGAGGCCGTCGCGCCACCCCCACCCGGCCACCCGCTCCATCACCTTCTCGTCCTTGGCCACGATCGTGACCGGCACATCCCTGCTGGTGCTCCCCGCGGTGACGGTCGGCACCGGCTGGTGGTCGCCGAGGAAGACCAGCACCGTGTTCTCGTCGCCGTACCGCTCCACCCACCCGGTGAGGCTGTCCAGCGAGTACTCGATGGCCCGCCGGTACTCGGTGCGGACCTTCTCCGGGTCCTTCCACACCTCCTTGGGATCCGTGCCCTCCTCCTTGATCCCGTGGAACACCGAGCCGTCACCGAGGTCGTCCCAGTCGATCATCCGCGCGAGGGGCGACCAGGGGTTGTGGCTGGAGGCCAGGATGATCTCCGCCATGATCGGCTTCCGGTCCGTCCGGCCGTGCTCCAGGCGCTCGAACGCCTCCAGGCTGAACTGGTCGGGCACGGGCGTCCAGCTGAAGTACGGGCCCCGGTAGCCGAGGTGCTCGGAGTCGTAGACGTGGTCCAGCCCGAAGAATTCGCCCTCCGGCCAGGCCCGCCGCACTCCGGGCACGATGCCGACGGTGCGCCAGTCGCCCGTCTTGCGGAAGTAGCCGGTGAGGGTCATGCGGTCGCTGGTGGTCAGACTGCGGTACCGCTGCTGGTTCTTGATCCACAGACCCGACAGGAAGGTGGAGTGCGCCAGCCAGCTCCCCGCGCCCGTCACGGGGGACTTCAGCCAGCCGCTGCGGGAGGCGAAACCGGCGTCCGCGAGCCTGCGGGTGCCTTCCCGCAGGGTCGCGTCGACCGGCCCGGCCATCGCCGGGTCGTCGATCGCGACCCGCCCGTAGCTCTCGATGAACGTGAACAGCACGTCCTTGCCGCGCAGTCCGGTCAGCAGCCGGTCCGGCGGTGTCGTGGCGAAGGCGTCGACGGAGGCCTGCTCGTCGAAGACCCGTGCGTCGCGCAGCCCCGCGCGCACCTGCTCCACCCGGTTGCCCAGCATCTCCGCGGTGCCCTTGGTGGCGACCGGCACCCCGGCCACCCGCACACCCAGCGTGACGCAGGTGATCCACGCGACGCCCAGCACCAGCGTCGTCCGGACGGCGACGGGACGGTGGCGGGCCATCAGTCCGGTCAGCCGCACCGCCGCCAGCGTCATCAGCACCAGCACCGCCACGAACAGCGCGATCACCCCGGCCACGGCGAGCACCTGCCCGCCCCGGCCGAACGACTCCCGGACGAACTCCGCCGCGTCGTCCAGCAGGATCCAGTCGAGCACCCAGTCGAAGGGGCGGGCCAGCACCTGGTAGAAGCCCATGTCCACGAACTTCATCACGGTCAGCAGACCGAGCAGGACGCCCGAGACCACCGCCGCCGCCCGCCGGAACCGCGGCGGCAGCGCCAGCAGCAGGGTCGCCAGCAGGATGCCCTCGGCGGGCAGCCGCAGGAACGCGCCGGCGCCGAGCCGCTCCACACGGTTCGGCACCAGGAGGGCGAACAGGATCAGCGCCCCGGCGAGGACGGTCGTCCCGACGGTGACCCCGCGCGCCGCCCGGGGCCACCGGCGCCGCCAGGCGAACCGGCCCGGCGGCGTGGCGGCCGGTGCGCCCCCGGCGGCCTCCCCGGCCGCCGCCGCGTCGCCGTCCCGGTCCGCCCCGCCCTCCGCGGTGTCCGGTGTTCGGCGAGGGCGAGTGAAGAGCGACACCCGGAGGGTCCTTCCGTGCGGTCCTGCGATGGCATGGCGAACGGGGCCCGGTGGGGGCCCGCCCCCACCAGTACGTCGGCGGACCGCCGACGGTTCAACGCCCCCGGCGCGGTGTGCGCCGCCCGTCCCGGCCCCCGCGCGGAAAGGTACTTTTCGCGCGGCCTGTCGGGGGCGGGGGCCGGTCGCTAGGCTGACCGCGGACGACGAATCGGGAGGAGCACGGACGTGGCCGAGAGCACCACCCAGCAGCGCCCGCTCACGGGCTGGGACAAGCCGGAGCTGGACCTCAGCAATGCGCAGTGGCAGTCCAGCAGCCGCGGCCTGGGCGATGTCCAGATCGCCTTCGTGGAGGGCTTCATCGCCATGCGCAACAGTCGCAGCCCACAGAGCCCTTCCCTGATCTTCACGCCCGCCGAGTGGGGAGCGTTCGTGTCCGGAGCCCGGGAGGGGGAGTTCGACCTGACGTGAGCGGGGCCGCCGCGGAGGTGTTCCGCGCGATTTTCCGGACACGCGATCCGAAGTGACCGTCCCCGGCCCGTGCCTGAGTCACGCTGGCCGGGGGACGGCGAGGACCGAAGGCCGTGTCCGGAAGGCGAGGAACCATGAACACCCAGCCGGTCGTCGCGGCGGTCGACGGTTCGCAGGACAGCCTGCGCGCCCTGGAGTGGGCGCTCGACGCCGCACACCGGCGCGAGGCCCCGCTGCGGATCGTGCACGTACGCCAGTACGCGCCCTGGGCCCAGCCCGAAGTGCTGGCGGCCGGGCCGCCCGACCCCGACGACGACCCCGTCCTGGACCAGGTCCGCGACCACCTCGCGGAGCGCGCCGGCCTGCCGGCCGTCGAGTACCTCGCGATGGAGGGGGCGCCCGGGGCGCTGCTGCCCGAGGTGGGCGCCACGGCCCGGATGCTGGTGCTCGGCTCCCGGGGGCGCGGCGGCTTCGCCAGCCTGCTGCTCGGCTCCAACTCGCTGGCCGCGGCCCGCGACGCCGAGTGCCCCGTCGTCGTCGTGCCCCCGCCCGGGCGCGGGGACGGGGAGGAGAAGGCCGCCGGGCCCGGGCGGCCGGTGGTGGCCGGTGTGAACGCCGACAGCCCCGACGAGGCCACGCTCGCCTTCGCCTTCGACGAGGCGGCCCTGCGCGGCGCCCCGCTGCGGATCGTCGCCGCCTATCCGTGGCCGCTGCAGACCTGGATGCTGCCCGGCGAGATGCCGCCGCCGGAGATCGACCAGGGCGCCGTCGAGCACGAGACGCGGACGCTGGCCGAGGGCTTCCTCGCCCCGCACCGGGAACGGCACCCCGGGGTCACCGCCGAGACCGACGTGCTGCCCGGAGACGCCGCCGGTCACCTGGTCGAGGCGTCCCGGGACGCCGAGCTGGTCGTCGTCGGCCGTCACCGCCGCCGGCTGCTGGCTCCCGCCCGCATGATGGGTTCCGTCACCCAGGCGGTGCTGCTCCACGCGGCGAGCCCGGTCGCGGTCGTCCCGGCTCCGGCGTAGCCGCGGGAGTCCCGGCCCACCCTTCCGCCCCCTGCCGCACGGGCCGGGGGCGCCCTTATCATCGGCCCCATGCGGGACTCGATCACCGGCGACGCACGGCTCGCCCTGGACCTCGCCCTCACCGTCCGGCACGACGGCGCCGGGGGAGTGGCCGACGACCTGGCCGGGCCCGCCGGCCTCACCGCCTGGGTGCGCGCGCACCCGGACACGCTCCCCGCCGCGGACGCCTTCGTCGCGGACGAGGACCAGCTCACCGCCGTCCGCGACCTGCGCACCGCCCTGCGCACCCTCTTCGCCCACGCCGTCCGCCCCGCACGGCCCAGTCCCGCGGACGCGACCCGCCTGCTCCCCGTCCCCGAGGCGCTCCGGCGACTGAACGAGGCGGCCGCCCGCACCCCCACCGTCCCGGTCCTGGCCTGGGACGAGGGCGGCGAGCCCGCGGTGCGCCGGCGTCCCGTCCCGGACGGGGGCGGCGACCTGGCCGCCGCCCTCGCGCAGGCCGCCATCGGGTTCCTCTCCGGCCCCGGCCGGCAGCTCCTGCGCGCCTGCCACGCCCCGGGCTGTGTGCGCTACTTCCTCAAGGAGCACCCGCGCCAGGAGTGGTGCAAGCCGTCCTGCGGCAACCGCGCCCGGGTCGCCCGTCACCACGAGCGGCACGGCCGCTCCGGGTAGCCGGGGCGGCCGTCGCCCGACCGTCCGTACGCGGGTCCGGGCACGTACCATGGCGGCATGTCGTTCCTCCGCCGCCGCAGTGCCACCCCCGCCGGGCCCGACTTCGACGTACTGGCCATGGACCCGGGCGACTGGCCCGGCAATCTGGGCGCCGGGCTGCTGCCCGCCCCCGACGGAACCTGCCAGGGCGTCTTCCTGCGCTACGACCTGTTCGGCGGCCGCGGCCCCGCGATGGTCATCGGCAATCTGCCCGAGGGCTCCCCGGCCCGCGACCTGCCCGAGGGCGAGGTCCCCTTCGAGGTCGGACAGCTGCTGCTGGCGCTGGAGAACGACGAGGAGATCACCGTCGTCGGCACCGAGGACGTGCCGGTGATGCAGGGCGACAACCTGCTGATCGTGCGCCGCGTCAAGCTCTCCGAGGGTCGGATCTCCTGTGTGCAGTTCGACCGCAGCGACAACGTCCTGGTGACCATCGCCGCCTGGGACCGCCCCATCACCGACGACCTGTACGCCCTCCTGAAGCCGCTTCCGGCGGAACTCTTCCAGCAGGGCTGACGCCTTCCCGTACGACGAGGGGCGCCCCCGGACCGGCGTGTCCGGGGGCGCCCCTCGTCCGCGTGCGCGAGGGCGACGTTACGGCGAGGCCACCGTCACGTCCGCCGCCCGCACGAAGCCGACCCGGTGGCCGAACTGGATCTCGTAGTAGAGGTCCTCGCCCCGCACCACCTGGTGGGACGCCTCGTCGAAGGTCACCGCGTAGTAGTACTCGCCGGGCACCTTGCCCCCGGTCACGTACTTCTGGCCCTTGAGGACCGTGTACGGCAGCGGCGACACCGACTGGGCCGGCACGCCCTCCGGGTAGGCCGCCTTCTCCGGGTACGCGCGTCCGTACACCGGCACGGAGTCGAGGCCCTCCCGCGGGGTCACCACCGTGCCCTTGGAGGGCACCGCGGCGGGATGCTTCTTCGGGTTCTCGAACCAGGCCTTCTGGCCGAGGTACCAGATGGCGGTCCAGTCGCCCCAGCGGTCGGCGACCGCGTACTGCTGGCCCGTGGAGACCCGCGAGGACAGGTCGTTCACCCCCGTGGTGGGGGCGGAACCGAGCCCGATGTCCCTGATCAGCGGGGAGTCCTCACTGTGGTCGGAGTACAGGCGCACCGCGCTCGACCCGTGCGTGGCGCACGGCTCGCCAGCCTTCTCGCAGCCCGTGAAGACGGGCCGGTTGGCGGAGTAGTCGGGCCTGATCGTGACCACCCCGGCGTTCTTGCCGGCCGTCGCCTTCAGCGGGCTGCCCAGCAGCTCGAAGTAGTGCCGCCAGTCCCAGTACGGACCCGGGTCGGTGTGCATGCCCGGGATGGTCGCCGTGGTCGTCCCCGGGACCGTGTCGTGGCCGAGGATGTGCTGCCGGTCCAGCGGGATGTCGTACTTCTTGGAGAGGTACTTCACCAGCCGGGCCGAGGAACGGTACATCGCCTCCGTGTACCAGGTGTCCGGATCCGTGAGGAAGCCCTCGTGCTCCAGGCCGATCGAGCCCCCGTTGATGTACCAGTTGCCCGCGTGCCAGGCGACGTCCTTCGCCTTCACGTGCTGGGCGATGTGCCCGTCGGTGGAGCGCAGGCTGTACTGCCAGGACACATAGGTGGGGTCCTGCACCATGTCGAGCACGCCCTCCCAGGCGCCCTCCGTGTCGTGGACGACGATGTACCGGATCGGCTGGGAGGCGGGCCGGTCGCCCAGGTCGTGGTTGCCGTAGTCGCCGTCGCCGAACTCCTCGTACGGTGCCGGGATCCACTCGCACGACACCGTCTTCGGGCACTCGGTGCCGGCCGCGGAGGAGACCCGCAGTCCGGCGCGCCGCAGCGCCGAGGTGCCGGACGCCGGCGCGAGGCCCGGCCGGGCGGCCAGGGCGACCTGCTGACCGGCGTCGGTGACGCGTTCCTCGCCGGCCCGGATCACCTCGTACACCTCGTCGGCGTACGCCTGTGCCGACGACGTGTCGTCGGCGCCGGAGAAGAGGGCGACCGCCGCGTACCAGTCCGCGGGGTCGTCGCTCCGCGGCGCGCCCAGCCGGCGCTGCGCGTCGGCCAGCAGCGCGGCGCCGCCCGCCACGTTCGCGGCCGGGTCCTCGCGCAGGCTCGCGGGGCTGAGGCCGGTCAGCCGGGCCGCCTTCGGCAGTGTGGTGAGCCGGTCGGGCAGGTCCCCGGAGCGCGGCGCCGCCGCCTCGGGGCGCGCGAGCGGGCGCGAGTCGTCGCCGCGCGGGTCCTCCGCTCCGCCGGAGTGGTGCTCGGACGCGGCGAGCGCGGTGCGGGCGTCCGTGAGGTGCATCGGCCCGTAGCCGCCGGTCACGCTCGGGGCGCCGCCGTGGGCGTCCCAGCGGGACTGCAGATAGGAGACGCCGAGCAGCACGCTCTGCGGGACGTCGTACTCGGCGGCCGCGGTGGCGAACGCGTGCTGGAGGCCGGCGGTGCCCGGCGGGGGCGCGGAGGGGGCCGCGCCGAGGAGGGGCAGGGTGAGGGCGGCGGCTGCCAGGGTGCACAGGGCGGTCCGGGTGACACGCCGGGCCGGACGGGCCGTGCGGCTGGGATCGGTGGCGGGGTCTCGCAATGCAGCCTCCTGGGACGGATGGGCACGGGGCGCCGTACGGAGCCGAGCGGTGCGTCAGTGGTACCGGTCAGCAGATAATCCGTCAATCATGCCCAGGAAGGCGTGAATTCCCTCGTCAATCGGGGTGCGTGGTTCTTTCGTGGCGGACGGCGGCCGGGCCTGCGGTGCTTCAGTGGTGCAGACCAGTGGCCGTCACCTCGGGCTCGCCGGGCCCTTGCCGCGCCGCGCGGGCCCGGGAGTGCCTCCCGGGCCCGCGCTCGCCGTGCGTACGGTCAGCGGGTGCCCACCGCCGCGCGTACCGCCCGGCGCGCCATGTGACAGTCGTCGTGGAGACGGCGCAGCAGCAGACGGTGCTCCTCGCCGGACGACGGCGCCGGGGCGGCGTCCTGCATCGAGCGCTGGACGGCCGTCTCGTACGTACGGATCTCCCGGGTCAGCACCAGCATCAGGTTCACCAGGAAGGCGTCCCGCGAGGCCGGCCCCGCCGACTGGGCGATCTGGCTGATCTGCCGCCGGGCCGCCGGCGCGTCCCCGAGCACCGACCACAGCGTCGCCAGGTCGTAGCCCGGCAGGTACCAGCCCGCGTGCTCCCAGTCCACCAGCACCGGACCCGCCGGTGACATCAGGAAGTTGGAGAGCAGGGCGTCGCCGTGACAGAACTGGCCCATGCCCTGCCGGCCGGCGGCGAGCGCGATGCCGTGCAGCAGCTTCTGCAGGTCGCCCAGGTCCCGGTCGGTGAGCAGACCCAGCTCGTGGTAGCGGGAGATCCGCGCCGCGTAGTCCAGCGGGGCGTCGAACGTCCCGGCCGGCGGCCGCCAGGAGTTGAGCCGGCAGATCGCGCCGAGCGCCGCCCTGATGTCCGCCCGCGGCGGCGCCTCCACCGGGTGCCGCTGCAGCGCCGCGACCCTGCCGGGCAGCCGCTCGATCACCAGCGTGCCGTTGTCCGGATCCGCCGCGATCAGCCGGGGCGCCCGCACGGGGGGGCGGTGCCGGACGAACGAGCGGTATGCCGCTATCTCGTGCCGGATCCGCTCGCTCCACGAGGGGGAGTGGTCCAGTAAGCACTTCGCGACCGCGGTGTTGCGGCCGGTCGTGCCGACCAGGAGGACGGACCTGCCGGTGCGGCGCAGCACCTGGACCGGCGCGAACTCCGGGCAGATGCGGTGCACCGCGGCGATCGCGGTGCGCAGCTGCGCGCCCTGCGCGCCGGACAGGTCGAGCCGCCCGCTGAGCGGCTGGGCGCCCGGTCCCGCGGTGCGCCGTACGCTGCCCGCGCCGAGCACGGGGGCCGCCGGGCGCGCGGGGGCGAGGTAGGGGCCGCTGTCCGAAGCACGGGGACGGAGCGGCCGGGGCGGGGCGGACACGGAGGACGATGCTGCGTACATGGGTGATACAGATCCCTTCGTGTGCCTGCGACGGTCAGTGCACCACCCGGCCCTGCCGCCCGGCGCACCCTGGGGGAATGTCCCTGCGGCGACGGGGTCGTGGTGGCGCGTTCCTACTCGACACCCGTTGTCCCCTGGCACACCATCTGGCGCACCCTGGCGAACCCTGGCGAATAGTCGCCCGGCAACCCGCACCGGGCTACTGTCAACTCAGCCGAGAACCTGGGGGCTTGACGTGAGCGGACAACCCAACACCCGGCTCTCGGACCTGTTCGGCCTGGCCGGCTGGTCCAAGGGCGAACTCGCGAGGCTGGTCAACCGGCAGGCGGCGGCCATGGGCCATCCCCAGCTGGCGACCGACACCTCCCGGGTGCGGCGGTGGATCGACATGGGAGAGATCCCGCGCGATCCCGTGCCGCGGGTGCTGGCGGCCCTGTTCACCGAGCGTCTCGGCCGTGTCGTGACCATCGAGGATCTCGGTCTGGTCCGGCACGGGCGCACGGGGAAACGGCCACGCGCCGGGAACGCGGAACATCCCGACGGAGTGCCGTGGGCGCCCGAGCGGACAGCCGAGGTCCTCACCGAATTCACGGGAATGGACCTCATGCTCAACCGACGCGGCTTGGTGGGCGCGGGTGCCGCGCTCACCGCGGGCTCCGCACTCAGCAGCGCCATGCACGACTGGCTGCACACCGATCCGGCCCTGACCGGCGACGCCCCCCGCCTCCACGATCCCCTGCACGTCGAGCCCGCCGGGTTCGACCGTTACGAGGCCGCCCCCATCGGGTCCCAGGAGATCGAGGAACTGGAGCGCTCCGTGGAGGTGTTCCGCGCCTGGGACGCCGCCCGGGGCGGCGGCCTCCAGCGCAAGGCGGTGGTCGGCCAGCTCAACGAGGTCGGCGGAATCCTCGCCTACCACCACCCACCTCATCTCCAGCGGCGCCTGTGGGGCGTCGCCGCCAACCTCGCCGTCCTGGCCGGCTGGATGTCGCACGACGTCGGGCTGGAACCGACCGCCCAGAAGTACTTCGTGATCGCCGCCCACGCGGCGCGGGAGGGCGGCGACCGGCCGCGCGCCGGTGAGGCGCTGTCCCGGGCGGCCCGTCAGATGGTGCACCTGGGCCGGCCCGACGAGGCGCTGGACCTGATGAAACTCGCCCAGTCCGGTTCGGGCGAGGAGGTGCTGCCGCGCACCCGCGCCATGTTCCACACCATCGAGGCCTGGGCACAGGCGTCCATGGGCAGGGGCCAGGCGATGCGCCGTACCCTCGGCCGCGCCGAGGACCTGTTCGTCTCCCAGAAGTCCGGCCTGGAACCGCCGGACTGGATGCAGACCTTCAAGGACGAGGATCTGTACGGCATGACCGCCCTCGCCTACCGCACGCTGGCCGAGTTCGAGCCCGGCGCGGCCGCGCACGCCCAGCACTACGCGGAGAAGGCCCTGTCCCTGCGCGTCGACGGGCGGGAGCGGTCGAAGATCTTCGACCATCTGTCCATGGCCTCGGCCTGCTTCATCGCGGACGACCCCGAACAGGCCGACCGCTACGCGCGCCTCGCCCTGATGGCGATGGGCTCCAACTCCTCGCGCCGCACCTGGGACCGGCTGCGCGAGATGTACCGGCTGACCGCCGAGTACGCCTCGTACCCGAGGATCCAGGAGCTCAGGGAGGAGATCCGGCTGGCGCTGCCCAAACCCCGGGGCAAGGGCGGCGCGGCCGCCCGGGCGTGAGGACGGCGGGCCCTTCCGGGGCCGCTGCTACCGGGCGACCCGGGCGACGAGCACACAGGCGTCGTCGTCGCGCTCCCCCTCGCCGAACTCGCCCACGACCATCCGGACGCAGTCCTGGGCGGTGCGGGCGCCGGCGAACCGCGGGGCCAGTTGCAGGAGACGGTGGACGGCCGTGCTCCCGGCGTGCCCGGGCACCAGCCCGTCCGTGTGCAGGAGGAGCAGGTCACCGGCATCGAGGGTCTCCTCGGCCTGGCCGTAGGAGGCGCCCGAGGTGGCGCCGAGCAGCATGCCGTCCGGCGCGTCCAGCGCCCGCCCCGTCCCGCCGCGGAACAGCAGCGGGGCGGGGTGTCCGGCCTGCGCCCACAGCAGGGAGCGGGTCTCCGGCCGGTAGCGCAGACAGACGGCACTGCCCAGGACCGGCTGCGCGGTGCTGTCCAGCAACCGGTCGAGGCAGGCCAGCAGCGGCCCCGGCGCGGTCCCGGTCATCGCCATGCCGCGCACGGCGCCGAGCAGCATCGCCATGCCGGAGGCCGCGCCGACGCCGTGGCCGGTCAGGTCGCCGACGCTGAGCAGCGTCGTGCCGTCGGGCAGTTCCAGCGCGTCGTACCAGTCGCCGCCGATCCGGGTGCGCGCCGACGGCGGCAGACGCGCGGCGGCGAGGTCCAGGGCCCGCGGGCCGGCGTGCGGGAGCCGCAGGGAGCCGCGCCACGCGGGCAGCACGGCCTCCTGCAGCTCGACCGCGAGCCGGTGCTCGGTCCGCGCGGCGGCGTGCCGCTGGTGGTGCAGCGAGTCACGGGTCTCGCTCACCTCCCGCCGGCAGCGGCGCAGTTCGCTGACGTCGCGCAGCACCGCCCACATCGAGGCGGTGCTGCCGTCGGCGCCGAGCACCGGTTCGCCCATCATGTGCACCGTCCGTACGCCGTCGTCCGGGCGCACGACGCGGAACTCGCCGTCGATGGGCCGGGCGTCGACCAGACAGCCCGTCACCATCGCGGTCAGTGCGGCCCGGTCCTCGTCGAGCACCAGCGAGGGCAGTTCGTCCAGGGTGAGCGGAGCCGCCGCCGGGTCGCGGCCCAGGATGCGGTACAGCTCGCCGGACCAGCTCACCTCGTCCGTGAGCAGGTCCCACTCCGCGCTGCCTACCCGGCTGAGCAGGGAGTCGTGGCGCGGCGCGGGCGGCGCGGCGCAGAGCGGATCGGACGGACCGGCGGCGGCCGGCGGGTCGTCCCGCAGCTGCGTCAAGTGCCGTCCCAAGTCGTCCAGTTGGTGCAGCGCCAGGTCGTACAGGGCGCGCCGCCAGCGGTCCTGCGGATCCGCCGCGTCGCCCGGTGTGCCACGGCGTACGGCGTCCACCTCGCCCTGGAGCCGCCGGGTCTGCGAGATGAGCGCGTCGACCGGGCCGCGTGCCGGCGGCTGGGCGGCTGGGCGGTCCGCGGAGAGGTGGGACGGCATGACGCACTCCGATGCGGGAACGGTTCGGCCTTCAGGCGGAGGGAGGGGCCGCTACGACTGTCGCACAGCCCATGAGGGCCCGTAAGGGATTCGGCAACACACGATAAGGCGGTGCCCATGGCATATGCCACCGTCTTCGCGGGGTTACCCCCGGGAATACGTCAGAGGCGGTCTCGGCGTCTCAACTCCCATGGTACGCAAGTGACATGGCGAACCCCCGGCCACCCGGCACCGCTCACTCGCACGTTCGACGCACAGGTGTTTGCCCGCGGGTGACCGGGTGGTCGCCCCGTCCTCAGTAGCGCAGCACCGCCGCCATCCCGTCCGCGTCCCCGAGCGCGCCGTCCGGGACGAAGCGGACCTCCGCGCCGGTCTGCAGGCACTGCTCGACGATCTCGTCCACGATGTCCTCGCGGGCGTCCAGGTCGCCGTCCTCGGCGACGATCAGGTGTTCGCCGTTGTCGCGGACCGTGATCCGGTAGTTCTCCTCCACGGCCAGCAGCCGGACCCGGCCCTCCCGCGCGTTCTGCCACAGCTCGTCGACGCCGGCCGCGAACTCCTTGCGTCCCCTGGCCGACTCGAGGGCCCTGGCCACGTCCTCGGTGTCCTTGCGCGCCTCCGCCTCGAGCACCGGCCGTACGGCCTGCCACACCGCGTCGGGCGTGCCGTGCGCCAGCCCGCCGTGCGGGACCTGCACGGCGTCCTTCGCCACGTTCCCGGCGTCGCACATCAGGGACAGCGCGGCGGGATCGCCGGTGACGTAGAGCGGCCGGGGATGGTCGCGCAGCAGCTTCGTCATGGCGGTGTCGGCCTCGCGCAGGAACCTGCGGGTGTCCTCGTCCCGGAAGTTGCTCGGCTGGTCGCCGACCTGCTCCTGCCGTTCCGGGTCGAAGTTCGGCTGCGGCCGGTCCAGCGGGAAACCGCCGGCGCGTTCCTCCACGACCCGGTCCACGCCGCCGCTCCACAGGGCGACCCGGTCGGCGGAGACGGACAGCACCCAGAACGGCCGTTCCGCCGTGTGCGCGGAGACGAGGTTGCGGGTCAGGAAGGTGTCGGAGAGGACGACCCGCTCGGGCACGCTGCGGGCCAGCGACCACACCTGGTGCTCGCCGGGGGCCGCGAAGATGACCAGGCCGTCCTCGGAGTGCGACAGATCGACCTCCGCCAGGGCCCGGTCGAGCTCCCGGGTCACGTCGGCGCGCCGCTCCCGGGTCACCGCGGGATCGGTCTCCAGCCTCTTCTTGGCCTCGGCCACCGCGTTGCGCAGCCGGACCGCGTCCTGGGAGTTGAGGGGCTCGCGCCGGTGTGTCGGCGTCAGCACGGACACCGCGGGGTAGGGGCGCGGGCGACGAAGCCCGGCAAGTGTCGAGGGACTCAGATCGTGCTCCATAACAGCACGATAGGGCGGATTTCCCCCCGGGGCATTCGGTGCGGACTCACCCGTGCGTGTCCCCGGCCCCGGGCGGGCGCTCAGGCGTCGCCGCCGTCCTCGGACCCGCAGGAACTGCCGCTCGGCGGCAGGGAACCGTACAGCAGGAAGTCGTCGACCTTGCGGTGGACGCAGGGCGAGGCCCCGTAGCCGGTGTGGCCCTCGCTCCGGTTGTCCAGCACCACGGCCGAGGGACCGAGCCGCTCCGCCGTCTCCACCGTCCACCGGTACGGCGTGGCCGGGTCGCCCCGGGTGCCGACCAGCAGCATCTTCGCCGTGTCGAGGTCCTTGACCCGCTTCCGGATGTAGTCGGTCCCCCTGGGGCGGCCGTAGCAGAGCACCACCTGGGCGAGCCGGTACCGGCCGAACACGGGGGAGGCCTCCTCGTAGGCGGTGCGCAGCCGGGCCAGGTCCCGGGTCAGGGGCCCGGCGGCGGGCCGGTCCGGATCGTCCGCGCAGTTCACCGCCATCAGCGCCGCCGGCAGGTTGTCCGGGGGCACGTCCTCCGGGTCGACCAGGGGGCCGTCGGCGCGCCCCGGCGCGGGCGGCGTCATCCCCCCGGACGCGAGGGCCTCCACGCCGCGTGTGTCACCGTCCTCCATCAGCTGGGCGAGCGCCCGTTGCAGCAGCGGCCACAACTCCTCGGAGTAGAGGCCCGTCCCGATGGCACCGGCCAGGTCCTGGCCGGTGAACTCGTAGCCGAAGTCGGTCGGCACCGGGTTCTCGTCGAGCGAGTCGACCAGCTCCACGACCTGCTTGCGGGCCGCCCGCGGGTCCCGTCCGAACGGGCAGCCGAGTTCCCCGGTGCACCAGGTGAGGAAGTTCTCCAGCGCGGTCTGCTGTCCCCGGGCACTGGCCAGTCCCTGCTCGGCCAGCGGCTCGGTCAGCGTGTCCACGCCGTCCAGCGCCATGCGGCCCACCCTGTCCGGGAACCGGGCCGCGTACACCGCGCCGAGCCGCGTCCCGTAGGAGAATCCGAGGTAGTTGAGCTTCTTGTCGCCGAGCACCTGGCGCATCACGTCCAGATCGTGCGCGACGTTCACGGTGCCGATGTGCTCGAGGACGGGACCCGAGTGCGCGGCGCACTCGGCCGCCACCTCGCGCAGCTGGGCGAGCGTCCTGCGCGGATCGCTCGTCTCCTCGCCGTCGGTGGCCTCCAGCGCCTGGGTGGTGGCGTCGGTGCCGCAGCTGACGGGGGAGGAGCGGCCGACGCCCCGCGGGTCGAAGGAGACCACGTCGTACTCCTTGGTCAGGCCCAGGAAGTCCTTGCGGCCCTGGGCCAGTCCCAGCACCCCCGACCCGCCCGGGCCGCCGAAGTTCAGCACCACCGAGCCCCGCGGGTCGCCGGAGGACCGGTAGCGGGCGAGGGCCAGGTCGAGAGTGCCCCCCTCGGGCTTCGCGTAGTCGAGCGGCACGGTGATCTTCCCGCACTGCATGTCCGCCGGCAGTTCCGCGCTGTCACAGGCGGCCCACCTGATCTTCTGGCCGTAGAACCGGTCCAGGGCGGGATCCGCGCGGCCGGTGGCCGTCAGTCCCGTGCCGAGCACCGCCAGCCCGACCGCCCCGGCGGTCGCGCAGCGCCGGACCGAGTGCCGCACCGCGCGGTGCCGGACAGGGGGTCGATCGGACAGCTTGGCCAGCATCGATGCCTCCAGGGGACGCCCCGCAGCGGACCGGGAACCCGGCGTCCCCGCTCACCCTAAGTGCGCTCCACGGCCCCCGCCCGTCGGCCGGACGGCGTCGTGCCGGGCGGTCCGGTCCCTGTGCGGGGGCCGCCGTTCGGCCGCGCGTTCGGCAGTCGCGAGTTCGACGGTCTTTGCCCGGGGTTCGACCCGCGGGGCCCCCGATGGGGTGAACGGGCTGCGGCATACGGATGAGCCATAACCCGGATGCCGCAGCCGCGTTCTATCCGGTGCGGGCGAGCGCTCGCGACCATGTCTGGAAGGCAGGGAACCGATGAGACGGGTTACCCGAAACGGTGTGATCGCCGTCGCGGCGGCGTCGGGCGCGATGGCCGTGGCGATGCCCGCGTACGCCGACGCCGGGGCGGAGGGCGTCGCGGCCGGTTCGCCCGGCGTGGGGTCCGGGAACACCATCCAGCTCCCGGTGCACGTCCCGGTGAACGTGTGCGGCAACACCGTGAACGTGGTGGGGCTCCTCAACTCCGCCGCGGGCAACACCTGCGTCAACGAGGACTCGCCCGCGCGGGACGTCCGTCCGGACTCCTCCGGAGGTGCCACGGCGGTGGCCGGGACGCACGACTCGCCGGGCGTGCTGTCCGGAAACGGGGTGCAGCTTCCGGTGGACCTCCCGGTCAACGTCACCGGGAACAGCGTGAACGCGGTCGGCGCCGGCAACGCGTCCACCGGCAACAGCTCCGCGAACACCTCCGGCGAGCGGCCCGGCCGTCCTGCGGAGCCCGAGCCGGCCGCGCCGCCGCGCACCCTCCCCGCCCCGGCGCCGCACGCGGCCCCGGCGGAGAACGCCGCCCTCGCCCACACGGGCGCCGACCGGACGCTCCCGGTCCTCGGCGCCGGCGCCGCGCTCTTCCTGGGCGGCGTCGCCCTGTACCGCCGGTCGCGCCGGTGGACGGACGGCTGAACGGCGGGGCGGACGGGCCGCCGGGTGTCAGTCCCGTCCGCGGTGGAAGCGCCGGTGCAACCGCCCGACCTCCTCGGCCAGTTCGGGAACAGGCCCGTCCACGGTCACGCCGGGCGCGACCGCGCTGACGGGCAGCGCCCGCACCGGCGGCGCGGGCACCCCCAGCTCGCCGAGCCACGCCGTCAGCTGCGCGGAGGAGGCGACGTAGACGATGCGGCCGAGGCCCACCCAGGCGTGGGCGGCGGCGCACATCGGGCAGTGCTCGCCGGAGGTGTACACCGTGGCCGCGGCCCGCTCGGCGGGGGTCATCCGGGCCGCCGCCCAGCGCGCCAGCTCGAACTCGGGGTGCCGGGTGCGGTCCCCGGAGGCCACCCGGTTGTGGTCCTCGGCGAGCACGGTGCCGTCACCGGCCACGAGGACCGAGCCGAACGGCTCGTCACCGGACTCCAGGGCCTCGGCCGCCAGTTCCACACAGCGCCGCAGGTACGGCAGTTCGGCATCCTTCACAGCCACGGCGGCCTCCTCGGTCGGCTCGATCGACAGCAACCCTAATCCCGTTGCCCCCGGGTACGGCCCCGTGGTGGGGTCGACGGCATGGACAACGCCGCCGTACTCGCCCTGTTCGACCGTGAGCTGCGCGAGCAGGCGCCGCCCGACGGCCCAGGCGCACGGGTCGAGCGCGTCGGCGCCGTGGTGCGCCTCACCGGTCCCGCGCACGGCTGGAACGGTGTCGTGTGGTCCCGGCTGACGCCGTCCGGCGCGGACGCGGCGATCGCCGGACAGATCGCGTACTTCACCGGGCTCGGCCGCGAGTTCGAGTGGAAGCTGTACGGGCATGATCTGCCGGTGGACCTCGGGCGGCGACTGGTGGCGGCCGGCTTCACGCCGGGGCCGGTCGAGACGCTCATGGTCGGCGAGGTGGGCGAGGTCGGCGCGCTGACCCTCGGCACGGAGCCGCCCGTGGGCGTCCGCATCGTGCCCGTCACGGACCGGGCGGGCGTCGATCTGGTCGCCGACGTGCACGAGCGGGCGTTCGGCGCCGACGCCTCCCGGCTGCGGCGGGAGCTGTACGGCCGGCTGACCGCGGGCACCGATGTCGTCGTCCTGGCCATGGCCGGTGACGAGCCGGTGAGCGCGGCGCGCATGGAGCTGGTGCCGGACACGTCGTTCGCCGGGCTGTGGGGCGGGGGGACCGTGCCCGGCTGGCGGGGGCGGGGTGTCTACCGCGCGCTGGTGGCCCACCGGGCGCGGGTCGCCGCGGAGCGTGGCTACCGCTATCTGCAGGTCGACGCGTCCGACGAGAGCCGGCCCATCCTCGAACGCCTCGGCTTCCACCCTCTGACCACGACCACCCCGTACGTGCACCCGGGCGGTACACCCGGGCGAGCGGCCGCCCCCTGAGCCCGACGGCCTTCGAGCGGGCCTTCGGCATACGGCCGACGCCCGCTCGAAGTGACCGTGGACGCGACGGTGACCTGGTACGAGCAGTGACCGTCACGCCCCTGACGGGGCGTCCGGCAGAGCTCAGCGGCCGGACTTCGCGCGGTCGAGGGCGACGACGCCCACCGCGGCGAGGCCGATCTGGATCAGCCACTCCACCCAGTCGACACCGTTGGTGTCGGCCACCCCGGCGGCCGAGGCGATCGCCGAACCGATCAGTGCGGCGACGATGCCGACGAGGATCGTCCACAGGATTCCGATGCGCTGACGCCCCGGGACCACGAGCCGGCCCAGTACGCCGATGACGATACCGATGACGATGGCACTGATGATGCCGTCGATCTCCATTTCACCCTCTTTTCATGGCCTCCGCTGCACTCCTTGTGCCCCCTGGCCGCCGGTACAGTCCCGTCCGGATGCGAGCCGGACAGCGGAGCGCCGGTCCGCGCCGCGCGCGGACCGGCGTATCGCTCCTTTCATGTCTATGCCCGGCGGGTGCTCCTGGCCGCCGTGGCGGCACAGGCCGCGCCGAGGATCACGGCGAGGGCGCCGATGACGACGTTGTTCCAGATCACGCCCGCGTCGGGGTCGGTGCCGACGATCCAGGGCGAGACGATCATCCACACGCCCAGGGCGCCCATGGCCCAGCTGAGGCCGTACATGCGCGCCGGGGCCGCGGTGAAGCCCAGGGCGAGCAGACCGATCGCGATGCCCACGATCAGGTTGTGGGTCATGAGCGCCGGCTGGCTCGTCGTGTAGTGGAGTATCCAGGGGGACACCGCGCAGTAGAGACCGAGCAGGAACACCGGTCCGTCCACGAGGGCCACATCGCGACCGCCGAGCATGCGGTCGTATCGTTCCCGCATTTCCGGAGCGTCGGGGTGGCTGCTGATGTCACCGCGCGGGTGCGAGACGTTGGCCATGAGTCGTCTCCTTCGGCTAGCAGGCCTGACCGCGTGTGATGCGGTGTGCGGTAAGCGCCGCATAGCACCATTCTGCTCTTATTTCTCCCTTATGTGTAGGGCTCGCGGCCCGTGTATGGATGACTGGTCTAAACCCTTGACTGGTACAGACCAAAGCGGTTGAGTGTGCTTCCACACCCCCCACCACGGCCGCCCCCACCGCCGTGACCGGCCCCGCCGGCGCGTGCGGGCGAGGCCCCGCTCAGGCCTGTCCTCGTCCGGGAGCGGCCGCGTTCCGCGAAGGAGTCGATCCTTGTCGAGAAGACGCATCGCCGCCGTGACCGCCGCCCTCGTCCTCGCCGGCAGCGCGCCGGTGCTGCTGCCCGCCGCCACCGCCTCCGCCGCCGCCTGCTCCAGCTATCCGAACTGGGTGGCCGGGCGGTCGTACAACGCCGGTGACATCGTGCGCTACACCGACGGCAGGGCGTACATCGCCGAGCACGCCAACCCGGGCTACGACCCGGTCATCAGCACCTGGTACTGGGAGCCGTACGCCTGTGACAACGGCCCCGGAACGCCCGCCGGGAACTTCGTCGTCACCGAGGCGCAGTTCAACCAGATGTTCCCGGGCCGGAACTCCTTCTACACCTACAGCGGTCTCACCGCCGCGCTGAGCGCCTACCCGGGCTTCGCCAAGACCGGCAGCGACACGGTGAAGAAGCAGGAGGCAGCCGCCTTCCTGGCCAACGTCAGCCACGAGACCGGCGGCCTGGTGCACGTGGTGGAGCAGAACACCGCCAACTACCCGCACTACTGCGACTGGGGGCAGCCGTACGGCTGTCCGGCCGGCCAGGCCGCCTACTACGGGCGCGGGCCGATCCAGCTGAGCTGGAACTTCAACTACAAGGCCGCGGGCGACGCGCTCGGCATCGACCTCCTGGGCAACCCCTGGCTGGTGCAGAACGACGCGGCCGTCGCCTGGAAGACGGCCCTGTGGTACTGGAACACCCAGACCGGCCCGGGCTCCATGACCGCGCACAACGCCATGGTGAACCAGGCCGGTTTCGGCCAGACGATCCGCAGCATCAACGGCTCCCTGGAGTGCGACGGCCGCAACCCCGCCCAGGTGCAGAGCAGGGTGACCAAGTACCAGCAGTTCACGCAGATCCTCGGCACGTCACCCGGCGGCAACCTGTACTGCTGACGTCCGACGGCCGGTCATGGTGTCATGCACCTGACCTACTCGGGCCGGGCCCGCGCACCGCGTGTGCGCGGGCCGTCCTCCGGACGAAGGGCACCCCGTATGCGCACCCCCCACGCCCTGCTCGCCACGACCGTCACGACCGCCGCGCTGGCCGCGGCCGTCGTGGCGCCCGCACCCGCCGAGGCGGCGGACACGGTTCCGCCGCCCGGCGCGTACTACGTCCAGAGCGCCGCCACCGGGCTCAACGCCGCCGGCACCACCGGCACCACCGGCACCGTCGAACAGCGCAGACCGCGCGGCGACGAGGACCACCAGCGGTGGAACCTGCGCGCCGACGGCGCCTCCCACCTGCTGGAGGACACCGACAGCCCCGGCACCTGTCTCGGCCGCGACGGCGACGGGGCCAGGACCGTCGGCTGCGCGAACCCGGAGGCACGCTGGGAGATCGCCCCCGCGGGCGCCGACCGGTTCACGCTCGCCGCTCCCGGCACCGGCCGCCGCCTCACCGTCGCCCCCAGGCCCTCCGGCGCCACCCACCCCGCCGCGCTCGCCGTCGGCGCCGGCACGGGCGACCTCGCCCTGTGGTACCTGACCCCGGTCGCCCCGGTCACCCGCCCCATGCCGCCCGAGGGCGAGCGCACCCTGGACCAGGTCACCTTCCTCACCGCCCACAACGCCTACGCCAACGGCGTCGACGGCGGCTTCGCCCCGCCCTTCGTCAGTCTCTTCCCCAACCAGAGCCGCGGCATCGAACGTCAGCTCGCCGACGGTGTCCGCGGGTTCATGCTGGACATCCACCAGACGCCGGACGGCGCGATCCTCTGCCACAACAGCTGCACCCTGGTCAGCAGACCCGTCGCGCTGTGGGTGGATCTCCAGCGGATCGTCGACTTCCTCCGCGCCCACCCCGGCCAGTTCGTCACCGTCTTCCTGGAGGACTACGTCGATCCCGGCGTCCTGCGCGCCGAACTCGCCCGCGTCCAAGGGTTGTCGGACGTGCTCTACCGGCCGGACCGCACCGGCGTCCGCGAGCACGGCTGGCCGTCCATGGGGCAGCTGGCCGCCGCCGGACAGCGGCTGCTGATCTTCACCGACCACGGCCGCGCCGCGGACGAGGCCGCCGGACTGACCCGGGACACCTTCGGCGTGATGTACCAGCGCGAGTGGACGGTCGAGAACCACTGGTCCATGGGCCCGGGCCTCGGCGCCTCCGACTGGTCCTGCTACAGCCGCTGGTACGACGCGGGCACCAACATCCCGCTGACCCGCACCGAGCCCGGCTTCCGCCCCCTGTTCGTCATGAACCACTTCCGGGACACCACGGTCGCCTCGACCGCGGGCACGGACAACTCCAAGCTCGCCGACCGCGCGGGCCGGTTCTGCCGGCCCGCGGCCCGCAAGAAGCCCAACTACCTCGCCGTGGACCGCTACGACCTGGGCGACCCGGCGGCCGCCGTCGCCTCCCTGAACACCTACACGTATCCGTGACCACCTCGCCGTACCCGCTCCGGGGCCCGTCCCGGAGCGGGAACTGGCGCATCCGGTGGTTTTACGTATAACCTCTCCGGTCAATCACACCTGCGAGAGGTCACGATGAGACGCGTTCCCCTGGTCACCCTCGTCGTCGACGACTACGACGAGGCGATCCGCTTCTACACCGGGGCGCTCGGTTTCCGGCTCGCCGAGGACTCGCCCCGGCCGGACGGCGGCCGCTGGGTCGTCGTCGAGCCGGACGCCGGCCACACCGGTGCCGCGCTGCTGCTCGCCCGCGCCAAGGGGGAGTCCCAGCGGGCCCGGGTGGGCGACCAGACCGGCGGGCGGGTGGGCTTCTTCCTGCACACCGACGACTTCGCCCGTGACCACGCGCGCATGACCGCCGCGGGCGTGACCTTCCTGGAGGAGCCGCGCCACGAGCCGTACGGCTCGGTCGCCGTCTTCCAGGACCTCTACGGCAACCGCTGGGACCTGCTCCAGCCCGCCGTCTGACCCCTCCACCGCTTCGAACCGCCAGCCCGAGGAAAGCCCGCCATGACTGCTACGCGCGTAGACACCGAGCTCGTCCGCCGCCTCCCCAAGGTCGTCCTGCACGACCACCTCGACGGCGGCCTGCGCCCCGCGACCGTCGTGGAACTGGCGGAGGCCATCGGCCACACCCTGCCCACCACCGACCCCGACGAGCTCGCCGCCTGGTACGTGGAGGCCGCCGACTCCGGCGACCTGGTCCGCTACATAGCCACCTTCGAGCACACCCTCGCCGTGATGCAGACCCGCGAGGGCCTGCTGCGCACCGCCGAGGAGTACGTGCTCGACCTGGCCGCCGACGGCGTGGTCTACGGGGAGGTGCGCTACGCGCCCGAGCTGAACACCAGGGGCGGGCTGACGATGCGCGAGGTGGTGGAGACCGTCCAGGAGGGTCTCGCCGCCGGCATGGCCAGGGCGGCCGCCGCCGGAACGCCCGTCCGGGTCGGCACCCTGCTCTGCGGCATGCGGATGTTCGACCGTGTCCGCGAGGCCTCCGGCCTCGCCGTCGCCTTCCGGGACGCCGGAGTCGTCGGCTTCGACATCGCGGGCGCCGAGGACGGCTTCCCGCCCGCCGACCACCTCGCCGCCTTCGAGTACCTGCGCCGGGAGAGCGTGCCCTTCACCATCCACGCCGGTGAGGCCCACGGCCTGCCCAGCATCCGCCAGGCGCTCCAGGTGTGCGGCGCCCAGCGCATCGGCCACGGCGTGCGCATCACCGAGGACATCCCCGACCTCACGGCGGGCAAGCTCGGCCGCCTCGCAGGCTGGGTCCGCGACCGCCGGATCGCGCTGGAGATGTGCCCCACCTCCAACCTTCAGACCGGAGCCGCCACGTCGATCGCCGAGCACCCGATCACCGCGCTGAAGGACCTCGGCTTCCGGGTCACCCTCAACACCGACAACCGTCTCGTCTCGGGCACCACCATGACCCGGGAGATGACCCTGCTGGCCGAGCAGGCCGGCTGGACGGCCGAGGACCTGCGCACGGTCACCGTCAACGCCGTGAAGAGCGCCTTCCTCCCGTTCGACGAGCGGAGCGCCCTCCTGCGGGACGTCGTCCTGCCCGGCTACGCGTCCGCGCTCCGGACCAGCCCGCCCGCGTAGGCGGCCTGTCCGACGTGCTGGAGATCGTCGGACAGGACGCTGACCAGCCGTACGCCCAGGGTGACCGGTGGATCCCAGCGCTCGTCCACGACGCGTTCCAGGTCGCCGGCGGCCAGCGCGCGCAGCGCCCCGAGGGTCTGCTCGTGCACCGCGTCGTGGTACCCGGTCAGCAGGGCGCCGTCGTCGACCCGCACCCGGGCGACCTCCGCCGGGGTGTGGCCGTACCCGGTGTCGTGGCGCGGCAGGCCGAGGTCCAGGCGCTTCTCCCACCCCTGGGAGAGCCACACCTGGTCCAGGCCGAAGGCGTCCGCGACATGGTCGTCCTGGATCCGGGTGAGGTGCCAGACCAGCCAGGCGACGGAGTTGGCGTCGGGGCCAGGCCGGGCCCCGAGGCCGTCGGGGCCGAGGCCCTCCACGGCGGCGTGGACCTCTTCCCGGACGCGGCCGAAGCCGTCGATGAGGATGTCCTTGGCAAGCATGGGTCCACCCTCGCGCATTCCGGCGCCTCACGCGCCCCCGTGGTCCAGCAGGGACATCAGGGCACGCGCCGCCGGACTGGTCGCCCGCGGCGACGGCACCAGGGCGACCGTCTCGTAGGCCGCCTCGCCGGTGTCCTTCAGCGGGAGCGCCGTGAGCGCCTCCCGCTTGTGCCGGAAGTGCCGCGGCACGACGGCGACCCCCAGGTTCTCGTCGACCAGGTCGAGCAGGCTGTGCACGTCGTTCACCTCCAGCGCCACCGTGCGCCGGACCCCCGCGGCGGCGAAGGCGGCGTCCGTGGCGCGGCGCGGACCCCAGTCCGGGTGGAAGTCGACGAACACCTCGCCGGCCAGGCCGGCCGGGGTGAGCGGCAGCCCGGCCCGCGCGAGCCGGTGCTCCGGATGGCACAGCACCGTCATCGGCTCGGCCGTCAGCGGCACCGACCGCAGCTGGTCCGGGTCCGCCTCCGTGCGGTAGGCGAAGGCCAGATCCAGCCGCCCCGCCGCGACCTCCTCCGCCAGCGCCGCCGACCCCCACTGCCGCAGCCGGATCTCCACGTCGGGGTGGAGCCGCCGGAACGCGGCGAGCAGCTCCGCCACGTTCACCCCGGCGATGCACTGCTCGGCGCCCACCGTCAGGGTGCCGCGCAGCACGCCCTGGACCGCGGCCACGGCCTCGTGCGCCGCCCGCACCTGAGCCAGGATCCGCTCGGCCTCCGCCAGCAGCGCCCGCCCCGCCTCGGTGAGGGTCACCCGGCGGGTCGTCCGCACGAACAGCGGCGTCTGCAGTTCGCGCTCGAGGGCGCGGATGGACGCGGACAGGCCCGACTGGGAGACCATCAGCCGTTCCGCCGCGCGGGTGAAGTGCTGGTCCTCGGCCACGGCGACGAAATGCTGGAGGTGACGCAGTTCCATGATTGAGAAGCGTATCCGCTGAATTCCATCGGATTCTTCTGTTGGACCACTGCCCGCAGGTCACGACAGAGTGGAAGGGCGGTTTCGACGGAACCGCCGAGACATGTGCCAACCCCTCAGGAGTCGTGTTGTACACCGCACACCCCGACCGTTACGCGGACATGCCCTACCGGCGCACCGGACGCAGCGGCCTGAAGCTCCCCGCGCTCTCGCTCGGCCTGTGGCACAACTTCGGTCCCGACCGCCCGGCCGAGACCCAGCGCGCCATCCTGCGCCGCGCCTTCGACCTGGGCGTCACCCACTTCGACCTCGCCAACAACTACGGGCCCCCGCCCGGTGCGGCCGAGTCGGCCCTCGGCGAGGCGCTGAGGTCGGACTTCGCGCGGTACCGCGACGAGCTGGTCATCTCCACCAAGGCCGGCTACCTGATGTGGCCCGGCCCGTACGGCGAATGGGGCTCGCGCAAGTACCTGCTCTCCTCGCTGGACCAGAGCCTGGGACGCATGGGCCTGGACCACGTCGACATCTTCTACTCGCACCGCTTCGACCCGGAGACGCCGCTCGAGGAGACGATGGGCGCCCTGCACTCGGCGGTCCAGCAGGGCAAGGCGCTGTACGTCGGTGTCTCCAACTACTCCGCGGAGCAGACCCGGGAGGCCGCCCGCATCCTCGGTGAGCTGGGCACCCCGCTGCTGATCAACCAGCCGCGCTACTCCCTGCTGGACCGCCGCCCGGAGGACGAGGGGCTGATGGACGCCCTGGACGAGCTCCGGGTCGGCTCCATCGCGTACTCCCCGCTGGAGCAGGGACTGCTGACCGCCCGCTACCTGGACGGCATCCCGGAGGACTCGCGGGCCGCGAGCGACAGCCCCTTCCTGAACACCGACGCCCTCACCGGGGAACTGGTGGGCCGGCTGCGCACGCTCAACGACATCGCCGCCTCCCGCGGTCAGAGCCTCGCGCAGATGGCGCTGTCCTGGGTGCTGCGCGGCGGCCGCCTCACCTCGGCGCTGGTCGGTGCGAGCAGCCCGCGGCAGCTGGAGGACAGCGTCGCCGCGACCCGGAACCTCGACTTCGACCAGGAGGAGCTGGACCGCATCGACGCGGCCGTCAAGCGGTAGCCGCCGCGGTCACGCCCCCTCGGGGAGCCGGTCCAGGAAGCCGTACACGGCCCGGACGCGGTGCCCGGAGCCGAGCGTGATCACGTCCGAGCCCGCGACGGGGGCGGAGCCGTCCGCGGTGTTCACCAGCTCCCACGAGAAGCGGGCGGTGTCGTGGTGGCCGTCGACCGTCCCGGCGAGCCGGAAGGCGAAGCCGGGGAACCGGTCGTGCGCCGCCGCGATCACCGCGGTGATCGCCTCGTGGCCGACGGCGTCGGCCAGCGGGTCGGTGTAACGGCCGTCCTCGGTCCAGGCGGCGGCGACCGCCCTGGCGCGCGCCTGCGCGTCCCCGGCGTTCCAGGCGTCGAAGTAGCGGGCGACGGCGGCGTCGTAGCGGTGCGCGGATGTGGTCATGAGGAATCCCCCTGGGAGATCGTGGCTGCCGGTCGGACACCGGGTCCCCGTCGCGGTGACCCGGTGGTCACACCCTGCCCGCGCGCCCGCCGGCGGTCGATTACCTCCGAGGTCATCCGGCACCCGCCGGACGCACCCGCACCGTTTCGGCCAGGGGCGGCCGTGAATATGCCAGGAGACTGGCCGGAAACACATGGTGACAGTGTTTCAGCGGTGAACATACTCGACAGCGAGAGCGCTTCACACCGCGCGACGGCGCCCTCACGCACAGCATGCGAGCCACGAGGCGGGCAGCCGGCCCGGCCCGGCGGGCGAGCGACGCAGCGGGGGAGGGAACGTGCACGACGAATTCCTGTGCCATGTCACCGCCTACGGGGTCTGCGACGGCCGCCGTATCGGAGTACCCCTGGGCACCTACCGGGCGCCCACCCTCGCCCTCGCCCTGTGGTGGCTGCGCGACCGCGCCCTCTGGATCGCCGAGCGCCTCGACCCGCGGCCCGACGCCGAGCACTTACCGGCGGGCGCGCTGATGCCGGTACCCGACGGCGTGCCCGACGTACCCGCCGTGCTGCGCGCCTGGTGCGGCGACGCCGCCCGGCAGGAGGCGGTGGCCGAGGAACTCGCCGCCGGCCGGATGGTGCGCGTCGCCACCGGCGACGACACCACCGAGTACGAACTGCTGGCCGAGTCCGTGGACGCCCTGCGCATGCAGCGCGCCGCCCGGACGCTCGGCGTCCCGGTCGCCTGACCGCGCACTTCGCGACGAACGCGGGCGTCACCGGGTCAGCCGCCCGGCCCCGCCGCGTCCCGCCGCCGCACCGCGCGCGCCAGCAGCGCCCCCGCGAAGCCGGTGACCAGGCCCCACAGCAGGGCCAGGCCCACGGCGCCCCACAGCCGCGGCCGCAGCAGCACCTGCCCGGAGAAGCCCTCGCCCAGACCGCCGATGCCGAGCACGGACAGGCCCAGCCGCGCGGTGATCCGGGCCATCAGACAGATCATCAGCACCGTCAGCGCCAGCGCCACCGCCATGCGCACGGCGTGCTGCCAGGCCCGGACCCGGGCGGGGGAGCACGCCGCCGTCGCGAACGCGGTGGCGAGCAGCAGCGCCGCGACCACCACGAGCAGCCACCACCACTTCCCGCCGTCGTGCTCGACGAGCGTGCCCAGGTTCAGCACGGAGACGTCCGGTGTGCGCAGCACCTCGTCCAGGACGTGCGGCATGGGCAGCCCGAAGGGCCCCTCCACCCTGCCGTCCCAGGTGGCGCCCAGTCCGACGGTCAGCGCCAGCCAGGCGATGTTGGGCAGCCCGAGCAGGATCACGGCGAACGTCTCAGCCGGGTGGCCCCGGGTGGCGGCGACGACCAGCGCGATCACTAGGCAGATGACGACCGCGGCCAGCAGCAGCCCCACCATCCCCCACGCCGCGGGACGCACCGCCGTCCGCAGCCGCAGCAGCCCGGACGGCAGCGGGGCGTCGCGGGACACCGCCAGCGACACCACCAGCACGCCCGCCAGCCAGAGCAGACCGATGAGGACGGTCGGGACCACGTTCGTGGAGAAGCCCACCACCGGGGTGAAGCCGAACAGGTCGCCCAGGTCGCCGAGCGGGCCGTCCCCGAGGGAGAGCTCGAACGTGTGCCGCGCGACCAGCGCCAGGCCGAGCACCGCGAGCAGCCACAGGGCGGCGATCCGGGCGGTCCACCCGGCCAGTTCCGGCGCCCCGGCGCCGTCCCGGTGACGCAGCGGGCGCAGGAATCCCCCGCCGAGGACCAGCGCCCCGGCGAGGGTGACCGACAACGGGATGACCGTCAGACCGCCCTCCGTGCCGGCCAGGCCCCCGGCGTCCCCCGAGAGCTCGACCGTGCCGCCGACGGCGGTGACCACGGCCGCCGCGACCACCGGGGGGAAGGACCCCTCCGGGAGGTCCGTGGCACCGGCCGCCCACAGCCCCAGCGCGGCCACCGCGCCCATCGTGATCAGCGTGCCGAGAACCGTGGCGAGGGCCGGGCCCCAGCCGTGACGGGCGATCGGACGGCCGGAATCAGTACGTGAGCTCACGTCAGCACGCTAAGCAGCCCCGGCCGCCCCCGCCCGCCGGGAGCCCCTAACCGGGACGTCCCTGGCCCGTCCGGATCACCAGGGCGTGGTCACCGAGGCCCAGCAGGCGGCCGGGCGGCAGTTCGCCGCGGGTCGTGAGGATCGCCTCGATGCGGGCGGTGACCGGATCGAACGCCGCGTCCAGCACCGTGCCCCGCTCCTCACCGCACTCGGTGAGCACCCTGCTCCCCACCAGATCCCGGTGCGGCGGGACCTCCGCGGGGCCGCCGGACGGGCGGGCGATCAGCATGTCCGGGCCGGCCGCGCCCAGCGCGTCCCAGGCCACCACCGCCTCCTTGCGGAGCCGTCCGCGCCGTATCCGCACATGGGTGACCTCCGCGGAGGACGCGTCGACCGTCAGGGCCCGCACCACCCCGACGCGGTCCGCGTCGCCCGGGGTCAGCACCGGCAGCCCCCGCACCCGCGAGAACAGCATCATCGGTCCGCGCCCCTCCCGCGCCCGTGGTGGACGCCGGCGCGGGCCACGAAGGCCGGCAGGTCGTCGGAGACGTACGTCGTCGCCTGCGCCGGGATCACCAGCCGCCGGCCGGAGACGCTCACGGCCTCGCCCCGCGGCACGTACACCTGGTGCCGCCGGTGCCGCGATCCGGGCACCAGTTCCCGGTGCGCGGCCAGCCGGAAGGCGACCAGCCGGCCGCTGGTGCCGCCCTCCACCAGCACATCGAGCACCGTGCCCACCAGGTCGCCGTCGTCGGTCAGCACCTGCGCCCCGAGCAGCCGCCCGCGCAGCGCGTCCCGGCGCGCCGCCGACAGGGGCAGGTCGCACAGGGCGCCCTCGTCGCGGACCATCACCGCGTGCCGGCCCAGACAGTGCACGGCGGGCCAGGGCAGGTCCCGCGGCACCGGGCCGGACAGCAGGGTCCGGCCGGTCAGGGTGAAGCTCGCGATCCGCCCGGCCGCGGTGTCGAAGACGGTGTCCTTGACATGGGCCACGGCGTCGCCGCCCAGCGTCACCACGGGCAGCGTCATCAGGCTCCGCACCGCCGTCAGCTCGTTCATCGCACACGCCCTTCCCGGTCCCGCGGGATCCCGCCACGACCGGGTTCCCCGTCCCGCGCAGGCGCACACGGATCAGGTGGACTGCGCCGCCGGAGTCGGGGTACCAGGACTGGTGCAGATTCGTCCGGCCGGTCCGGCTTCGCAGAGAGAAACGCATGATCTACCACCTGGACGGGGCAGTGATACCGACTGGTTTCGACGTGCCCGTGGAACCGCTGAGGCGGGCGGCACACTTCACCGGTGAGCCGGGATGCATCGCCGAGGCGCGGGCGTTCGCCACGCGCTTCCTCGAGCAGCTCAGGACCGAGTGGTGCGCCACGATCGACGAGCGCGTCGGCGGCGCCGTGCTGCTGGTGGTGAGCGAACTCGTCACCAACGCGGACCGGCACAGCGACGGGCCGTACATCCTGGAGCTGGAGGGCACGGACGCCTCGCTCACGGTGATGGTCTACGACAGCAGCGCTACCCTGCCCCGCGTCTTCCCCCGCAACCCGGAGCGGATCGGCCGGCACGGCCTGGAGATCGTCCGCGCGCTGGCGGGAGAGGTCACCGTGGAGCGCGTGCCGGTCGGCAAGCGCGTGCGCGCGGTCGTCCACCTCGACGCGCGCTGAGGGGCCGGCCGGTGTCCCGGCCGGCCCCTCAGCGGTGTACCCGGTCTGTCAGGCGCAGCCGAGCTCGCCCAGCATGCCCACCCGCAGACGGGCGATGATCCGCTTGATCAGGCGGGACACGTGCATCTGCGAGCAGCCGAGGCGCTCGCCGATCTCCGCCTGGGTGGCCTCCTCCACGAACCGCAGGTGGAGGATCTCCCGGTCGCGCGGGCTGAGCTCGGCCATCAGGGGGGCGAGCGAGTGGAAGTCCTCGACCAGCCGGAGCCCTTCCTCCTCCACGCCGATGAAGTCGGCGAGGACGGCCTCCCCGTACTCGGGACCGTCACCGGTGAGGGCCGCGTCCAGCGACGACGAGTTGTACCCGTTCGCGGCGATCTGCCCTTCGACGACCTGCTGCTCGGTGATGTTCATCAGCGTCGCGAGCTCGGCGACCGTGGGCTCCCGGTCCAGCCGGCTGGCCAGCTCCTCGCGTGCCTTGGCCAGCTCGACGCGGAGTTCCTGGAGCCGCCGGGGCACGTGCACCGCCCAGGTGGTGTCCCGGAAGAAGCGCTTGATCTCACCGACGATGTACGGCAGCGCGAAGGAGGTGAACTCGACCTCGCGGGCCAGCTCGAACCGGTCGATGGCCTTGATCAGACCGATCATGCCGGTCTGCACGACGTCGTCCATGTCGTCGCCGCGGCCGCGGAACCGTCCCGCCGCGAACCGCACGAGTGACATGTTCATCTCGATGAGGGTGTTGCGCGCGTACTGGTACTCGCGCGTGCCCTCCTCGAGCTCCGCCAGACGGCGGAAGAACTGCCGGGACAGCTCCCTGGCGTCGCGCGGCGCGACGGCACGCGGCTGCGCCACTTCCCGCAGGGCTCCGTCACCCGTCCCGGCCTCGGCGTGCTTGTCGGCAACCTGTGCCTGCGACCGGATCACGGCGGTCCTCATTACCTCTCCCCACGAACGTCACGGATCGGGCATGCACCCGAACCCTGCGAGTACCCAGGTCGCGCCAACCCATGCCCACCAGGTTCCGGAAATTTTCGGAACGCGGTGTGCACCGGTTGTCACCCGTACGTCCGATGGTACGGCGCGGCGGCAGCTGCAGCAGCCCGGCCGGCACCCGGCGCGCCCTTCACTCAGGGCGGAACGCCGCTCCCTTCCCTCCGGCGCCGGAATTCCTAGGCTGAGCGCGTGACCAGTCAAGCGCCGAACCACGCCCGCGTCATTTCCCTGCGACCCGGCACGCCCGCGCCGGCCCCCGAGCCCAGAGAGCCCCTGTGGCGCCACCTCGTCGGCGACGTGCTGCGCAGGGAGCGGCTCGCCCAGGAGCGGACGCTCAAGGACGTCGCCGACGAGGCCCGGATCTCTATGCCCTATCTCTCGGAGGTGGAGCGGGGCCGCAAGGAGGCCTCCTCGGAGGTCCTCGCGGCCGCCGCCCAGGCACTCGGTCTGGGTCTCGGGGACCTGCTGACCCGTGCCCACGGAGAACTGGTCCGCGTCACCGCCCGGCGTGCCGGACCCGCCCGCGGAGTGTCCGGCACCGCGCACGACGGACTGTGCCTGGCCGCCTGACACCCCTCATGTGCCCCGGCGCCTCACCCCCTCGCCAGGCGCCGGGCCAGCACCTCGTCGGCCAGCCCGTACGACACGGCCTCCCGGGCGGTGAACACCTTGTCGCGGTCCATGTCGGCCCGCAGGGTCGCCGGGTCGTGGTGGGTGTGCCGGGCCAGCACCTCCTCCACCTGGGAACGGATCCGAACCATCTCCCTGGCCCGCAGCGCCAGATCAGAGGCGGTGCCGCGCGTTCCGCCGGAGGCCGGCTGCCCGAGCAGCACCCGCGCGTGCTCCAGCACGAACCGCCGTCCCGGATCCCCGCCGGCCAGCAGCACGGCCGCCGTGGACGCCGCCTGGCCGACGCAGAACGTCGAGATCGGCGCCTGCACGAACGTCATCGTGTCGTAGATCGCCATGAGTGAGGTGAACGAGCCGCCGGGCGAGTTGATGTAGAGCGCGATCTCGCTCTCCGGGGCCGCCGACTCCAGGTGGAGGAGCTGCGCGATGACCACGTTGGCGACGCCGTCGTCGATCTCCGTCCCCAGGAAGACGATCCGCTCGGACAGCAGCCTGCTGAACACGTCGTAGGACCGCTCGCCCCGCGGGGTGCGCTCGACGACGTTCGGAATCGTGTACGTCCCCATCACCGCAGCCCCATCCTGGGCCGTGCGGCGGCCGGGCGGACGTCGTCGAGGGACTCCACCACCCGGTCCACCATCCCGTACTCCCTGGCCTGCTCCGCCGTGAACCAGCGGTCCCGGTCGCCGTCCCGGGAGATGGTCTCCGGGGTCTGCCCGGTGTGCTCGGCGGTGATCCGCTCGATGGTCCGCTTGGTGAAGTCCAGGCTCTCCGCCTGGATCTCGATGTCGGCGGTGGTGCCGCCGATGCCTCCCGACGGCTGGTGCATCATGACGCGCGCGTTCGGCAGGGCGTAACGCTTGCCGGGAGCGCCGACGCAGAGCAGGAACTGGCCCATGCTGGCCGCGAAGCCCATCGCCAGGGTGGCGACGTCGTTGGGGATCAGCCGCATCGTGTCGTAGATGGCCAGCCCGGCGTGGACCGAGCCGCCGGGGCTGTTGATGTACAGGCTGATGTCGGTGCGCGGGTCCTCGGCGGACAGGATCAGCAGCTGCGCGCACACCCGGTTGGCGGAGACCTCGTCGACCTGTGTGCCGAGCAGCACGATCCGCTGCGCGAGCAGCTGGGCGGCGAGATGGTCGTCGAACCGGTTCGGCGGGGTGTCGCCCTCCTCGGCCCGGGGCGTCAGGTCCGGCCGCGGGCCGGCGGTGAGTGGGGACATGGGCGCTCCTGGTGGTCGCTGGTCGGGAACGCGGCCCGGCGGCCGCGTCCCCTCCACCATCGACCGGCCGGCGGGACGGGCGGGGACGTCTCTGCCCGTGGCAGATTCGCCACGGGCAGAGCGGGCCGCTCCCCGCCTCCGTCCGGACCGGTGCGCCGCGCGCCGATGAGTTCCGCGGCGCGCGGCGGTCCACCCCATGACCGCGTTCCACGCCGAGGAGGTACTCATGACCACCGACGGATTCACCACGTGTCTCTGGTTCGACGACCAGGCCGAGGAGGCCGCGAACTTCTACGTCTCGCTCTTCAAGGACTCGGGCGTCACCCGGATCCTGCGCAACACCGAGTCCGCCCACGGCAGCACGGGCTCCGTCCTCACCGTGGAGTTCACGGCCAACGGCCAGAAGTTCGTCGCGCTGAACGGCGGGCCCGAGTTCAAGTTCAACGAGGCGGTCTCCTTCCAGATCGACTGCGCCGACCAGAAGGAGGTCGACCACTACTGGGAGGCGCTCGTCGAGGGCGGCGGCGAGCACGGCCCCTGCGGCTGGCTCAAGGACCGCTTCGGCGTGTCCTGGCAGGTCACCCCCGCGCGGCTGATCGAGCTGATCAGCGACCCGGACCAGCGGAAGGCGGACCGTGCCCTGAAGGCCATGCTGTCGATGGGCAAGCTCGACATCGCCGCGCTGGAGAAGGCGTACGCGGGGGAGTGACGGCGCGCACCCGCCCCGGCCGCCGCACCCGCCCCGGCCGCGCCGCCGCTCGGCGCGCGGTCCGTGGCGGTGGTGGCTAGCGTGGGGGACGGACCGTCCAACCGCCCGGAGAGGGTCGCAGCCATGGCCGTGCAGCCCGAGGGGTCCCCTTGCTGGGCCGACGCGATGTTCGCCGACGTCGAGGCGGCCAAGAGCTTCTACGGCGACGTCCTCGGCTGGACCTTCGCCGAGACGTCGGCCGAGTTCGGCGACTACACCCAGGCCTTCGTCGACGGCAGGGCGGTCGCGGCCGTCGTACCGCCGATGCCCGGCCAGGAGGGCACCTCGCAGTGGTGCCTGTACCTCGCGGCGGCGGACGCCGCCGCGACCGCCGCCCGGATCCGGGAGAACGGCGGCGAACTGCTGATGGAGCCGATGCGGGTGGGCGGCTTCGGCACCATGTGCCTGGCCCGCGACCCCGGCGGCGTCGTCTTCGGCCTCTGGCAGGCCGGCACCCACGAGGGTTTCGGGGTGACCGCCGAACCCGGCGCGTACTGCTGGGCGGAGGTCTTCACCCGGGAGCCGGAGAAGTCCGACGCGTTCTTCCCCGCCGTCTTCCCCTACCGCTCCAGGGAGCTCGAGGGCGAGATGGACTTCCGGGTCTACGACCTCGGGGAGCGCAGTGTGCTCGGCCGGATGCGGATGACGGACGACTTCCCGCCCGAGATGCCCCCGTACGTCAACGTCTACTTCTCCGTCGCGGACTGCGACGAGGCGGTCGCCCGCGCGACCGCGCGGGGCGGCGTCCTGCGCTTCGGGCCGATGGACACGCCCTTCGGCCGGTTCGCGGCGATCAGCGACCCGCAGGGCGCGAACTTCTCGGTGATCGACCTCGCCCGCACCACGGGCGAGCTGCCGAGGACGGCCGCTGCGGACTGAAGCGGGTCGGGCCGGCCCGCCCGGTCATGGCATGATCGGGCGCATGCGTGAACTCGTGGTGGCCGCGTGCGACGGGGCTTCGAAGGGAAACCCCGGACCCGCCGGCTGGGCCTGGGTGGTCGCCGACGCCTCCGGGACGCCGGTCCGCTGGGAAGCGGGCGCGCTCGGCACGGCGACCAACAACATCGCCGAACTCACCGCGCTGGAGCGCCTGCTGGCGGCGACCGACCCCGCCGTGCCGCTCGAGGTCCGGATGGACTCGCAGTACGCCATGAAGGCCGTCACCACCTGGCTCCCCGGCTGGAAGCGCAACGGCTGGCGCACCGCGGCGGGCAAGCCCGTCGCCAACCAGGAGCTCGTCGTCCGCATCGACGAACTCCTCCAGGGACGCCCGGTCGAGTTCCGCTACGTCCCCGCCCACCAGGTCGACGGCGACCGGCTCAACGACTTCGCCGACCGCGCGGCCAGCCGGGCTGCCACCGCCCAGCAGGACGCCGGCAGCGCACTCGGCTCGCCCGAACCGCCCCCGGCCCCGGACCGGCCGGCAGGCGGCCCGGCGAAGCGCGGCTCCGGCGGGAAGAAGACCCCCCGGCAGCGCGGCGGCGGCTCGGCGGCCCGCACCATCAAGGCGAAGTTCCCCGGCCGCTGCACCTGCGGACGCGGGTACGCGGCCGGCGAGTCCATCGCCAAGAACGACAAGGGCTGGGGCCACCCCGAGTGCCGGACGGCGCAGAGCGCCTGACCCGGCGGCCCTCCCGCCCGCGGACCGGCCGCGGCGGATGACAGACTGACGTCCATGGACGAGCGCACATTCGACAGGTCACGGCAGCACGCCTCCGTCATCGGTCTGGGCACCTGGCAACTCGGGGCGGACTGGGGCGACGTCGACGACAAGGAAGCCCTCGCGGTCCTGGAGACCGCCGCCGAGTCCGGCGTCACCTTCTTCGACACCGCGGACGTCTACGGCGACGGCCGCAGCGAGCAGACCATCGCGTCGTTCCTGAGCGGGCGGCCCGACCTGCACGTGATGGTCGCCACCAAGATGGGCCGCCGGGCGGAACAGATCCCGCAGAACTACGTCCTGGACAACTTCCGCGCCTGGAACGACCGTTCCCGGCGCAACCTGGGCGTCGACCGCATCGACCTGGTGCAGCTGCACTGCCCGCCGACCCCCGTCTACTCCACCGACGAGGTCTTCGACGCCCTCGACACCCTGGTCGAGGAGGAGCGCGTCGCCGCGTACGGGGTCAGCGTGGAGACCTGCGCGGAAGCGCTCACCGCGATCGCCCGGCCGAACGTGGCGAGCGTGCAGATCATCCTCAACCCGTTCCGCATGAAGCCGCTGCGCGAGGTGCTGCCGGCCGCCCGTGAGGCGGGCGTCGGGATCATCGCCCGCGTCCCGCTCGCCTCCGGGCTGCTGTCCGGCAAGTACACCAAGGACACCGTCTTCGCCGAGAACGACCACCGTACGTTCAACCGGCACGGCGAGTCGTTCGACCAGGGCGAGACCTTCTCCGGCGTGGACTACGCGACCGGTGTCGAGGCCGCGGCCGCGTTCGCCGCGCTCGCCCCCGAGGGATACACGCCGGCCCAGCTGGCCCTGCGCTGGATCGTCCAGCAGCCCGGCGTCACCACCGTCATCCCCGGCGCCCGCACGCCTGAACAGGCCCGCGCCAACGCGCAGGCCGCCCGGCTCCCGGAGCTCTCCGAGGCGACGCTCGCGGCCGTCCGGGACCTCTACGACCGGCGCGTCAGGGACCAGGTGGAGACCCGCTGGTAGCCGCCGCGGACGTCACGGCTCCAGGAGCAGCTGCCGTTCCTGCTCCTGGTCGCCGGAGGCGGCGCCCTCGTCGCGCGTCGTGAAGGACCGCGCGAGCGTGTCGCTCGCCCGCCGCACCGCCCAGGGGGTGCCCTGCACGGTGACGGTCACCGGCGCCGACAGCGGCCCCGCTTCCGTCTGCCCGGAGGCACTGTGCCCCTCTCCGGCGAACGTCGCCGTACGGACGGTCGCCTCCTCGCCGGAGGGGCGCCGGTCCGGCGCCCCGAACGTACCCTCCAGGGCCCGTACGACCGCGCGGGCGTCCTCGACGCCCCCGCCGCCGATCGTCACGGTGAGCTCGGTATCGGACATGCCTGCCACGACCTCCTCGTCCTCGCTGTGGTCGCCGTCCGTGTAACCGTGCCCCGCACCGCCAAACCGGCCGCGCCCGGAGAGGACTCCGCCGAACGGGGCACCCGTAGGGGAAGACGGAGCGATCGCACACCCGGGGAGGCACGGTGCCGCAGACGGAGCACGGCGCGAACAGGCGCAGAGGGCGCGACGAGACCGAGGAGGAGAGGGCGGACCGGATGTGGACCGACCTCATCCAGGAGGTCCGCGTCGCCCAGACGGGGGTGCAGATCCTCTTCGGCTTCCTGCTGACCGTCGTGTTCACCCCGAAGTACGCGGAGCTGTCCGACACGGACCAGACGATCTACATCGTCACCGTCGTGCTGGGCGCCTGCGCGACCGGCGCGCTCATCGGTCCTGTCTCGCTGCACCGTCTCGTCTCCGGACGGCGCATCAAGGCGCAGGCCGTGCGGTGGGCCTCCCGGCTCACCCTGCTGGGCCTGCTGCTGCTGCTCGCCACCACCAGCGCCGCGCTGCTGCTGATACTGCGGGTGGCCACCCACGACGGGTTCGTCCCGTACCTGGTGGCCGGAGTGGTCGCCTGGTTCCTGCTGTGCTGGTTCGGCCTGCCGCTGTGGACCCGGCACCGGCACACCGTGAAGTGACGGGCGCCGGGGCTCAGTTCCCGGTGAGCACGTCCGCGAGGAAGTCGTCCAGGCCGACCTCCTCACGGCCCGGCGGGACCACCCGCCGGGTCTCCCGCAGGAAGTCGCCGACGGTCTCGGCCCAGGCGAACACCACCGCGTGGTGCCGGCCGCCGTCGGCGTGCGCCTCACCGAGGAACTCCATCCGCAGCTCCCGCTGCACCCCGCGGGACTCCGGCCGCAGCCGGACGTCCCCGATCCCCACCGGGCCGGTGAGGCCCTCGGTGACCATCTCCCGGTCCAGCTGCCAGCGGGCGAGGACCCGGCCGTCATGGCTGAAGACCACGGTGACGGCGAACGGGTCGGACGGGTCGTAACTCAGGTGGGCGAGCACGGGGAAGCGCTCCGTGTCGCCCGCCTGGAGTTCCACCACCAGGGTCTTGTGCACGAACGAGTTCACGAGAGGGCCTCCGGGACGTACCGACGTAGAGCCCTCTAGTACCCCGCATCCGCACAAGATGCTCAGCCTGACGGGTGAATCGCGGCCCGCGCGGGGCGGCGCCGGGGTCAGCCGAAGGCGTCCCGCAGCGCCGGCAGCAGCGTCTTCTCCGACCAGTCCAGGTACGGCGGCTGCGACGCGCCGCCGATCTGCACGAGGGCGACCTCGGTGAAGCCGGCCTCCGCGTAGGGGCGGACCGCCTCGACGAAGTCCGCCGGGTCGCTGCCGCACGGGATCGACCCGGCGACGTCGTCGGGCCGCACGAACTGGGTCGCCGCCGCGAAGGAGTCCGGGTGCGGCAGTTCCGAGTTGACCTTCCAGCCGCTGCCGAACCAGCGGAACTGGGAGTGCGCGCGCTCCACGGCGGCGTCCCGGTCGGGGTCGTAGCAGACCGGCAGCTGTCCCACCCGCGGTTTGCCCTGCCCGCCGTGCCGGTCGAAGGCGTCGAGCAGCTCCGCCTTCGGCTCCGTGGCGATCACCAGGTCGGCGAGCCGGCCCGCGAGGGCGCAGGACCGCTTCCCGGAGACCGCGACGCCGATCGGCGGCGGCTCGTCCGGAACGTCCCACAGCCGGGCCGACTCCACGTCGAAGTGCGTGCCCCGGTGGTTCACGTGCCCGCCCGCGAACAGCGCACGGATGATCTCCACCGCCTCCTCGAGCATCTCGTGCCGCACGTCCACCGACGGCCAGCCGCCGCCCACCACGTGCTCGTTGAGGTTCTCGCCGGAGCCCAGCCCCAGCCGGAACCGGCCCTCCGACAGCAGCTGCACCGTCGCCGCCTTCTGCGCCACCACCGCCGGGTGGTAGCGGAACGTCGGGCAGGTCACGTACGTCATCAGCGGAATGCGCGAGGTGGCCTGGGCGGCGGCGCCGAGCACGCTCCAGGCGTACGGCGCGTGGCCCTGGGACGCCAGCCAGGGGAAGTAGTGGTCCGAGGTCACCGAGAAGTCGAAGCCCGCCTCCTCGGCCCGCACCACATGGCCGACCAGCTCACGGGGCCCGGCCTGCTCGGTCATCATCGTGTATCCGATTCGCACCATGAGGGCCGGGTCCCCCCGCCGCGGCCCGGAAAACGATGGATCACCCGGGGGCGCCCCGGGCAGGATGCCCGCATGACCGCTGACCCGCTCCCCGTCTCCGGCCCCGCCGCCCAGGGCGTCGACGCCGCCGGAGTCGAGGCATTCCTCGACGCGCTCGAAGCCGCCCCGGACATCGAGCCGCACAGCCTGATGATCCTGCGCCACGGCCATCTCGTGGCGTCCGGCTGGTGGGCGCCGTACACCGCCGGGCGCCCGCACCTGCTGTACTCGCTGAGCAAGAGCTTCACGGCCACCGCCGCGGCGCTCGCCGAGGCCGGGGGACTGCTCGACTTCGACGCGCCGGTGCTGTCGTACTTCCCGGAGTTCGAGGCGGACATCACCGACCCGCGCAGCCGCGCGATGCTGGTCCGGCACGTGGCGTCGATGGCCAGCGGCCACGAGCGGGAGACCGTCGACGAGGCGTTCGGCACCGACCCCGCCGAACCCGTGCGCGGCTTCCTGCTCCAGCCGCCGCACCGCGATCCGGGCACCGTGTTCGCGTACAACCAGCCGTGCACGTACACGCTCGCCGCCATCGTGCAGCGGGTCACCGGGCAGTCGCTCACCGACTGGCTGCGGCCCCGCCTCTTCGACCCGCTGGGCGTCGGCGAGACGCTGTGGCAGCACGACCGCACCGGCCGTGACCTGGGCTTCAGCGGACTGCACGCCGCCACCGACGCCGTCGCCCGGCTCGGCCAGCTCTACCTGGACGACGGGATGTGGCGGGGCGAGCGGCTGCTGCCCGAGGGCTGGGCCGCCCGTGCCTCCCGCCCGCGCATACCGACCGCCGGGGCGATGGGGGAGGACGACCGGCAGGACTGGGACCGCGGCTACGGCTACCAGTTCTGGCTGTCCCGGCACGGATTCCGCGGCGACGGGGCGTACGGGCAGTTCTGCCTGGTGCTGCCCGGGCAGGACGCGGTGATCGCGGCGACGACGGCCACCGACCGGATGCAGGAGTACCTCGACCTGGTCTGGCGGCATCTCCTGCCCGCCTTCCGCCCCGCGCCGCTGCCCGGCCGGGAGGCCGCGGACGCCGCCCTGCGCGACCGCCTCGAACGGCTGGAACTGCCGGCCGCCGAGGGCGGTCCCGTGCCGCCGGAGCGGGCGCGGGACTGGACCGGCGCCGTGTTCACCCCGTACGGCGGGAGCTGCGAGGACCAGCCGGGGCTGACCGCCGCCGAGGTCACCGGGGACGACGACGGCGGCTGGACGCTGCACCTCACGGACGCCGGACGCCGGCTCGGCATCCCGCTCGGCGGCAAGGGATGGACCGTCACGGAGCGGCCCGTCCCGGTCGCCGTGAGCGGTGGCTGGACCGACGGCGGCACCCTCGCCGTGGACGTGGTGTTCCTGGAGACACCGCACCGGCTGCGGGTCACCTGTTCCCTCACCGACCGGACCTTCACCGCCCGCTGGGGGACCCGCCCGCTGAACGCGCGGCCCCTGACCGGGATGTGCGCCCCGCGCGGCTCAGCCCGGGCCAGGCCGGAAGGTCCGCAGGAGGACGCCTAACGCCTCCCGGCCGCCGGGCTCCTCCCAGCCGGCGGCCGGGGTGGTCCAGCGCAGCGAGAAGCCGCGCCCGCCGCCCAGCAGGAACCCGCGGCCGAAGGTGCGCACCCGGTCCCCGCCGGCGACGGCGTACCACTCCATGTCGGCGGCCTCGCGCCCCTGGTACGTCACCGCCCGGATCCCGCCGATCCGCCGGTAGCCGCCGGACCGCTGCAGGCCCGGCTCCACGGTGTCCCGCCACACGGCCACCGCGTCCGTCCCCACCCGCTCGCTGTAGGTGACGGCCAGCGTGCGCGGATCCCCGCCGGCGCCGAAGGTGACGCGGTAGGCCGGGCCGGGGGTGCGCGAGGTGTCCAGCCGCTCCCACCCCTCGGGCAGCGCGACGGAGAAGCCCTCGGGCGCGTGGTACGTCCGGTAGCCGGGCGGGAGACCCTCCGGGTCCGACGGGGACGGCGAGGGGGCGGGCGTCGCCGCGGCGGACGGCGGGGCCGTGCCCGGTCCGCCCGGCTCGTCCGGCGCCCCGCCCGTCGCCCCGGTACCTGTCGAGGCGGACGCGGGGGGCGCGCCCGCGGCGGACTCGCCGCCGGCGCCCGGCAGTCCCCGGGTCGCGGCGAGCACGGCGACCGCCACCGTGACGACGGCCAGCGCGGTGCCGAGGAGCATCGACCGCCCGCGCCGCTCCCGGACCGCGCGTCCCACCGCGCCGGTGTGCGCGCGGCGCGGCCAAGGTCTCGCCGCCGGGGCCGGTGCGACCGCCGGTTCCTCGCGCAGGACCCGGGTGAGCACCTCGCGGACCACGTGGCGGGTCAGCCGCTCCCGCGGGTCCTTGCGCAGCAGTCCCTGCACGAGCCGGGCGAGCGGTCCCGCCCGCACCGGGGTGGGCAGCGGCAGCCGGTCCACGCCCTTCAGCGTCGCCCCGGGGCTGCCCCGGTCGCGGAAGGGCGGACGTCCCTCCAGCATGGTGTAGAGGATCGCGCCCAGCGCCCACAGGTCCGCGGCGGGACCGATCCGCTCGTCCCGGGCCTGCTCCGGGGACGCGAACGACGGCGCCGTGAGCCGGGGCGCCGCGGTGCCGCCGGCCAGTCCGTATCCGGTGACGACGACCGGGCCGCTCTCGCGCAGGAACACCTGGCCGGGGCTGAGCTCGCCGTGCGTGATCGCCTCCGAGTGGGCGGCGTCCAGGACGTCGAGCAGCTCCAGCGCGACGCGCGCGGCCCGCACCGGGGTGAACGCGCCCCGCGCGGCGAGGACCTCGTCGAGCGGGGCGCCGTCGATCCGGGCGGTGACGGTCCACAGGAACCCGCCCTCGTCGACGGCGTCGACGACCGTGGCGGTCCGGCCGGGGCACAGCCGCTCCAGGTTCTCGGTCGTCCGCAGGACGCGGGACGGAGCGCGGCGCGCGGCGTCGGCGGGGTCCCGCGGGAGGCCGATCCGGGTGACCAGGCAGGGGCGGCCGGTCCTCAGGTCGTCGGCGTACCAGCGGACGCGGTTGGTCTCGCGGTGCGTGATCCCGACCAGCCGGTACCGCCCGGCGACCGGCTGGTCCGTGGAGACGTGCGCCCTGCCCATGGCCATGCCCAGTGGTACGGGGCAGCGGGTGGGCCGCGTTCAACGGGACGGGCACCGATTCCCGGCGGTGCGCGCGGCGCGGGCGCTCAGCGCAGTGCGAAGTGGTCCGTCCAGGCCATCATGTCGCCCGTGGTGGCGTTGCCCCCGCACACCACCAGCCCGAGCCGGGCCCCCTCACCGACCCGCTCCAGCACCCGCCGCGCGGCGGGCAGCAGACAGCCCGCGGCCGGCTCCGCCCACACCTTCGCGTGGTCCGCGAGGTCGAGCGAGCCGCGTACCGCCTCCCGGTCCGGCACCACCAGCACCTCGGTGACCAGCTCCGACACATGCGCGTACGTCAGCGGGGAGACGGCCGGGGCGCTGAGCGTGGAGACGATCGACGTCAGCTCCACCGGCACCGGGCCGCCCGCCGCCAGCGCCTCGGACATCGCCTGCGCGCCCTCGGTCTCCACGCCCCAGATCCGCACCCCGGGCCGCAGCGCGCGCAGCGCCGCCGCCACTCCCGCGATGAGTCCGCCGCCCCCGATGCTCACCAGCACGTCGGTGAGGTCACCGGCGTCCGCGGCGAACTCCAGCCCCACGGTGCCCTGACCGGCGATCACCACGGGGTCGTCGAAGGGGTGGACCAGGGTGAGCCCTTCCTGCTGCAGCCGGGTCATGAGCGCGAACGCGCCGTCCATGCCGTCGGTCAGCCGCACCGACGCCCCGGCGGACTCCGCGATCTCCACGGCCCGCACGGGCGCCGAACGCGGCATGACCACCGTGGCCTTCACGTCCAGGGCCGCGGCCATGACCGCGAGGGCGATCCCGTGGTTGCCGCCGCTCACCGCCACGACCCCGGCGGCCCGCTCGGCCTCGGTCAGCGACAGCAGCTTCGCCGCCGCGCCGCGCACCTTGAACGAACCGGTGCGCTGGAGCAGCTCCAGCTTCGTGGTGACCGGCGCCCCGAGCAGCGCCGACAGCCCGGGGCTCGGCACGGTCGGGGTCCGCACCACGTGTCCGGCGATCCGCTCGGCCGCGGTCTCGATGTCGGTGATCCCGATCACGACTGCCACCCTCTCCGGCGCGGGGGCATGATCCGCGCCGCAACCACCCTGACCCGCGGGGCGGCGCAGGTCAAGATCGTTCAGCTGTCCGCAGCCGTGGCCGGCCGTACCGTGTGCCGGCTGGAGAACAGGTCACCCTTCATGGGGGCATCCTCGCCCGGACTCGCCCCGTCCGCCAGGGCCGTGCCGGAGGGGAACCGGGTCGGCGGGGGTCAGGCGCCGAAGAGCTGGGTCCAGTACGTGCCCGCCCGGCCGCCGCCCGCGAAGCCGACCCCGATGTGGGTGAAGTCCGCCTTGAGGATGTTGGCGCGGTGACCGGGGCTGTTCAGCCACCCCTCCACGACCTCGGCGGCCGAGCGCTGTCCGCAGGCGATGTTCTCGCCGATCGTCCGCCGTGTGGAGCCCGCGGCGGCGGCCCGGTCCCAGGGCCTGCTGCCGTCGGGCGCGGTGTGCGCGTAGAAGTCGCGGGCGACCATGTCGGCGCTGTGCGCCTGCGCGGCCGCGGCCAGACGGGGGTCGGGGGACAGGGGCGCCAGCCCGGCGCCGGCGCGTGCCCGGTTGGTGAGGCCGACGACCTCGCGGGCGGTGCGGTCCAGACCGTCCGGGGTGAGCGGACTGGCCCACAGCGCCGTCCAGTAGGTGCCGCCGGACCCGTCACCGCAGGAGCCGACGGCGGCGTGGCGGAACGCCGGGTCGCGGACGGTGCGGCGCCCGGCGTCGTGGCGCAGGCAGTACTCCACGAGTTCGGCGGTGGTGCGGGGCCCGGAGACCAGATGCTCCCCGACGGCGAGATAGGGGTATCCGGCGGCGACGACGCGCTGGTGGACGGAGACGCCGTCCACGCCCTCGACGCCGAGACGGCCGCCGCGGGCCATCGAGCCGGCGTGCTCACGCGCCGCCGCGGCCAGCCGCGCGTCGTGCGTCACGGGAGGCGAACCGGCCGCCGAGCGGGCGGAGTTCACCAGTCCGAGGAAGCCGTCCGCGGTGGCCGGGGCGGAGGCCGGGCGCGGCGGGGCGGCAGGCGCCGCCGTGCGGGGAGCGGCGGGTGCCGTCCTTCTGGAGACGGTCTCCTCGTCCTCCACGTCCACGCCGAAGTCCCGGGCGAGACCGGCCAGTCCGTCGGCATATCCCTGGCCCAGGGCGCGCAGTTTCCAGCCCTCCCCGCGCCGGTAGATCTCCGCGAGGAGCAGGACGGCCTCCCGCCGGGCCCGCGGCGGGGAAAACCGGGCGAGCGGGCGCCCGCCGGCGTCGGCCAGGTGGAGCACGGGGGCGGGGAGTGCGCTCAGCGGGGTGCCGGGGTCGGCGGCGGTGACGGCCACGGTGAGCCGGGTGGCCCCGGCGCGCAGCGCGGCCGGGTCGACGGTCAGCGTGTCCCCGTCCAGTCCGGCGCCGGGCGCGGAAGGCTGGTTGTAGAACACGAAGTCGGCGTCGTCGCGCACCTTCCCGCCGTCGTCCGTGACCAGCGCGGACACGTCGAAGGGGCCGGGTACCCGGACGGTCACGCTGCCGCGCGGAAGGGCCAGATTGCCGCCGGGAACCAACTCCTGCATCACGCCGCCCTCTTGTCGTCGGACACGGACCGGTGGGGGGTGTCCGGACAACGACGAGCGGCGGCCCCGGGTTCCCGGCGCGTTCCTCAGCGGCGCAGCGAGGCCGCCCAGTCCGACGGCACCCGCCCGGCGGGGCCGGGGGCCGGCTGGTCGGCCGGGTGGCCGGTGGGCGGGGCGAGGTCGGGGCCGGACTCGTACAGCTCGTTGGTGGCGTAGTTCCAGAACCAGTCCTCGCCCGGCTCGTAGCTGCGGACCACCGGGTGCCCGCTGGAGCGGTAGTGCGCCGTGGCGTGCTGTCCGGGCGAGCTGTCGCAGCAGCCGACGTGGCCGCACAGCGCGCAGCGCCGCAGATGGAACCACCAGCCGCCGGTGGCGTCGCAGTCGGCGCAGCCCGCGCCGCTCGGCGGGACGCTCGGGTCGATGGCGTGCTCGCTGGTCATACGGGCTCCTCGGTGGTCTCGTCGGGAGGCGCGGCGGTGAGGGGGAGCAGCACCTGGAAGCGGGTGTCGCCCGGCTCGGACTCGAACCGGAGGCTCCCGTGGTGCTTGTTGACCACGATCCGCCAGGAGATGTCCAGGCCCAGGCCGGTGCCCTCGCCCACCGGCTTGGTGGTGAAGAACGGGTCGAAGACCCGGTCGCGGACCTCGGGCGGGATGCCCGTGCCGGTGTCGCCGAACTCCACCAGCAGCCGGTCGTGGTCGCGTGCCGTGCGCACGGTCAGCGTGCCCTCCGCGCCCGTGCCGTTCATCGCGGCGACCGCGTTGTCGATCAGATTGGTCCACACCTGGTTGAGCTCGGCCGGGTACGCGGGGATCCGCGGCAGCGTGCGGTCGTACTCCTTGACCACCCTGATCCGCTGCCCGAACTTCCCCGACAGCATCAGCAGGGTGCTGTCGAGGAGTTCGTGCACGTCGGCGACCTGGAAGGGGGCGCGGTCGAGCTGCGAGTACTGCTTGGCGGCGTCGACGAGGTGCGAGACGCGGCTCGTGGAGTCCTCGATCTCGTCCATGAGCAGTTCCGTCTCGACCGTGTAGCTGAGCCAGCCGACCGCCGACGGGAGCGTCGCCTCGTCCACGGCGGCGGCGACCTGGTCCAGCCAGTCCCTGTCCAGTCCGGCCTGCACGAACGTCGGCGCGATCCGCCAGCCGTCGGGGATGCCGTGGTCGTCCAGCCAGTCGCAGAGCGCGTCCTCCCGGTCCGACGCCTCCAGCGGGCTGAGCACGGGCGCCTTCGCGACCCGTTCGGCCGTCCGCTCCTGGATATCGATCAGGTTGGCCAGGGTCTCGCGGTCGTAGGTGCCCGCGGAGATGATGCGCAGCTTGTGCCGCATCCTGCCGACACGCTCGCGCAGGGCCGCGGTCGCCCGCACGGCCGCGGCGGCGGGGTTGTTCAGCTCGTGGGTCAGCCCGGCCGACAGCGAGCCCAGCGCCAGCAGCCGTTCCCGCTGGCCGATGGCGCGCTGGGTGCTCTTCGAACCGAAGAACAGCCCCTCCAGGAGGTGCACCGCCATCGGGAACCACTCCCGCATGATGCTCGCGAAGGTGTCCGCGGGCAGCACGAAGAACCGGGACGGCGCGGTCACGCGCAGCGAGTTGTTGTAGACCTGCCGCACCCGGTCCCCGAGGTACGCCTGCATGGCGCCCGCGTACACCCCGCGCCGGGAGGTGCGGCTGACCTCCACGTCGTCCCCGCCGACCCGGCGGGACAGCACGACGGTGCCCTCCAGCAGGACGTAGAAGCAGCCGGCGGGATCGCCCTCGGCGTAGACCGGGCCGGGGTCGAACCCCTCCACCCGTCCCTCCGCGCAGAGCCGGCCGAGCTGCTCCGCGGTGAGCTTCTCGAACAGGAACAGGGCGCCGATCTCCTGCGGGCTGCACGGCATCGGCCGGCCGCTCACGACTGCTCCAGATACCGGTGGACGAGCATCACGGCCATGGCTCCCTCTCCGACGGCGGACGCGACCCGCTTGGCGGACTCCGCGCGGGCGTCGCCCGCGACGAACACCCCGGGCACGTTGGTCTCCAGGTGGTACGGCGGCCGGTCCAGCTCCCAGTCCGCCGGTGGCCGCCCGTCGGGGGTGAGGTCGGGCCCGGCGAGGATGAACCCGCGTTCGTCCCGCAGCACCGTGCCGTCCAGCCAGTCGGTCAGCGGGGCGGCGCCGATGAACACGAACAGCCACTGCGCGTCGACCAGTTCGGTCTGCCCGCTGTCCGTGTCGCGCAGCGTCAGCCGTTCCAGGTGGCCGTCGCCGTGGGCGCTCTCGACGACCGTGCCGCACCGCACCGAGATGTTCGGCGCCTCGTCGATCTGCTGGATCAGGTAGTACGACATCGACGCCGACAGGTCGGGGCCGCGCACCAGCAGCGTCACCGACTTGGCGCCCCGGGCCAGGTACATCGCCGCCTGCCCGGCCGAGTTGGCGCCGCCGACGATGTACACGTCGTGGCCCCGGCAGGCGGACGCCTCCGTCAGCGCGGACCCGTAGTACACGCCGCAGCCGCCCAGCTCGTCGCAGCCCGGCGCCGCCAGCTGCCGGTAGGAGACGCCGGTCGCCAGGATCACGCTGTGCGCGGCCACCGCCGACCCGTCGGAGAACCGCACGACCCGGGCGGGTCCGCTGACCTCCAGCCCCGTCACCTCGCGCGCGGTGAGGATCTCGGCGCCGAACCGGGTGGCCTGGCGCCGCGCCCGGTCGGTGAGCTGCGCCCCCGACACCCCGTCGGGGAAGCCGAGGTAGTTCTCGATCCTGGAGGACTGGCCGGCCTGCCCGCCGGTCGCGGACCGCTCCACCAGCACGGTCCGCAGCCCTTCCGAGGCCCCGTACACCGCCGCGCCGAGCCCCGCCGGGCCGCCGCCGATCACCACCAGGTCGTAGAAGTCCGCCTCCGGCGTCGTCGCGAGGCCCACCCGGGCGGCGAGGTCCACGGCCTCCGGCTCCACCAGCGGCGTCCCGTCGGGGGTGATCACCACCGGCAGCCGCATCCCGTCCTGTCCCGCGGCGGCCAGCAGCCGCCGGCCCTCCGGCTCGTCGGAGGAGTACCAGCGGTAGGGCACCTGGTTGCGGGCCAGGAACTCCCGTACGTCCGAGGAGCGCGCCGACCAGCGGTGCCCGATCACCTTGGTGCTCGGCACCGGCCGGTGGTCGCTGCGCCGCCACGCCTCGAGGAGATCGTCCAGCACCGGGTAGAGCTTCTCCTCCGGCGGGTCCCACGGCTTGAGGAGGTAGTGGTCCAGGTCGACGACGTTGATCGCGTCGATCGCCGCGCCCGTGTCCGCGTACGCGGTCAGCAGCACCCGCCGCGCCCCCGGGTGGACGTCGAGGGCCTGTTCCAGGAACTCGATGCCGTTCATCCCCGGCATCCGGTAGTCGGCGAGGATCACCGCCACCAGGTCGCCGCGCAGCTTCAGTTCGCGCAGCGCGTCCAGCGCGGACTCGCCGGACTCCGCGCGCACGATCCGGTACGACGCCCCGTAGCGCCGTCGCAGGTCCCGGGCCACGGCGCGCGAGACGCCCGGGTCGTCGTCCACGGTCATGATGACGGTCCGCGCCGGTTCGGCGGCCTGTGTCATGCGTCCCCCACGTCGAGCGGTCGGGTCCCCGGAACGGAGGGCCCCGGCCCCGCCGCGGCCACCGCACCGGCCCTGCCCATCGTATGTTCGACTGCGCCGGAGCGCCCGGGGATGAGTGAGCCGGCCCCCTGGGGCCGCCGGGCCGGCCCGCCCGTCCCCACCCGCGCCGGACCCGTGATCGCGGCGTAGGGAAGACTGGCCCCACGCGAAGCGGACACGACACCTGGAGGAACCGCATGACGCGCCCGATCACGGCAGGGATCGACGGAACCGGGGAGAGCCTCGCCGCGCTGGCCTGGGCCGCGCGGGAGGCGGTCCGCCGGGGACTGCCGCTCCGTGTGGTGCACGCCTGGCGCTTCGAGGCGCACGACGCGGTGGACACCGGTGACCGGGCCACCCAGGAGCAGTGGGTCCGCTCCTCGGTGGAGGAGGCGGTCCGCGCCGTCGCCGGACGCCACCCCGGGCTCGCCGTGACGACGGACGTCCTGGAGGGCGACGCCGTGGAGACGCTGACCGGCGCCGCCGCGGACGCGGAGATGCTGGTGCTCGGCTCGCGCGGGCACGGGCGGATCGTGGGCTTCCTGGTCGGTTCGGTCGGCCAGCAGGTGATCGTCGGCGCCGAGCGGCCCGTGGTGTTCGTACGGGCCGGGGACCAGGCGTCGAACGAGGTGGCCGGGCACGAGATCGTGGTCGGCCAGCAGGGCGAACCGGAGGACAGCGCCGCCGCGCTCGGCCTCGCCTTCGAGACCGCGTCCCGGCGCGGGGCGGCCGTGCGCGCCGTACGGGCCTGGACCCTGCCGCCGGTGTTCGCCTACAGCCCCGCCTCGCTCCAGCTGCTCGACGAGGCCGGCGGCCTGGAGCCGTACGAGCGGAAGGCGCTGGCGGCGGCCCTCGCGCCGTGGCGGGAGCGCTACCCGGACGTGCGGGTGATCGAGCACGTGGAGATGGGCAGCGCCGGTCAGGTGCTGCTGTCGGTGGCGGGCACCGCCCAGCTGATGGTCGTCGGCCGCCGCGCCCGCCGCACCGCGGTCGGCGGCCGGATCGGCTCGGTGGCCTACGGCGTCCTGCACCACGCGGACTGCCCGGTCGCGGTGGTGCCCCCGGCCTGACGCCGGCGGCTCACTCGGCCGTCGGCTGGAGCGTCTCCCGCGCCTTCGGGAGGATGTTGCGGATGTAGTCCTCGACGGCCGTGCCGAGACCGATGTCGTGCTGGGCCCGTTCGGACAGGTACCAGCGGTGCTCCAGCAGCTCGTGGTAGATCTCCGCGGCGTCCATCGGACCGCGCAGCTCCGGCGGCACGGACCGCACGGTGGGCCGGAACACCTCCCGCACCCAGCGGTGCGCGAGGACCTCCGGCCGGGCGCCGAGGGGATCGCCCGGGGCGTAGTCGTCCTGGGTGGCCATCCAGCTCTCCAGGTCGTTCAGCAGCCGCCGGGCCTGGTTCTCCTCGGCGTCGAGTCCGGTCAGCCGCAGCAGCTGCCGCTGGTGGTGACCGGCGTCCACGACCTTGGGCACGAAGGTGACCGCGTCGCCGTTGGAGGCGTGCTCGATCTGCATCTCGGCCACGTCGAAACCGAGGTCGTTGAGCCGCCGGATGCGCCGCTCGATGTACTGGTACTTGCCCGCCGGGTAGACGGAGGTGCGGGTCAGCTCCTCCCACAGGCCGCGGTAGCGGGCGCAGATCTCGGTGCCGAACTCGATCGGGTCGACGGAGGGGTGCAGCGCCCCGGACGCCTCCAGGTCGAGCAGCTCCCCGCTGATGTTGACGCGCGCGAGGTCGAGGTCGTAGTCGCGCTGGCCGGTGCTCAGTTCAGGGTGCAGGTCCCCGGTCTCGGCGTCCACCAGATAGGCGGCGTACGCGCCGGCGTCGCGCCGGAAGAGCGTGTTGGACAGCGAGCAGTCGCCCCAGGCGAACCCGGCCAGGTGCAGCCGCACCAGCAGCACGGCGAGCGCGTCCATCAGCCGGTGCATGGTCGCGGGGCGCAGCGTCGTCTCGAACATCGACCGGTACGGCATGGAGCCGCCGAGGTGCCGGGTGACCAGGACGCTCTCCAGCGGCTCCCCGGCGGTGTCGGAGCGGCCCGTGACCACGGCGAGCGGGTCCACCGCCGGGATGCCGATCCGGTCCAGGTCGCGCAGCAGCTCGTACTCGCGCAGCGCCGGCCGCTGGGCGAGCTCCTTCACCGCGATCACCTCGTCGCCGGCGCGGGCGTAGCGCACCACGTGCCGGGAGATGCCGCGCGGCAGCGGCACCAGGTACTCCTCCGGCCACTCCTCCAGCGGCAGGTGCCACGGCAGTTCCAACAGGAGCGCGGGGTGCTCCGGGTTGGTGGCGTTGATCTGCAGTGCCATGGCGGAGGTGTCCTCGTCTCGTGGGTGATCGTCGTCTCACCCTATTGCGCGCGCTCCCGGGCCAGCAGGGCGGCGTCCCGCACCGGCCCCCTGTGCAGCGGGCCGTGCCCGGGCAGCAGCAGGTCGCCGTCGAGCGTGGCCAGGACGTCGAGGGAGGCGACGGCGGTGGCCCGCTCGTGGTGGAACATGTCCGTCAGCATCTGCGGTCCCGCGGTCCGCGAGGTGGGATGGCCGCTGACCAGGGCGTCGCCCGACACCACCACCCCCTTGCCGGGGAGGTGGAAGGCGCAGTGCCCGGCGGTGTGGCCGGGCGTGTGCACCGGCACGGGACGGCCGGGCAGGTCGAGCGGGCCCGGCGCGGGGAACGGCCGGGGCGCGGTGACCGCCACGTCCGCCGTCCCGCCGGAGCGCAGGACGTGCGCGGCCCAGGGCAGCACGCCGGGCCGCCACCCGTTGCGCAGCACCTGCCCGACCGTCACCTGGTGCAGGAAGTCCCGCCGGGCGTGGGGGACTTCCGCCTCGTGGGCGTACACGGGCGTGCCGTGGGCGGCGCTGAGGTGCTCGGCGGAGCCCAGGTGGTCGCTGTGCGCGTGGGTGACCAGTACGGCCGTCACCGCCTCCGGGGCGCTGCCCACCTCGGCCAGGGAGGCGAGCAGTCCCGCGCGGTCGCCGGGGTAGCCGGTGTCGATGAGGGTGACGGCGTCCCCCTCGGTGAGGATCACCCAGTTGGTGTTCGTGCCGTGCACCAGGTAGGTGCCGTCCGCGACGTGCCGCACCGTTGCTCGCATGACCGTCCAGAGTGCCCGTGGTCCGTGTCCGACGCGTGACAGGAAAGCAGACCGGGGCGCCGCGCGGGGACGGTGGGGCGGCCGCCCGCGCGTCGCCCGGCCCCCGGTGCGGTCCGGAGGGGAGGTTCCGGCGGGTCAGTTCACGCCGTGCGGGCGGAACTGGACGCTGATGCGCGGTCCGGCGGCCCGGGTGCTCTTGGGGACGGCGTGCTCCCAGGTGCGCTGGCAGGAGCCGCCCATGACGATCAGGTCGCCGTGCCCCAGCGGCCGCCGCACGCAGTCCCCGCCGCCCACCGGGCGCAGCAGCAGATCGCGGGGCGCGCCCACGGAGAGGATGGCGACCATCGTGTCCTCGCGCGCGCCCCGGCCGATCCGGTCGCCGTGCCAGGCGACGCTGTCCCGGCCGTCGCGGTAGTAGCACAGCCCGGCCGTGGCGAACGGCTCGCCCAGTTCGCCGGCGTAGTGCCCGCTGAGCGCCTCGCGCGCCTCGGTCAGCACCGGGTGCGGCAGCGGTTCCCCGGAGCGGTAGTACGACAGCAGCCGGGGCACGTCCACGACCTGGTCGTACATCTGGCGCCGCTCGGCCCGCCACGGCACCTCGGCGGCCAGCAGTTCGAAGAGCGCGCCGGACCCGCCGAGCCATCCCGGCAGGACGTCGATCCAGGCGCCCCGCCCCAGCTCGGTGCGGCGCAGCCCGTCGAGCGGGCCGAGCCGGGGCTGGTCCGTCTGGTCGAAGAGCGAGCCCTGAAGAGCGGGGGAGTGGCGCGTGGTCATGCCGCCAGCGTACTCCTATATCGAATGTGTGTTCTATGTCGAGCCGGGGTTCCCCGCTCCCGGGTCTTCCGATACACCGGTGTATCGGATACGTTCCCGTATCGAACGGAGGAGCGGTCATGGCGGTGGGCGGTACCGCGGGACGCGTCACCAGGCGCCGCCGGCGCACGCGCGCCAACCTGCTCGACGCGGCGTTCTCCGTGTTCGCCGCCAAGGGCTTCGGCCGTGTCTCGATCGAGGAGATCTGCGAGGCCGCCGGCTACACCAGGGGCGCCTTCTACTCCAACTTCACCGGCCTCGACGAGCTGTTCTTCGCCCTCTACGCGGAGCGCGCCGAGCTGATCGCGGAACAGGTCGCCGGCGCCCTCGCCCTGGACGGCCCCGATCTCGACGTCACCGCCGCCGTGGACCGCGTCACCGACGTGCTGCTGCTCGACCGCGACTGGCTGCTGGTGAAGACCGACTTCCTGGTGCACGCCGCCCGCGACCCCGAGGTGGCGCGCGCCCTGCTGGAGCACCGGGCGCGGCTGCGGCGGGCCGTCGCGGACCGGCTGGCCCGCGCCCGCGGCCGTACCGTGCTGCCCGCCGTCCTCGGCGGTGCCGAGGGCGCCGCGCACGCCGTGGTCGCCGCCTACGACGGTGTCACCACCCAACTGCTGCTGGACCGGGACGTCGCGCACGCCCGGGCCTGGCTGAAGCAACTGCTGACCGCGCTGCTCACCGGATGAAGGAAGGGATGGTCGCCATGGACGCCGACGTCATCGTCGTCGGAGCGGGACTCGCGGGCCTCGTCGCGGCCCACGAGCTGACCAGCAGGGGCCGCAGGGTCGCCCTGGTCGACCAGGAGAACGCCGCCAACCTCGGAGGCCAGGCCTTCTGGTCCTTCGGCGGGCTGTTCCTCGTCGGCTCCCCGGAACAGCGGCGCCTGGGCATCAAGGACTCCTTCGACCTCGCCTGGAACGACTGGCGGGGCAGCGCGGGATTCGACCGGCTCGACGACGAGGACAGCTGGGCGGTGCGCTGGGCGCGGGCCTACGTCGAGTGGGCGGCGGGGGAGAAGCGCTCCTGGCTGGACGGCCACGGCATCACGTTCCTGCCCACCGTCGGCTGGGCCGAGCGCGGCGACCTGCGCGCGGACGGCCACGGCAACACCGTGCCCCGCTTCCACATCGCCTGGGGCACCGGAACCGGCGTCGTCGAGCCCTTCGTCCACCGTGCCCGGCAGGCCGCGCGCGACGGACTGCTCACCTTCCACCACCGCCACCGGGTCGACGAACTGGTCGTGGAGGGGGGCACCGCGCGCGGGGTGCGCGGCACCGTCCTGGCCGAGGACCACGCGCCGCGCGGCGTCGCCTCCAGCCGCGAGACGATCGGCGAGTTCGCACTCACCGCCCAGGCCGTGATCGTCACCAGCGGCGGCATCGGCGCCGACCACGACATCGTCCGCCGGTACTGGCCGAAGCGGCTGGGCACCCCGCCCCGCGAGATGGTCACCGGAGTCCCGGCCTACGTCGACGGGCGGATGCTCGACATCAGCGCCCGCGCCGGCGCGCGCCTGGTCAACCGGGACCGCATGTGGCACTACACCGAGGGACTGCGCAACTGGGACCCGGTCTGGCCCGGACACGGCATCCGGATCCTGCCCGGACCGTCCTCGATGTGGTTCGACGCCCTCGGCCGCCGGCTGCCCGACCCGTGCCTGCCCGGCTACGACACCCTCGGCACGCTCAGGCACCTGCGCACCACCGAGGACCTCGCCGCACACGACCACTCCTGGTTCGTCCTCACCCGGCGGATCATCGAGAAGGAGTTCGCCCTGTCGGGCTCCGAGCAGAACCCCGACATCACCGCCAAGGACCGGGCCGGCTTCCTGCGCACCCGTGTGCTCGGCAAGGGCGCCCCCGGACCGGTGGACGCCTTCCTGCGCAACGGCGCCGACTTCGTGACCGCGCCGACCGTCGAGCAGCTCGTCGAGAAGATGAACGGACTCACCGACGAACCCCTGCTCGACGCGGCCGTGGTCCGCCGTCAGATCGAGGCCCGCGACCTGCAGATGGCCAACGCCTACAGCAAGGACGCCCAGGTGCAGGGCATCCGCAACGCGCGCCGCTACATCGGCGACCGCCTCGGCCGGGTCGCCACCCCGCACCGCATCCTCGACCCCGCCGCCGGCCCGCTGATCGGCGTCAAGTTGCACACCCTCACCCGCAAGACCCTGGGCGGCATCCAGACCGACCTGGAGTCCCGGGCGCTGGGCGCCGACGGCCGGCCCGTCGAGGGGCTGTACGCGGCCGGCGAGGTGGCGGGCTTCGGCGGCGGCGGCGTCCACGGCTACAACGCCCTGGAGGGCACCTTCCTCGGCGGCTGCCTGTTCTCGGGCCGGGCGGCGGGACGGGCGGCGGCCGCGCAGACGGCGTAGGCCGTGCCCGGTCAGCCGTCCAGGAGGCGGGCCAGCACCTCCGCGTGACTGGTCTCCGGGCTCTTGGACGCGGTCAGCAGGGTCACCGGACCCTTCCCGGCGAGTCCGCGCACGTGTTCCAGGAGTTCGGCGGCCTCGGGTGCGGCGAGTTCCGCCTCGTAGCGCTCGCGGAACTCCTCGTACGGCCGGTCGTCCGCGTGGTACCAGCGGCGCAGTTCGGTGGACGGGGTCAGCGCCTTGGGCCACTCGTCCACCCGCGCCGCGTCCTTCGCCAGACCCCGCGGCCACAACCGGTCGACCAGGACCCGGACGCCGTCGTCCGGCTCCGGCGGTTCGTAGACGCGGCGCACACGCACGCTCATGGTCGGCCCCCTTCCGGCGGTGTCCCGAGCGTACTGCGCGGCACCGGGCCGGGCGCGGCGGGCGTGCGTCCGGTCAGCCGGACGAACGCCGTGCGGCGATGCGGCGCTTGAGCGCGCGCCGTTCCGTCTCGCTCGTGCCTCCCCAGACCCCGACGGACTGCCCGGTGTCCAGCGCCCATTCCAGGCACTGTTCGCGCACCGGGCAGCGCCGGCACACGGCCTTCGCCTGTTCCGTCTGCATCAGGGCCGGCCCTGAGGTGCCGATCGGGAAGAAGAGGTCGGGGTCCTCGGTCCTGCAGGCCGCACGCCCGCGCCAGTTGTCCATCGGAAATCACCTGCGATCGGTGGGGACAGGGACAGGCACCCTTCCGGGTGCCTCCCTTCGGGTCACCCGCCGCCGCGCGGTGAAACAGCCGGAACCGCTCCGGCCGTCACTGCTCGCGCAGCCCCCACGGCGAGCCGTAGGCGGTCAGCAGATCCAGGAACGGCCCCGCGGGGAACGCCTCCGGGCCGAGTACGCCCGTGCCCGACCAGGCGCCGCCGGCGAGCAACTCCAGGGCGACGACGGGGTTGACGGCCGTCTGCCACACCACGGCCTGGCAGCCGTACTCGGCCATGGACCACTGGTTGTCGACCACGTGGTACAGGTACACCTCGCGCGGCGCCCCGTCCTTGACGCCCCGCACCCAGGTGCCGGCGCAGGTCTTGCCGTGCATCCGGTCGCCGAGCGTCGCCGGGTCGGGCAGGCAGGCGGCGACCACGTCACGCGGGGAGACCCGCACCGGGCCGTCCGGGCCGGGCACGGTCACCGGCGCGGTGCCGTCCAGACCCAGCAGGCGCAGCGTCCTGAGGGTGTCGATGAACTCGCGCCCCAGACCGTACTTGAAGGTCACCCGCCGGGCGCCGACCCAGCGGGGCACCAGCAGCACCTCCTCGTGCTCGACGTTCACGCACTCCACCGGGCCGATGCCCTCGGGGAAGTCGAACACCTCCGGCTCGCTGAACGGCTCGGTGGTGAACCAGCCGCGGTCCTTCTCGTAGACGACCGGCGGGTTGAGGCACTCCTCGATGGTGGTCCAGATGCTGAACGAGGGCGCGAAGTCGTAGCCGTCCACCGTGAGGTTCGCGCCGTCACGGACGCCGATCTCCTCGATCTCGTCGAAGAGTTCGTCGGCGGCGTACCGGGCGAACACGTCCGACAGACCCGGTTCCACGCCCATCCCGACCAGGGCCAGCGCACCGGCCTCCGCCCACTCCCCGGCCCGCGCGAACTGCTCGTCGCCGAGCTTCACCCCGCACTCCTCGTACGGCCGCTCCGCGTGCGGGCGGGACAGGGACATCGCCATGTCGACATAGGTGGCACCGGCGCGGCGCGCGGCGCGGAACAGCGGCATCACGAACCGGGGATCGGTGGCGTTGAGCAGCACGTCGCAGCCGTGCAGGGCGAGCAGCTCCGTCACCCCGTCCTCGTCGCCGGCGTCCACGCGCTCGGCGCGGAACCGGTCGCCGTCCGCGCCGAGCGCGGCGACCGCCGCCCCGGCCCGGGCCGGGTCGTGGTCGGCCACCACCATCCGGTCGAAGAACGGCCGCCGGGCCGCGATCCGGGTCACGGCGGTGCCCACCCCACCGGCTCCCACGAGCAGTACGCGCATGACGGGACACTCCCTTTTCTCACAGGCATGGATCTCGGACGTGTGCGGGGCCCCCGCGCAGATGCTCCGCCGCCCTCCGGCATAAGGTCAATGGCGTTGGCATAAGACCGGTGGGAGGAGCGGCGGTGCCGAAACACGTGGTGCCCGAGGAGCGGCGGCGGCGCCGCAGACCGACGAGGAGCGGCCGGATCCTGTCCGAGACGCTGATCGTCGAGACCGCGCTGCGGCTGCTGCGCGAGCACGGCGGAGCCGGCCTGACCGCCCGCCGCCTCGGCCTCGCCCTGGACTGCGACCCCAGCACCCTCTACCGCTACTTCCGCGGCATGGACGAGCTGACCCTCGCCATCGGCGACGCGCTGATCGGCCAGGCGCTGCGCGGCTGGCGCCCCACCGGACAGTGGCGCGCCGACCTGCGGGCCGTCGGACTGCGGATCCACGCGGCCTATCTGGCGCACCCGCAGGCCGCGGTCCTCACGGCGAGCCGGGTCTCCGGCCGGGCCAACGAACTGGCGGCGGACGAAGCGGTGCTGGACGTGCTGCGCGGGGCGGGCTTCCCGCTTTCCGAGACGGTCCGGATCTACCACGCGTTCATCGACACCACGCTGGCCTTCGCCGCACTCGACGCAGCGACCCTGGCCCTGCCCGGAGCCGCGCGCCGTGCCGACGAGGAGATGTGGCGCTCGACGTACGCCCGCCTCCCCGCCGCCACCCACCCCCGCATCGCCGAGGCCGCGCCGCTGCTGGCCACCCGCATGGTGACCAGCGCCTACCCGACGGCCCTCGACATGCTCCTGGAGAGCGCCGGGAACGGCCCGGCTAGCCGCGCAGCGCCTCCGCCGCCGCCCGCGTGACCGCGGCGGACACCGCCGCCAGGGCGGGGGAGTCCAGCTTCCACTGCTGCCAGTAAAGGGACACGTCGACCTCGCGGTCCGGGGCGAACACCGTGAGCCGCCCGTCCCGCAGCAGGGGGTCCGCCTGGGCCTCGGGCACCATGCCCCAGCCCAGGCCCGCGGCGACCGCCTCGACGAAGCCCTCCGAGGTCGGCACGTAGTGACGCAGCGCGCTCGCCCCGGAGCGCCCGCCGGTGAGCCGGCGCACGAAGCCGTCCTGGAAGTCGTCCCGCCGGTCGAACACCACCACGGGCGCCCGCCGCAGCGCCTGCGCCGGCGGCCCCGCGAGATGGCGTGCCGCGAACTCCGGGGCCGCGACCGGGAGATAGCGCATCCGCCCCAGATGCCGCACGGAGCAGCCCGGCACCGGGTCCGGCGACGAGGTCACCGCCGCCATCACCGTCCCCTCGCGCAGCAGGGCGGCCGTGTGGGACTCGTCCTCCCGGCGCAGCTCGAAGCAGAGCCGGGACGCGGCCGGCAGCCGGGTGAGCGCCCCCAGGAACCAGGTCGCCAGGGAGTCCGCGTTGACCGCCACCGACACCCGCGTCGGCTCCCCGGCCCCGCTGAGCCCCAGCTCGGCGTGCGCGTCGCGTTCCAGCCGGGCCACCTGGCGGGCCAGCCGCACCAGCACCTCGCCGGACTCGGTCGGCAGCACCGGCTTGGTGCGCAGCAGCAGCACCCGCCCCGTGCGCTGTTCCAGCGCCTTCACCCGCTGGCTCACCGCCGACGGCGTCACGTGCAGCGCGGCGGCCGCCGCGTCGAACGTCCCCTCGTCCACCACCGCGAGGAGGGTCCGTACCTGGTCCAGGGGGAGGTCGCTCATCACGAGAGCTAAGGGTACGTAAGAATCCTTAGCTGTACTGCATGCCCGTACCGGCCTTAGCGTCCTCCGCATGACCACCGCCCTGACCACCGCCGCCGCCGGATTCGGCACCGGCCTCTCCCTCATCGTCGCCATCGGCGCCCAGAACGCCTTCGTCCTGCGCCAGGGCGTCCGCCGCGACGCCGTCCTCGCCGTCGTCGGCATCTGCGCCCTGTCCGACGCGGCCCTCATCGCCCTCGGCGTGGCAGGCGTCGGCGCGGTGGTCGTGGCGTGGCCCGGTGCGCTGACGGCGGTCGGCTGGATCGGCGGCGCGTTCCTGCTCTGCTACGGCGCGCTGGCCGCCCGCCGGGTGTTCCGGCCGGCCGCCTCGGGGCTGCGGACGGAGGGCGAGGCGGCGGGCTCGCGCCGCCGGGCCGTCCTCACCTGCCTGGCGATGACCTGGCTCAACCCGCACGTCTACCTCGACACGGTGTTCCTGCTCGGCTCGGTCGCGGCCGACCACGGTCCGCTGCGCTGGACCTTCGGACTCGGCGCGGTGCTGGCCAGTGTCTGCTGGTTCGCGGCGCTCGGCTTCGGCGCCCGCCTGCTGAGCCGCTTCCTGGCCCGCCCCACCGCCTGGCGCGTTCTGGACGCGCTCGTCGCCTGCACCATGATCGTCCTCGGACTCACGCTGGTCGCCGGAGCCTGACACCGGGGGGCCGGGCGGCCGCGGCGGGTGCGATAGTGAACCCCGGCCAGAAAGATGTAATCACCAACCAGGACGGTCGTGGACACCAGCGAGAGCAGCACCGCATCCCCGGCGAAGGAACCGCGGCCCGGCACGCCCCCGCGGCGCGGATGGCGCCGCTGGGCCATGGACACCCGGCCCCTGCGCCGCCCCGCCTACCGCCGGCTGTGGTCCTCCACCGTCGTCACGGCGGTCGGCAGCCAGCTCACCGCCGTCGCGGTGCCCAAGCAGATCTACGACATCACCGGCTCCTCCGCCTGGGTGGGCGCCGCGAGCCTCGCCGGGCTGCTTCCCCTGATCGTCTTCGCGCTGTGGGGCGGGGCGATCGCCGACAGCATGGACCGCCGCAAGCTGCTGCTGGTCACCAACGGCGGCATCGCCGTCACCTCGCTGCTGTTCTGGATACAGGCCGCCACCGGCCTGGAGTCGGTGGCCGTGCTGATGGTCCTGCTCGCGCTGCAGCAGGCGTTCTGGGGACTGAACGCGCCCGCCCGCAGCGCCTCCATCGCCCGTCTGGTGCCGGCGGACGAACTGCCCGCCGCCAACGCCCTCGGCTCCACCGTGATGCAGACCGGCCAGATCGCCGGACCGCTGCTCGCCGGGGCGCTCATCCCCGTCGTCGGCCTGCCCGAGCTGTACCTCATCGACGCCCTGGCGCTGTGCGTCACGGTGTGGGCGGTGTACCGGCTGCCCGCCCTGCCGCCGCTGACGGCCGCGAAGGCCGGCAGCGCGGGCCTGCGCGGGATCCTGGAGGGCTTCCGCTACATCTCCGGGCACGCCGTACTGCTGCTGTCGTTCCTCGCCGACATCGTCGCCATGGTCCTCGGCATGCCCCGCGCGCTGTTCCCGCAGCTCGCCGCCGAGACCTTCGCCGCGCCGTACGGGGAGGGGTACGCGCTGGGGCTGCTGTTCGCCGCGATCCCGCTCGGCGCGGTGGCGGGCGGCCTGTTCTCCGGCACGTTCTCCCGGGCCCGCCGGCACGGATGGATGGTCATCGGGGCGGTGGTCGTCTGGGGCTTGGCCATCACCGGGTTCGGGTTCAGCGGCAGCCTGTGGCTCGCGGTGGTCTTCCTCGCCCTGGCGGGGGTCGCCGACATGGTCTCCATGGTGTTCCGCGGGGCGATCCTGCTGTCCGCCGCGACCGACGAGATGCGCGGGAGGATGCAGGGCGTCTTCACCGTCGTCGTGGCCGGCGGCCCCCGGCTGGCCGACGTGCTGCACGGCACCGCGGGCTCCGCCCTCGGCCCGCGCACGGCCGTGGCGGGCGGCGGGATCCTGGTCGTGGTGGTGATGCTGGGCCTGGCCGCCGCGGTGCCGGCGCTGCGCCGCTACCGGGTGTGAGCCCCGGCGCGGTCCCGGCTAGAACATCGTGCGCCGGTGCAGCGCGTACTGCTCCCTCAGCTGGCCGCGGGTCATCTCCAGCCGGTGGGCGAGCACCTCGGCGACACTGCGCACCAGGGTCAGCCCGAGCGCCGGGTCCGTCTCGCACAGCCGGAGCACGGCCGCCGATTCGAACTCGTAGGCCCGCACCGGGCTGAAGGCCACGGCGCCGAAGTCCCACCGGTACGGCGGGAACAGCCAGGACCAGCCCAGCAGATCGCCCGCGCCGAGCCCGGCGACCGTGACCCGTCGCAGGTCGTCCACCTGCTGGTCCAGCGAGACCGCCCCGGAGCGGATCACCCAGAAGCGGTCGGCGGCCCCGCCCGACTCGAAGATACGGGCGTCCTCGGGGAAGGACACCTCCCGCGCCAGCGCCATCAGGCGTTCCCGCTGAGGAGGGGGGAGTGCGGTGAGGAGTTTGATCGCTTTGGTCATGGCGCGCCTCGCCGGGCAATCGGTTCCGGTGCTTTCCCTATGCCCCATTTGAGCCGCTGCCGCCGTTCGGGGCACCTCGGCGGACGGGAGATTTCCGGTCACCGCTCCCCGGTTCCGTGTCCGGGCATGAAAAAGCCCTGGCTGGACGGGGGAAGCCAGCCAGGGCCGTAAGCGGTGATGTCCGGAGGACGGGCGTCGACTCCGTCACCACGTATGAGTGAACGATAAACCATTTTGCCGGTCCCCCGTTAACCGGGGCGCGTGACCTCTTTCACTCCCCGCACCCCTTTCACACCCCCGCGGCACCCTCCCCGACGACCCTGACGGTGTCCAGGGCGGGATCCGCCGGATCCGGCAGGTACATGCCCGCAGCCAGCCCGGTCCGCAGATACCGGAGCACGGGCTCGGTGAGCCGTTCGCCCGGCAGGACGGCGGGGATCCCGGGCGGATACGGCGTGATCATCTCGGCGGCGACCCGCCCCGCCGCCGCGCTCACCGGCACGTCCTCCGTGGGGCCGAAGAACGCGTCCCGCGGCTGCACCGCCTGCGTCATCCGCAGCTCGCCCGGCGCGGGCACCGCCACGCCCGGCCCCCGGGGCAGGCTCCGCGCCGCACGCGCCAGCTCCCGCAGCGCCGACAGCAGCTCGCCGGCCGTCTCCCGGTCGTCGCCGTGGGTGAGCTGCGCGCCGATACGGCGGTGGTCGGCCAGATGCGCGTCGATGCTCCGGTGCTCACGCAGCCAGTCGGCCGCCCGGTAGCCGGTGATGCCGAGACCCGCGACGTCGATGACGCACGGCAGCGGATCGAAGTCGTCCGCCAGCCCGGGACCGCAGAAGTCGTCGCGGTCGTTGACGTGCATCCCGTCGATCTCCTCGATCGCGGCACGGACCTCGGCGGCGAGCGCCAGCGTGGACTCCATCAGCTCCTTGCCGCGCAGCGCCATCTGCCGCCGCCAGCCGTCCAGCCCCGCGAAGATCAGCACCGACGGGCTGGTCGTCCCCAGCAGGTCGGCCCGCATGCCCAGCAGCGCCGGCGTCACCAGATCGCCGCGCAGATGGAAGACCGAGCCCTGCTCGAGACCGCTGCCCATCTTGTGGATGCTGGTCACACAGATGTCGGCGCCCGCGTCCATCGCCCAGGACGGCAGGTCGGGGTGGAAGGGCAGGTGAGCGCCCCACGCCTCGTCCACGACCAGCGGCCGCGAGCGGCGGTGGCACACCTCGGCGATCTCCCGCAGCGACGCACTGGCGCCGTACGGCGTCGGACTGGTCACCAGCGCTCCGCGCGCGTCGGGGTGGGCGTCGAAGGCCCGGTCGAACTCCTCGGCCGACGGCGGGTGCGCGAGGTGCCGTACGGCGTCCCACCGGGGCTCCACCCACACCGGCTCGATCCCGGACAGGATCAGCCCCGCCACCACGGACTTGTGCGCGTCCCGCCCGATCAGCAGCTTCTCGTGCGGCCCGGCGACCGACAGCATCGCCGCCTTGACCGACAGGGAGCTTCCGCACGTGCTGAAGAAGGTGTGCTCGGCGTGGACCGCGTCGGCCAGCAGCTCCTGTGCCTGTTGCAGCACCCTGCCCCGGGTGAGCCGATCGTCCAGCCCGCCGGTGGCCAGCACGTCGCCGAGGAACACGGAGTCCCCGAGCACCTCCCGCACCGCCGGATCGGCTCCGCGGGCCTGTTTGTGCCCCGGCGGGGTGAAGCCCAGCCGTCCGTGGCGGTGATACCGCTCCAGCGCTTCCAGAACCGGTGCCCGGCTGTGATCGACCGTCATGCGCCACCGGGTGCCCGGCAGCGGCCCCCGCCAATCCGCGCGCGCCGGTCAGCTCTGGGCCGGGCGCCGGCCGGGGGTCAGTATCTCGTCGAGTACACGCAGCACCACTCCGTACGCCACCCCGCGCACCTCGGCGTCGCGCACCGCGCCGGGATCGTCGCCGTCCGCCCGCCGGAGCTCGTCGCGCCGGGCCCGCCAGGTCCGTTCCTCCTGTGCCGCGCAGGCCCGCGCCCGCTGGATCCGCCGCAGCAGTTCGTCCGAGTCCACCACATCGGTCATACGGTTCGCGTACCCCCGTGCGCCGTTCGGATGGCAGGCGTTCAGGAAACGGTCCGGAGGTTTGCGGTCACCGGGACAGGTGAGCCGAAAAGGGAGGTCCGAGGCATTCCGCACCGACCCTTCGTCACCGATCAGGGAGCCACGATGTGTGAGGAGTACACGACCGAACCCCTCGGCGGACCCGGCACGCGCCGGGCCGTGCCGTCCCGCCCGTGCCGGCCGGCCGACGTGCGCGAGGCCGTCGCGCGCGCGGTGTCCGAACGCTGCCGGACCACCAGCACCCCCTGTGACACCGAGGCACTGGCGGACGCCCTGCTGGTCGCCTCCGAACTCACCACCAACGCGCTGCTGCACGGCGGCGGCGTCACCGACTTCCAGGTCGACGTCAGCGGTCCCGGAGTGCGGCTGTCGGTCAGCGACCGCAGCGACCGGCTGCCCGTCGTCGTCCCGCGGACCGACCGGCAGGGCCGCAGCCGTCAGGGCGGTCACGGCTGGCCCATCGTGTGCCGGCTCTCCCGTGACGTGCGGGTGTCCGACCTCCCCGCCGGCGGCAAGTGCATCACCGCCCTGGTGCCCCTGCCCTGAGCTGCGCAGACCCGCTCCCGCCAGATTCCCCGCAATGCGGAGTTTGTTCCTCCGAAGGCAGGGCAATCGGAGGGTCGTGCTTCGGACCGGAGGCGCGCCGGCGGGACGGCTCGTCCGCTGCGGCCCCTCCGGGCATCCCGGTGGCGACCGTCCCGCGGTAGATCCCCCAAACCACCGTTCGGGAGCGAACCGCATGCTCATTGACACGCCCAGCCATCGCCCCTCCGACACGACGGCCGCCGCACCCCGCCGGCGCCACGACGACGCCCCCGACACCGCCGCCCTCTTCACCCGGATGGCGGAGCTCCAGGACGGCCCCGAGCGGGACGCCGTCCGGGACGAGCTGGTCACCGCGTGGCTGCCCATGGCCCACCGCATAGCCGGCCGGTTCCGCGACCGCGGCGAGGCCGTCGAGGACCTGCGCCAGGTGGCGGCACTCGGGCTGGTGAAGGCCATCGACCGCTTCGACCCGAGCCGCGGCGCCTTCGAGAGCTACGCCGTCCCCACCATCACCGGCGAGGTCAAGCGGCACTTCCGCGACCGGATGTGGGCCCTGCGGGTGCCCCGCCGGGTGCAGGAACTGCGCAACAAGGTGCGGGTGGCACGGCGTGAGCTGACCCAGAGCCCCGGCAGCCCCGAGCCGTCCGTGGCGGCCATCGCCGCCCACACCGGACTGACCGAGGACGAGGTCGGCGCCGGGATGGAGGCGCTGGAGAGCTTCAGCACCCTGTCCCTGGACGCCGAACTGTCGTCCGACGACGACGGCTACAGCCTCGCGGACACGCTGGGCGCCTCCGACTCCTCGTACGACGTCGTGGTCGACCGCGAGTCCGCCAAGGAGGGACTGCGCCGGCTGCCCGAGCGCGAACGCGCCATCCTCTACATGCGCTTCTTCGAGGACATGACCCAGAGCCGCATCGCCGACCAGCTGGGCATCTCCCAGATGCATGTCTCCCGCCTCATCAGCCGCAGCTGCGCGCGGGTGCGCGCCGATGTGATGGGGCAGCGAGGCGGCCGCCGGGGCACCGGAGGGCGGTCGGCAACGACGTGAGAGGCCGGCGCGCCCTCGGCCGTATGACCCGCCGTGTGCGGGGAACCCGAAGCCGATGAGCGAATCCGAGATTCCCCCGGAAGGCCGGCCCGTGGACGTCTACCTCGACCTCCTGCGGGTGCGGATGGACACCGAGGACTACCGGCTTCTGCTCCGAGTGGTGGAGCCGGTCCTCGAGGCGATCGAGGAACACCGAATGTCCGGCATGGACCTCGCCCTGGAGGACGCCGACGAGGAACTCCCCCAGGAGGTCCGTGACGAGGCCGCCCTGGTCATCGCCACCGCCGTCACCGGGCGGATGGACAACGAGGTGGTGGAGCTGGAGGTCGACGAGACCGGTCCGGTCCGGGTGGTCACCGACGCGGCCACCGCCGCCGACCCCTCCCGGCTGGGCGAGATCGCCGACTACATCAGGGACCGCCACCGCCAGAACGAGGAACTGCGCGGCATCGCCGAGGCCAGCGGCCTCCCCACCGACTTCTGATCCCCGTCAGGTCCCGCCCGGCGCCCACCGGGCGGGGCCTGCCCCGACCGGCCGCCCGGCCCGGACACCGTGTCGTGTCCGGGTTGGGCGGCCGGTCGTCGTCGGCGGGCCTGCGGTGCCGGGCCGCGCCGTGATGTGCGCGCCTGGGCCAGGCCATCGTGCGGGGGACCTCATGGCCGCCTTCGCCGGGGCGGGGCCCCTTCGCCGGCACCGGGGCCCTGACGCCGGCCCCGCCCGGCCTTCCGGGGAGGGCCGGTCACCGCGGTGCGGCGGGAATCACCGGTCCGCGGCCGGAGCGGCCGGGGCGGCCGGTCACCGGTCCGGGGAGCGGACCGGGACGCGGAGCGGGCGGGCGAGGCCGACCACGGCCTCGTCCAGGCGTTCCAGATGGCGCAGCACCCGGTCGGTGATGCGCCCGTACCTGCCGGTGCCGCCGTCGCCGCCCAGGAGGGACGCGATGCTCGGACCGGTGTCCACCGCCGCCGTGACCTCCTCGTCCGCCACGCGGTCCGCGATCGTCACGATGTTGCGCACCGTGCGCCCCGCCGCCCCGCGCAGCCGGGGGTCCGCCGCGATCGACGGATGCGTCGGCAGCAGCTCCGCCGTCGCCGCCAGCGAGCGCGCGTGGTACGCGCAGGTCTCCAGCAGCGCCACCACGTACCGCGCGGTGGTGCGCCGGGCCCGCAGCGGGGTCACCGGATGCGTCAGCGGCTGGGTGGCGGAGCGCAGATCGCCCAGCGCCTGGTCCAGCGCCCGCGCCTTGTCCAGCAGATCGCCGGCGGGGCCGCCGCTGAGCTGCCCCACGGCGGCCTCGGTGACCTCCGCCAGCCGCTCCAGCACGGTGACCAGCAGTTCACTGGTGCGCCGGTCGGTGCGCACCGGCAGCACCAGCGCCGCCGCGAACACCCCGCAGGCCGCGCCCAGCGCCGTCTCCTCCACCCGCAGCACCAGCACCTCCCAGCTGTAGGTGTGCAGCAGGGTGTAGAGCAGCCCGAGCATCGCCGTCACGAAGAACGACATCAGCGTGTAGGACAGCGGCGCGGTGTAGAACATCGCGAAGATCAGCAGCAGCACCAGGGCGAACGCCGTCCAGGTGTGCCGGCCCACCAGGGCGGCCAGCAGGATGCCGGCCACGACGCCGAACACCGTGCCCAGCAGCCGGCGGTAGCCCTTCACCAGGATCTCGCCGGTCGACGCCGTGTTGATGAAGACGATCCAGCAGGTCAGCACCGCCCAGTACCAGCGGTTGGTGGACAGCAGCTCGCCCCCGACGATGGCCAGCGCCGACCCCACGGAGACCTGTACGGCGGCACGAGTGGTGGGCCGTCGCAACCCCTTGGGCTGCTCCGCGGCCTCCGCCTCCTCGCCGGCGTCGATGGCGGCGTCCTCCGCCTCCAGCTCCTCCCGGGAACGGGCGGTCGCCGGGCTGTCGTCCGACTCGTCCTGCGGCCCCTCCAGCGCGACACGCAGCCCCATCACGGCGCGGGCGGTCTCGCCGATGCCCCGGAACACGTCCCGCACGGCCGGGGAGGCGGGCGGCAGGTTCTCCTCGTCGCGGTAGCCGAGCAGCCGGTTGCGCAGCTGGGCCACGGCCGTCCCGCCGGTCCCGGTGCGCACCACCAGCGCCCGCAGCGCGAGCAGATCCCGGCGCAGCAGGGCGGTGGCGTCGTCGGGGCCGGGCAGCCGGCCCACCTCGGGGGCGGGGGCGCCGGGCAGATGCAGGGTGAGGGTGTCCGCCCGCTGCGCGCTGCGGGCGGACAGCAGCAGCAGCCCGAGCCGCTCGGCGGCGATCTCCGCGTCCGCGATCCGGCGCTGCACCAGCCGCGCCGTCGACTCGTCCGGCGTGCCCTCCTCCAGCCGGGACTGGATCATCAGGGCCGTCTCGTGCAGCCGGGCGTTGCCCTCCCGCACGTCGGCCAGCGCCTTGTCCGCGTCCTCCGGCCCGGCGTCCAGCAGCGCCAGATGCGCCGAGACGAGCTGGGCCAGCCGCGCCCGGAAGGCCTGGCGCAGCCGCTGGAGCAGACCGGCGGGGGTCACCGGGACCACGGCGAACCGGACCAGCGCGCTGCACGCGAACGCGACGGTCAGCGCTGCCCACAGCCCCGGCAGGGTGCCGGTCGAGGCTCCGACGAACAGGGACAGGAAGTAGACCTGGAAGCCGATCAGCCCGAGCGCGGTCCCCCGGTCGCCGAACCGGCGGCCGTAGACCGCGCAGAAGATGAGGACGACGAAGAAGAGGTCCCCGACCACGACCCGCTCGCTGAGCACCGCGCCCAGCGACACGGACACCAGCGCGACCGGCAGCCCGACGGCCAGGGTGACGGCCTGGGCGCCGCGCTGTCTCTCCCGGATGGCGAAGGTGGACACCATCGCCGACATCGCGCCCGCCACCATATGGGTGACGTCGAACCCGGCCGCGGCGAGCACGGCCAGCGTCAGCGCCACCGCGCCCACCGTCCGCAGCCCCGCCGTCAGCCGCAGCAGGCCGGGGTCGGACGCCGCCAGACGGTCCCGCAGTCCTCCCCGCACCGAGCGTCCCGCCGCCTTCACTCCGCCGCACTCTCTCCCGTCGCGCACGCACTCCCGCACCCCGGCCACGCGGGGCGCGTCCCGCCTTCCGCCCCCGGGATCACCGTGCCGCCCGGCCCGCTTCCCCGACGTGCGCCCGTACCTGCTCCGGCGTCAGGTAGGCGTCCAGGTACTCGAAGTCCCGCAGGCTGCCCGGCCTGTGCGCCTGGAACCCGGTGCGCACGAAATCGTCGCCTGCGACGGCGTTCAGCAGCCAGTTGGTCATCACCCGCGTCTTGGCGACACCGGTGCGCAGCGCCGACCAGTGGTAGCCGCGGGCCACCGCCTGGGCGGGCACGCCGTGCAGTTCGATGCCGAGCGGCTTGGACACCGCGTCCTTGCCGCCGAGGTCCACCACGAGTCCGAGGTCCCGGTGGACGTACTGCCGCGTCGGCAGGCCCCGCAGGGTCGCGATGACGTTCTCCGCGACGTGCCTGCCCTGCCGCAGGGCGTGCTGCGCGGTCGGCGGGCACACCGCGCCGTCCCCCTTGGCCACGTCGGGCACCGCGGCCGAGTCGCCCAGCGCGAACACCCCGTCGTGGCCCGGCAGGCACATGTCCGCGTTGACGGCGAGCCGCCCGCGGACGGTCTCCGCGCCGAGCGTGCCGATGAGCGGGCTGGCGACGACCCCGGCGGTCCAGATCAGGGTGCGGGTGGGCACCACCCGGCCGTCGGTGAAGGTGACCTCCTCGGCGCCCGCCTTGGCGATGGAGACGCCCAGCGAGATCTCGATGCCGCGCCGGGTCAGGATCTGCTGCGCGCTGCGCCCGAGGTTCTCTCCCAGCTCGGGCATCAGCTTGGGCGCGATGTCGATGAGGTGCCACTTGATCAGGCCCGGGTCCAGGCGCGGATAACGCTTGACGGCGGCGTGCGTCAGCCGCTGCAGACAGGCCGCGGTCTCGGTGCCCGCGTAACCGCCGCCGACCACCACGAACTGCAGCCGCGAGGCCCGTTCCGCCGGATCGTGGCTGGCGTCGGCGATGTCGAGCTGCGAGATGACGTGGTCACGGAGGTAGGCGGCCTCGGCGAGCGACTTCAGGCCGAACGCGTGGTCGGTCAGCCCCGGGATGTCGAAGGTGCGGGTGACGCTGCCGGGGGCCAGCACGATGTAGTCGTACGGCTCGTCGACGACCTCGCCGTCGATGGTGCGGATGACACAGACCTTCGCCCGCAGGTCCACGCCGATGGCCCCGCCCGGGATGATCCGGGTGCGGTACCGCTCGCTGCGGCGCAGCGAGAGCGCGACCGACTGCGGGGTCAGCACTCCGGAGGCCACCTGGGGGAGCAGGGGCAGGTAGAGCTGGTAGGAGAACGGAGTCACCAGCGTGAGGTCGGCCTCGTCGGGGGCGAGCCTGCGCTCCAGCCGGCGCACGCACTCCACGCCGGCGAAACCGGCGCCCACCACGAGGATCCTGGGTCGTGTCACGGTGTCCATCCCTTTCCGCGGGCGGTCTGCCTCGGACATCACGTCTGACGCGTGCCCCTGTTCAGCACCACGATGCCCGTACCGCCGCGGGAACGCACCGGGAAGCGGTCACGGACCGTGCACGTGACAGAGCAGCAGGCAGACGTCGTCGTCGCGTTCGGAGTCGCTCAGCAGCGGGCGGAGCATGCGGTCCGCGGTGTCGTCCAGGCGCGTGTCCAGGTCCTCCGGTCCGAAGGAGCCGAGGACCGACGCGAGCCGCTCGATGCCGGGGTCGATGCCCTCGGCGCGCCGCTCTACCAGCCCGTCCGTGTAGAGCGCGAGCGTTGAACCGGGCGTCAGCCGCTCGGTGTGGTCCGCGATCTGCTGCCTCAGCGGTATGCCGAGCATGGCGCCCGGCTTGGCGTCCAGGACGCGCACCCGCCCGTCGGGCAGCCGCAGCACCGGCGGCGGATGACCGGCGGCGGCCCACGTCAGGGTGTCCTCGTCCGGGTGGAACCGCGCGATGACGGCAGTGGCGAACAGGTCGGGCTGCAGATGGTTCAGGAAGCCGTGCAGCCGGGTCAGCAGCTCGCCGGGGCTGCCGCCGTCGACGGCGTAGGCTCGCAGCGCGGTACGCAGCTGGCTCATCATCACCGCCGCGTGCAGCCCGTGCCCGGTCACGTCGCCGATGACGGTGATCAGACCGCCGTCCCGCTGCCGGAAGGCGTCGTACCAGTCGCCGCCGATGTTCAGGCCGTGCGTGGCGGGCAGGTAGCGGGCGGCCAGGCCGAGCCCGGGCGTCGTCGGCAGATCGGTCAGCAGGGCACGCTGCAGGGTCTCGGCGATGTCCCGGTTGTGCTCGAAGCGGCGGGCGTTGTCGATGGCGATACCGGCCCGCCGGGCCAGCTCCATCAGCATCACGGCGTCGTCCGGGTCCCAGCGGTCGCCGGGCGGCGACAGGGTGAGCACGCCCAGGGGCGTACGGCGCGTCAGCAGCGGGACGCACAGCAGGGGCCGGTCGGGGTCCAGCGCCGAGGCGGGCTGGTCCTCCACACCCGGCAGCCCGCCGGGGTGGCCTGCGGCGTACTGGGGACGGCCGGTGCGGGCCGCGCGGACGGCCGCCCGCGGATGGGACGTGGACCCGTACCGGTCGTCCTCCGAGTCGAACAGCCAAACGTCGACGTGGTGGGCGTACCGCGGCACCAGCAGCTCCGGCAGCCGGCGCACGATCTCGTCGTGGTTCAGCGAGGCGTTCAGCACGGCGCTCGTGTCCGCGAGGAACGTCAGCCTGCGGCGGGCGTCCTCCGCCTCGGTGCGCGCCAGGCGCTCGGCCGCGAACGCCTCCTCCTGCGCGCGCCCGGCCGCGTCCAGCTCGGCGTGCAGCGCCAGGACGCCCTGGTTGGTCTGGTGCAGCTCGTCCCGGTGGAAGGCGACCAGCCGCTCCTGCTCGGCGAGCCTGTCCAGCACCACGGACGTGTCCTCGTCCGCGCCCAGCAACGCCTCGGAGAGGTCGGCCGGGTCCCCCGTCACCTCGGTGGTGTCGTCCTCCCGCCCCGGCTCTGGGCAGGGGACGGACACCGTCCACGGGCCGCGGTCGGCGGCCGCCTCGCCGGGGGAGGGCGTGACCACGGCGCGCAGCGTCCGGGCCTCGCCGGGGGAGCCGGGGACGTCCACGGTGAGGACCCAGCCGCCCCCCTTGGTGAGGCACCGCCGCAGCCGGTCGCTGAGGGCCGCGGCCAGCCGGGCGCGTTCGACCGCGGGCACCCCGTGCGACGTGGCCAGCCGGGCCACGGCTATACGGGCGCGTGCCGCGTCGGTGACGGTACGGACCTGCCAGTTGTGCGTCATGGGCCGTCCTGCGGAACCGGCGCCAGCACGGCCACGGCGGTGTCGTCCCGCACCGGGCGCGCGGAACTGCCGGCGTCCCGGATCGCCACGGCGGCCGTCACGGCCGGATCGGCCGACGGCACCCCCGTGTCCGGGGCCGGGTTCCAGCGGCTGGGCAGTCCGTCCGTGTGCAGAATCAGCAGGCTCTCCCCGGTCCAGGCGACGTCGTCCTCGCGCACGGTGCGCGGCTGGTGCACCCCCACGATGCCGGGCCGCGACAGCAGCGACCGCCACCGGCCGCCCTCACGCAGCCTGGCCGACACGTTGCCGACCCCGGCGAAGCGCAGCCGGCCGGCCCACAGGTCGAGCTGCGCGACGGCCACGGCCGCGCCCCGGGTACCGGTGAGCGCTCCGTGGACGGCCTCCAGCGCCGCGGCGGGCGGCAGGCCGGGCCGGCGGTGCAGGGCCTCGGCCGCGGCGGTCGAGGCCCTCGCGGCCTCCCTGCCGTGGCCCAGCCCGTCCGCCAGCATCAGGGTCAGACGGTCGCCCGATCTGACCCAGGCCCAGGCGTCCCCGGAGAACTCGGCCCCGGCGTAGGGGATGTTGACCCCGCCGGCGCGCACACCGGCGGGGTCGGGCGCGGTGTCGCCGTGCGGTCCGCCGGTGCCCACGCGGGCCACCGCGACGGTGCCTCGGCCGGGCACGCTGTGCAGCCGGAAGTCGTCGGCCAGACGCCGGCAGGTGCCCAGACCCGCGCCGAGGGACCGGGCGGTGGTGAAACCGTCCCGCAGCGCGCCGTCGACGTCGGCGATCCCCGGACCGTGGTCGATCGTGGTGATCTGCACCACCCGGCCCGTGATGCCCTCGCCGAGCCGCGGCGGGTCCACGACGTCGATCAGCACCTCACCGGCCTGCGCGTGCTTGAGCAGGTTGGTGGCGAGCTCCGTCGCCACCAGCGACGCGGCGGAGGTGCGGGACTCGTCCAGCTCCGCCAGGGCCGCCGCCTCCTCCGCCGCGACCCGGACGTCGCGCACGCGGGTCGAGTCCTGCACCGGCACGTCCCAGACGCGCGGCATCACGCCTCCCCGGGGTGACCCGGGCGGCGGCCCACCCAGGACGTCACGCGCACCGTGGTGCCCGAGCCGGGAGCGCTCTCGACCTCGAAATCATGCACCAGACGCCGGGCGCCGCCGAGCCCCATCCCCAGACCGTCCCCGGAGGTGTAGCCGTCGCTGAGCGCCCGGTCCAGGTCCGGGATGCCCGGCCCGGAGTCGCTGAAGGTCAGCCGCAGGCCGCTCACGCCGTCGGCGGTGACATGGCTCACCTCCACCTCACCTCCTCCGCCGTGCACCAGCGTGTTCCGCGCCAGCTCGCTGGCGGCGGTCAGCACCTTCGTCTGGTCGACCAGTCCGAAGCCGAGCTGCGCGGCGGCCTGGCGCACGTGCTGGCGCACCCACACCAGGTCCATGTCCGACCGGATGGGCAGGCGGGCCTCGACGCCCGCTGCAGTGGGCATCACGGACTCTCCTGGCGGAGGCCGCCGGAGCGGGACGGGACGGCGGGCCGCGTCAGGAGTTCCAGCGCGGCCTCGGTGTTCAGCGCGGTCCGCATGCCCGGCAGCGTGAGACCCAGCTCCACGAGGGTGATCGCGACCGCGGGCCGCATCCCGGCCAGCACGGTCCGGGCCGCCAGCAGCTCGGACTGGGCCGCGATCTCGGCCAGCACGCGTCCGAGGAAGGAGTCGACGACCTCCACCCCGGAGATGTCGATGACCACGCCCGTGACCCTGCTGGTCGCGATGCTCTCGGACAGGTCCTGCTGCAACTGCTGTGCCGTGGTGTCGTACAGGTCCCCCTGAAGGGTGACCAGCAGGACCTCGCCCAGCCGGAGGACCGGCACATGTCCCGCGACCGGGCGGGAGAACTGCTCGCTCACCGGCGGCCCGCACCGTCGGGAGCCGCGTTCACGATGTTCGCCCCCAGCTCGTGCAGGCAGTGCCCCAGCGCGTCGGCGAGCGACGCCCGGGTCTTCACCGTGCCGAGGTCCAGACCCAGGTGCACGATGGTCTGCGCGATCGCCGGACGGATGCCGGACACCACGCACTCCGCACCCATCAGCCGGGCCGCGGCGACCGTCTTCATCAGGTGCTGCGCCACCAGCGAGTCGACCGTCGGCACACCGGTGATGTCGAGGATCGCGAACCGGGCCTGCTGGTCGACCACCGCGTTCAGCAGGGTCTCCATGACCACCTGGCTGCGGGCGCTGTCCAGCGTCCCGATCAGCGGGACCGCCACGATGCCGTCCCAGAGCTTGATCACCGGGGTGGCCACCTCCAGCAGCTGCAGGCGCTGCCGGTCGATGAGCGCCTGCCCCTCGCTGAGCGCCGCCTGCATGGCCACCAGGCGCAGCGTGCCCATGAGGACGCCGAGCGCGGACGCGCACTCCCGCGTCCGCTCCGGCGGGGCCTCGCCCATGTCGGCGACCAGCAGGTTCTCCATGGGCGGCCACAGCGCGGCCAGCTCGCTCGACACCTGCGTGGTGGACAGCCCCGCGCGGGAGCGGGCCGCCCCCATCCGCGCCAACTGCTCGCGCAGGCCCGAGAAGCCGGCGGCGTCCGGGTCCTCGACCCGTCCGGCGTCGGCGACCTCGGCCAGCGCGTCCACGACCACCTTCCCCGCCTCCACGGCCTCGTCGCGCGAGACGGTGAACACCGTGCGGAACAGGGGCTCGTCCGCCCACCGCTGGGCGATCTGCTCACGTCGGCGGCGCAGGAAGTCCCTGACCTCGACCGTCGGGGTTCCGCCCGCTTCGTGCTCCGGCACGTGTTCTTCTCCTCGTGATCATGGTGTCGACCCGTGCGCGCCCCGGACATCCGGAAGCGCGTACGGTTTCGGCCGCCCGGTCACTCTAATCATCCGTCGCGACCGCGGACGTCCGGCCCGGGAAGTCCGCTCAGTCCTCCAGCGGCACCTCGGGGGAGCGGTCCACGCGCTCCAGCGCCTCCTCGGCGCTCTCCGAGACGGGCACGGTTATGCTCACGCCGGTCAGGTCCAGGATGCGGCGCACCGCGGGCGTGGGGGAGATGATGTGCACGCTCCCCGGCAGGTCACGTGCCTCCTGGTAGACGCGCAGGATGATGTTCATGCCGGACGAGTCCATGAAGGGCACCGCCGACAGGTCCAGCAGGAAGTGACGGCGGCCGTGATGGAGCTGGTTCGCCAGGTGGTGCTGGAACTCGGTCGCCGTGTCGACGTCCAAGTGCCCCTCCACCGTGAGCAGTGCCACGTCCTCACGCGGCAGGGTCACCTCGACGGACAACGGGTCCTGGGCAATGGGCACGAGTACCTCCAACAAAAATGATCAAGCTCTTGGTCGCGCAGCCGCGCGTACCCGCTAATCGCCCTGTCATGCCTCCGAGGGTCTCCCCGGTGGCGTACGGCACTCATCCGACCCGCAGCCCCACGATGCAGGTGTCGTCGTCCGTGTCCGACTTGCTGTACGTGAGCAGCCGGTCCAGCCGCTGGTCGAGCGTGCCGGGGGCGGTGGCGGCGCTGGTGAGCAGCCCGGTCAGGGACTCCTCCAGGCTACGGTCCCGGCGCTCGATCAGACCGTCCGTGTACATCAGCAGATTGTCCTCGGCGGCCAGCTGCACCTCCGACTCCTCGTAGACGGCCTCCGGCACGGCGCCCAGCAGCAGTCCGCGCACCAGCGGCAGCGGAGCGGCCTCCCGGCCCCGCACCAGCACCGGCGGCAGATGCCCCGCCCGTGCCCAGCGCAGTGTGCGCGCGACCGGGTCGTACAGACCGCAGACCGCGGTGGCGGTGATGCCGCCCGTCAGATGGTGCGCCACGATGTTCAGCCACGACAGCAGCTGCCCGGGACCCGCCCCGGTGACGGCCAGCCCGCGCAGCGCGTTGCGCAGCACGACCATGCTGGTCGCGGCCTCTATGCCGTGACCGGCGACGTCGCCCACGCACACCAGCACCAGCCGGGACGGCAGCACCACGGCGTCGTACCAGTCACCGCCGACCAGCTGCTCGGCCTCCGCGGGCCGGTAGCGGACGGCCACGTCGAGGCCGGGCACCTGCAGCGGCGCCTGGGTGGGCGGCATGATGGCCCGCTGCAGCTGCAGCGCCAGCCGGTCGCGTTCGCTGGCGTGCTGCTCGGTGTGGGCCAGCTGGTCGCGGGTGGCCGCCAGCGCCACCTCGGTCCAGTGCTGGGCCGAGATGTCCTGGTAGGCGCCCCGCGTGGTGAGCAGCCGCCCGTCGGTGTCCAGGACCGGCTCCGCGACCACCCGGATGTGCCGGGTCACCCCGTCCGGCCGCTGCAGCCGGAAGGCGGCCGAGGCCGGCCGGAGGTGGTGCAGCAGCGTGCGCAGGAAGCGCCCGATGGTGACTGCGTCGTCCGGATGGGCGTGCGCGGGCAGTTCCTCCAGCGGCACCGGCAGGCTGGACGGCGAACGCCCGTACAGGTCGAACAGCTGCCCGTTCCAGGTGATCTCACCGGTCAGCAGGTTCTCCTCGAAGCCGCCGATCCGGCCGAGCCGCTGGGCGTGCTGGAGCAGGCTCGCCAGGCGGGCCGTCTCGTCCTCGATCCGCCAGATGAACAGGATGCCGGAGCCGTGCCGGCTGACGCTTATGTCGGCGACCGACGACAGCGGCACCTGGTCGACCAGGGCGGTCAGGTTCATCCGCCGGGCCCGGAACGGCTCACCCGTGGCGTACACCCGCTCGATCCGCTGGAACAGCTCGCTGTCCCCGGCGGCCATCGGGTAGGCCTCCAGCAGCAGCGCACCGCTGACCATGGCACGCGGCCGGCCCGCCGGGTCGAGGAAGCGGCCGTTGACGTGCTGGATGCGGAAGTCCAGCAGGTTCCCGTGGGCGTCCAGATGGGGCACCAGGACGAGGGCCGGGTCGTACAGCCCGTCGGCCAGGTCCATCAGCTCCGCGGCGTCCGCCGGCTCCTGCTGCCGCCCGGCCGGGCCGTCCGGCACCGCACCGGTCTCCAGGGTGTGGGCGCACAGCTCGGCCAGGGCCTCCACCTGGCGGACTATCTGCGGTGGCTGCGGGGGCAGCGGATCGGGCCAGACGATCTCCAGCACGCCGTGCACACGGCCCCCGGTGCCGGCGGGCACCGCCGCCCTGCCGCCGTCCGGGTGATGGTGCCGGCCGACGCTGGGCAGGCCCCGCTCGGCGAGCGACGTGATCCACAGGCCGTCGGGCTCCGCGAGGCCGCACCGGGCGACCGTCGCCACGTCCGGCGGCACGTAGCACCAGCGCGCCGCCTCGGCGGGGGAGAACCCGGCGCTGCCCGCCAGGGTCAGCGACCCGTCGGCGCCGGCCGCCCAGATCGCCACGGCCACCGCGCCCAGCGGGCGCAGCGCCTGCGCGAGCAGGGACTCGGCCACGGCCTGGGTGTCGTCCGCCGCCAGCGCCGCGCTCTCGGCCGCGCGCAACCGTACGGCGGCCGGCTCCGGACCCGCCTCCTCGGCGGCCCGGGTGGCGGCCAGGAAGGCGTCCGTCACCTCCGACATGCGGTCCCGGGCGGCCTGGTTGATGACCTCGACCGCGAACTCCAGCTGAGTCGTCCCGGCCTGCTCGGTCAGCTCGGCGAGCTGGCGGGCGGCCTGCGAGGGGCCGCATCCCAGACGCTCGACCAGGATGCCCTTGGCGAGCTCGATCAGCGCCCGCCCCTCCGCCTCGGCCTGCGCCGCGCGAACCTCCCGGCTGAGCCGGTCCACGGTCGCCGCGAGCCTGCCCGCGGGCGAGTCCGCGGACACCCCGCCGGGTCCGGCCGGCGGCGGCTCGAGCCGGGTCTCGCCACCGTGCGGCCCCTCCGGCCGCTCCCCGGCGCTCATGCGGGCAGCCAGCGGCGGACGCAGGCGATCAGGTCCTGGGTGTCGACCGGTTTGGTGACGTAGTCGCTGGCCCCGGAGGCGATGCTCTTCTCCCGGTCCCCGGGCATCGCCTTGGCCGTGACGGCGACGATGGGCAGGTCGGCGTACTGCGGCATGGAGCGGATCTCGGCCGTGGCGGCGTAGCCGTCCAGCTCGGGCATCATCACGTCCATCAGGACGAGCGCCACCTCGGGGTTGTCCACCAGTCTCTCGATGCCCTTGCGGCCGTTCTCCGCGTGCAGCACCCGGAAGCCGTGCAGCTCCAGGATCCCGCTGAGCGCGAAGAGGTTGCGCGCGTCGTCGTCCACGACGAGGACGGTACGGCCGGAGAACGAGCCGTCCACCACGGTCTGCGGCGCCGGGCGCTGCTGCTCGTCGGGCCTGACCAGCGACAGCACGTCGCCGGGCTCCTCGGCGGAGAGGTGCAGGGCGATGCGTTCACGCAGCTCGTCGAGGCTGGAGAGGAACTCCAGCGCCGTCCCCCGGGCACGGGACCGCAGGTCCTCCTCCACCGCCGTGTCCGCCCGGTGGCCGCTGTGCACCAGCACCGGCACGCTCGCCAGCGCGGAGTCGCCCCGCAGGGCCTCCAGGAACCGGGCGACCTCCTCCTCGGCCATGCCCAGCTCCAGCACCACGCAGTGGCACGACTCGGTGGCCAGCGCACCGGCCGCCTCCTGCGCGCCGACCGCGGTGATGATGTCGACCGAGGGCCGCGGGGCGGCGTCGCCCCGGCCCTGCGCGACGTCCTGGACCACGCTCTCCGCGACCAGGGTGAGCAGGCCCCGCGGCCGCTCCTCGACCACGAGCAGCCGCCGGGGACGCCGGCCGGACGCCGGTCCCGTCTCGAGCGCCGGCAGCTGACGTGCGGGCGCCTCCGGCAGGGCCTCGCCCCGCTCCCCGTCCGTGACCGCGGGGGGCCGCAGCAGCTCCTCGAAGTCCGGCCGGGCCACCGGCAGGAACAGGGTGAACGTGCTGCCCTGGCCCGCGACGCTGTCCACCGTCACCGCGCCGCCCAGCAGATGGGCGATCTCGCGGGTGATGGACAGACCGAGCCCCGTGCCGCCGTACTTGCGGCTCGTGGTCCCGTCGGCCTGCTGGAAGGCGCCGAAGATCGCCTCCAGGTGCTGCTCGGGGATGCCGACGCCGGTGTCCTGCACCCGGAAGGCCACCACGGGCCCGCCCCGCAGCACACCGCTGGGCACCTCGTCGTCCGGCGCGGGTTCGATCCGCAGCCGCACTTCGCCCCGTTCGGTGAACTTGACCGCGTTGGACAGCAGATTGCGCAGCACCTGCCGCAGCCGGGAGTCGTCGGTGAGCAGGTCGGCCGGCGCGCCCGGGGCCGTCGTCACGGTGAAGTCCAGGCTCTTCTGCATCGTCATGGGCCGGAAGGTGGCCTCGACGTACTCGATGAGCCGGCGCAGCTCCACCCGCTCGGGGCTGACGTCCATCTTCCCGGCCTCGACCTTCGACAGGTCGAGGATGTCGTTGATCAGCTGGAGCAGGTCGGAGCCGGCCGAGTGGATGATCTGCGCGTACTCGACCTGCTTCGGGCTGAGGTTGCGCGAGGGGTTCTGGGCGAGCAACTGGGCCAGGATCAGCAGGCTGTTGAGCGGGGTGCGCAGCTCGTGGCTCATGTTCGCCAGGAACTCCGACTTGTACTTCGAGGCCAGCGACAGCTGCTGCGCCCGCGCCTCCAGCTCCTGGCGGGCCTGCTCGATCTGCAGGTTCTTCGCCTCGATGTCCCGGTTCTGCGCCGCCAGCAGCGCGGCCTTGTCCTCCAGCTCCGCGTTGGAGTGCTGGAGTTCCTCCTGCTGGGTCTGCAACTCCGCCGAGCGCTCCTGCAGTTCGACGGTGAGCCGCTGCGACTCGACCAGCAGCTCGTCGGTGCGGGCGTTGGCGACGATGGTGTTGACGTTGACGCCGATGGTCTCCATCAGCTGGGCCAGGAAGTCCTGGTGGATCTGGGTGAACGGGGTCACCGACGCCAGCTCGATCACGCCGAGCACCTGGCCCTCCACCACGATGGGCAGCAGTACCAGCGCGGTCGGCACCACGTGGCCGAGCCCGGAGGAGATGGTGACGTAGTCCGGCGGCAGCTCGTCCACCGTGATGGTGCGCCGGCTGCGGGCGGCCTGGCCCACGAGCGTGCGGCCGAAGGCGATCCGGGTGGGCCGGACGTCGTCGTCGGGGTAGCCGTAGGAGCCGACCAGCCGCAGCTCGGGGCCGCCGTCGCCGTCCTCGGCGAGGTAGAAGGCGCCGTACTGGGCCGACACCAGCGGCACCAGCTCGTCCATGATCAGCTCGGCGACCACGGGCAGGTCGCGGTGCCCCTGCATCAGGCCCGACACCCGGGCGAGGTTGGTCTTGAGCCAGTCCTGCTCCTGGTTGGCCCGGGTGGTCTCGCGCAGGGACTCCACCATCGCGTTGATGTTGTCCTTGAGCTCGGCGACCTCGCCGGACGCCTCCACGTTCACGGAGCGGGTCAGATCGCCCTCGGCGACCGCGCTCGTCACCTCGGCGATCGCCCGGACCTGCCGGGTCAGGTTGCCCGCCAGCTCGTTGACGTTTTCCGTGAGCCGCTTCCAGGTGCCGGAGACGCCCTCGACCTCCGCCTGTCCGCCGAGCCGTCCCTCGGTGCCGACCTCGCGGGCGACGCGGGTGACCTCGTCGGCGAAGGCGGAGAGCTGGTCGACCATCGTGTTGATGGTCGTCTTCAGCTCCAGGATCTCGCCCCGCGCGTCGACGTCGATCTTCTTCGACAGGTCGCCCCGGGCCACCGCGGTCGTCACCAGCGCGATGTTGCGCACCTGGCCGGTGAGGTTGTTGGCCATGGAGTTGACGTTGTCGGTGAGGTCCTTCCAGGTGCCCGCGACATGCGGCACGTGCGCCTGTCCGCCGAGGCGTCCCTCGGTGCCGACCTCGCGGGCGACGCGGGTGACCTCGTCGGCGAAGGCGGACAGCGTGTCCACCATCGTGTTGATGACGTCGGCCAGCGCCCCGACCTCGCCGGCCGCCTCGACCCTGATCCGCTGCGACAGGTCGCCCCGGCCCACCGCGGAGGCGACCTGGGCGATGGAGCGGACCTGGCCGGTCAGGTTGGACGCCATCACGTTGACGTTGTCCGTGAGGTCCTTCCAGGTGCCCGAGACTCCCCGCACCTGGGCCTGTCCGCCGAGGCGTCCCTCGGTGCCGACCTCGCGGGCGACGCGGGTGACCTCGTCGGCGAAGGCGGAGAGTTGGTCGACCATGGTGTTGATGGTGTTCTTGAGTTCGAGGATCTCGCCGCGGGCGTCCACGGTGATCTTCTGCGAGAGGTCGCCCTTGGCGACCGCCGTCGCCACCAGGGCGATGTTGCGGACCTGGCCGGTCAGGTTGCCGGCCATGAAGTTCACCGAGTGGGTGAGGTCGCGCCAGGTGCCCTTGACTCCCTGCACATCGGCCTGTCCGCCGAGGCGTCCCTCGGTGCCGACCTCGCGGGCGACGCGGGTGACCTCGTCGGCGAAGGCGGAGAGTTGGTCGACCATGGTGTTGATGGTGTTCTTGAGTTCGAGGATCTCGCCGCGGGCGTCCACGGTGATCTTCTGCGAGAGGTCGCCCTTGGCGACCGCCGTCGTCACCTGGGCGACGTTGCGGACCTGCGCGGTGAGATTGCCCGCCATGGCGTTCACCGAGTCCGTCAGGTCCGCCCAGGTGCCCGAGACCCCCGGCACCTGCGCCTGGCCGCCCAGCGCCCCCTCGGTGCCGACCTCGCGGGCCACCCGGGTGACCTCGGAGGTGAACACCGACAGCTGGTCCACCATCCCGTTGAAGACCTTGGCGATGTCCCCCATGAGACCGTCGGCGTCGTCCGGCAGCCGGGTGCCGAAGTCCCCGTCCCGTACCGCCGTCAGCCCCGCCAGGAGCCGCGTCAGCTCCTGGTCCCCCGGCACCGTGTCGGTCCCCTCGGTGCTCTTGCTGGTCATGCACAGCCTCGTTCCGGCAGAGTCAGAGTGCATTTCCGCAGTTCACGGATTTGCGCGATGAGAAAATACGCCGAAGGCTAACCCACGTCGCGGGTGTGGAACAAAGCGTGCCGCCCCCCTGTGAAAACCGCGCCCCGCGTGCATACTCCGGCGCCGGGCGGGTACTCGGCCGCGTTTTCTCCGGGCGCGTGACTTCTGGTCACCGGCGCGCGGTTTTGGTACGCGCCGCTCGAATGCGCGCGTCCCTGACGGGTATTGGCTGCTGTGGAGCCGGACGTCGCCAGTCCGGCCGATCCATGAACCGGGGAGGCAGGGGCAGTGCCCATCGAAAGCATCTGGTCGTACGCGCCGGACCTGGGAGACGTGCAGGGCCGGGACCTCACGGGCTACACCGTCGTCGCGAGTGACGGGACCATCGGCCATGTGGACCGGCAGGCCGACCACCACGGCATGCGGCACCTCGTCGTCGACACGGGGGTGTGGGTGTTCGGCCGCAGCCTCCTGGTGCCGGTCGGCGTCGTCGCGGCGCTCGAGGCGGGGGAGCGGAGGCTGACGGTGTCCTGCACCAGGGCCGAGGTGAAGGCGGCGCCCAGGTTCCGCACCGACAGCGAGACCATGGACCCCGACTACCTGACCGCGGTCGGTGACTACTACTACCGGCTGCCGCCGCACGAGAGTCCCACCGGGTGAGCGCCGCACCGGAGACGCGCGCGGCCGACGGCTCGGGGGTGGCGAGCGCGGCGGGCGCGCGGTCGCACGCCGAGGCGGCCGTGCGCGCCCACTGGGAGGCCCAGGGCCGCACCCCGCACCACCAGGACATGATCGACCTCTCGCTCGTGGTGTCGGAGCTGGTCACCAACGCCATCCGGCACGGCGCCGGACTGGCCGGCTTCGACGCCCTGACGACGGCGGACGGCGTACGGATCTCCGTCCACGACCACAGCGACGTCGTCCCCGAGGCCGCCGGCGGCACCGGCGAGCTGCCCGCCGGGCACCGGGCGAGCGGCTACGGCTGGCCGCTGGTGATCCGGCTGGCGCGGGAGATCGAGATACGCAGGCGCCCCGGCGGCGGAAAGACCGTCAGCGTGCTGGTCCCCCTGCGCGACGCCCCGCAGTAGCCTCACCAGGGCAGGAAGACGTGGATGTCCTTGCCCCGGGTGTCGCTCACGACGCTGACCTGATCGCACAGCGTGTGTATCAGGTGCCAGCCGATCCCGCCCCCGCCGCTGCGTGGATGGAAGGGCCGCGGGGCCGGCTCCGTGGAGCTTGTGTCGTGCATCACCACGTGCACCCCGTCGAACGTCCGGCGCAGCCGTAGCTGGAAGGGGCCCGGTGCGTACTGGACCGCGTTGGCGGCCAGTTCCGTGACCACCAGGAGTATGTCGTCCCAGTGCTCGGGAGCCGACGGAGCCGCCACACGTGCCAGGTCGAAGAGGAACTCCTCCGCGACCAGGCGTGCGTCGGTCACATCGTGCAGCTCCCCCGGGAAGCTGGCGATGCGGCTCGTGATGTCCTCGGCAGCCAGTGTCCTGTCCCTATGCGGCTCGCGTGCCATCTCGCCTTCCAGGCCCCGGCGTCGCGGGGCGGTCGCTTGTTCCTGTGCGCCCCCTCGAACTGTGGGTTCCCGTGCCGGCGGAGCCTACGCGCCCGCATGCCCGTGCCCGGTGGGTGACAAACCCGTCACCTACCGGCAGCGTCTCCCCGGGCCGGTGCCGGCCCTCCCGGACGGTCAGCGGAACACGTTGTCGGCGTCGTCCCAGCCGGACGGCTCGTCCGCGGCCGGGGCGCGCTCCGGACGGCTGCGCGACTGGTACATCGCGTCGATCTCCAGCGCGTAGTGCCGCACGATCGCGTCCCGGCGCAGCTTCATCGACGGCGTGAGCAGCCCGTTGGCCACGTCGAACGGCTGGGGCAGCACCCGGAACACCCGGATCGACTCCGACCGCGACACGCTGCTGTTGGCGGCGGCGACCGCCCGCGCGATCTCCTCCCGGAGCGCGTTCTCCTCCCGCGCCTCCCGGGCCGTCGCGTCGCCCGGCAGGGACAGCGCGGCCCGCCAGTCGGTCAGGAAGTCCGGGTCCAGCGTGATCAAGGCCCCCACGCACGGCCGGTTGTCGCCCACGACGACGGCCTGGTGGACGAGCGGGTGCATCCGCAGCCGCTGCTCCAGGGCGGCCGGAGCGACGCTCTTGCCGCTGGAGGTGATGATGATGTCCTTCTTGCGGCCGGTGATCGTGAGATAGCCCTCGGAGTCCAGCCGTCCGAGATCCCCGGTGGCCAGCCAGCCGTCGCGCAGCACGGCCCGCGTGGCGGCCGCGTCGCCCACGTACCCCTGGAACACCGACGGCCCGCGCACCAGGATCTCCCCGTCGGCCGCCACCTGGATCTCGGTGCCCGGCAGCGCCTGTCCCACGGTCCCGGACTTCTCGCGGCCGAGCGGCTGCATCGTCGTGCCGCCGCTGGTCTCGGTGAGCCCGTAGCCGTCGTGGACGTAGACGCCGATGCCTTCGTAGAACAGACAGAGTTCGCGGCTGAGCGGCGAACCCCCCGAGGTGGCCCGCAGCACCCGGCCGCCCAGCGCGGCCCGCAGCCTGCGGTAGACCGTGCGCTCGTACAGGGCGTGCTGCAGTCGCAGGTCGAAGCCCGGCCCGGAGCCCCGGCCCAGCCGCTGCCGCTCCAGCGCGGCGGCGAAGTCCCGTGCCGTGCCCGCGGCCCGCTCGAAGACGGCGCCGCGGCCCGACTGCTGCGCCGCGTGCAGGAAGTTCTTGTAGATCTTCTCCAGCAGCGACGGGACGGCGTACAGATAGGTGGGCCGGAAGCCGCGCAGGGCCGACGACAGGGAGTCCCCGCCGAAGTCGGGCTCGTGCCCCATCAGCAGCCCGCCGCGCACGCACAGGACCTGGATCATCAGGCCGTAGACGTGGGAGAAGGGGAGGAACGCCAGAACGGAGGCCTGCTCGCCGGCCGGCGCGGCGGTGTGGCCCCAGCCCGCCAGCAGGGTGTCGCACATGAAGGCCAGGCCGCGGTGGCTCAGCGCACAGCCCATGGCGTGGCCGGACGTGCCGGAGGTGTAGGCGACGACGGCCGTGGAGTCCGGCAGGACGATGCGGCGCATGGAGTCGACCGTGGCCTGCGGGATGTACTCGCCCCGCGCCGCCAGCTGGTCGAGCGCGCCCGCGTCCAGCTGCCACACGTGCCGCAGCCGCGGCAGCGCGGCGCACACCGGCCCGACGGTCATCACGCCCTGCTCGTCCTCCACCAGCACGGCCACACAGGCGGCGTCCCTGAGGATCCACTCCACCTGCTCGCGGGAGGAGGTCGGGTAGACCGGCACGACCTCGGCGCCCACCGTCCACAGCGCGTGGCCCAGGAGGGTCCACTCGTGGCGGGTGCGCGCCATGATCGCCACACGGTTGCCCGGCGAGATCCCGGACGCGACCAGGCCCTTGGCCAGGGCGACGACCCGGTCCCGGAAACCGACGGCGGTGATCTCCTCCCAGGTCGCGGAGGCCGGGCCGGTCCGGTGCGCGAGCATCGGCAGGGTGGGGCTCGCGGCCGCCCTCTCGAACAGACTGTCGGCGAGGCCGCCGGTCATCGGCGGGGTGGACGGGGGAGCGAGAGCGAGGTCGCGCATGCGCTGCTCCTGACATGTACGGGGTGTGACCCGGCCGACGGGCACCCTCATCGGCGGTGCCTGGAATGTAGCCGAGCCGGAGCACCCCCGCGCCGCGATCGCGACAAGTGTGTCCGCACTGATGACCTCGCCGGTTTCGGGGGACCCGGACCGCATGACCTACGTCAATCCAGATCCCGAACCGGAACGCAGCACCGGCCTCGAACCGGGCGGCGGCGTCCCTCCGGGCGAGACCCCGCCCGCGGAGAGCAGCATGCCCGAGGCGGGTCCCCGGGAGACGCACAACCCGGCCAAGGGCTGGGCCAAGGGACCCCTGGCCGCGATCCTCCTCGTCGTGGTGCTGGTCGCGGCGTTCTTCCTGGTCTACGCCATCATCCTGATCCTCTGACCCCATCCGCCCGCGAGGCGGGAACCGCTACTCCTGGGTGTGCCGCACGCACCGCGTGACGACGTCCCGCAGGCTCCCCGTGCGCGCCAGCAGGGCGCGCTGCACCTGTGCCCCGTTGCCGTCGCGCAGCAGCCGGGCGCAGCCTTCGCGGGCCCGCTCCAGGTCTCCGGTGTCCTCCAGGGCCCCGGCGACATGGTCGAGCAGGGCCCGTACGACCGTCTCGGCCGGCATGCGGCGCAGGGTCTCCGGGTGGAGCAGTTCACCGGTCAGCCCGGACCGGGCCGCCTGCCAGGCGGCCAGCCGGAGCAGGCTGACACCGGGGTCGCGGGTCTCCCGCCCCTCCCGCCACTCGCGTGCCGCGGTCTCCACCAGCCCGCGGGCCAGGGTGGCGATCAGCCCCGCCGTCTCCGCGTGCAGGCACACGTCCGAGACGCGGATCTCCACCGTCGGATACCGCTGGGACAGTCGCGCGTCGAAGTAGACCATCCCCTCGTCGAGGACGGTGCCGGTCGCCACCATGTCGGCGACCAGCCGGTGGTACCGCTCGGCCGAACCGAACGGCTCGGCCGGACCGGCCGACGGCCAGCGCTGCCAGACCCGGCTGCGATAGCTGCTGTACCCGGTGTCCCCGCCCTGCCAGAACGGCGAGTTCGTGCTCAGCGCGGCCAGCACCGGCAGCCAGGGCCGCAGCCGGTCCAGGACCCCGACGCCCTCCTCGTCGGACTCCACGGACACATGGACGTGGCAGCCCATGACGAGCTGTTCCCGGGTGGCGATGCCGTACTGCTCCTCCATCCACCGGTACCGCCGGTTCATGCTGATGGACGGGCTCACCGGCAGCGGTGAGGTGGCGAGGGCGGCGACGGCGCAGCCCATCTTCCCGGCGTGCCCGGCGGCCTCCTCCCGGCAGCGGACGATCTCCGCGTGCAGGCGCTCCATCGAGGACTGCGGATGCGTGGCGAACTCCAGCATCTCCTCGTGCAGTTCCTTCTCGAAGACGTCCTGTTCCGCGTCGTCCCGGGCGGCACGGGCGAGTACGGCCGCGGACATCGCCCGTGGTTCGCCGGTCTCCGGATCGACCAGGAGGAGTTCCTCCTCCACCCCGACGGTACGCACCTGCTGCCGCCCTTCCGTTCCCTGCCGCGACGACGCCGAGCAGTCCTCGGCCGTACGCTCCCGGATGCCCCGGCGGGGGCGCGGGACACCTGACGGCGTCGCCGGGCCTCAGGGAGCGACAGGTGTCAGCCAGACCGTCGCGAGCGGGGGCAGGGTGAGCCGGAGGCTGCCGTCCTCGGGTTTGACCGGATCCGGGTGGGTGACGCCGCTGCCGCCGTAGCGCGCGGCGTCGGTGTTGAGGATCTCCTGCCAGGCGATCACCTCGTCGCCGACGCCGAGCGGGTAGTCGTGCCGGACCACGGGGGAGAAGTTCGACACCGCGAGCAGCGGCCGGCCCCCGGTGTCGTACCGCAGGAACGCGAAGACGTTGTCGTCGGCGGCGTCGACCGCGACCCAGCGGAAGCCGGACGGATCCGTGTCGCGCTGCCACAGTGCCCCGGTCGCCCGGTAGCGGGCGTTGAGGTCGCGGACCAGGTCCCGCACCCCGCGGTGGTCGCCCGCGGAGTGATAGTCGTCGTCGAGCAGCCACCACTCCGGCCCGGTCTTCTCGGACCACTCGGCGCCCTGGGCGAACTCCTGCCCCATGAAGAGCAGTTGCTTGCCGGGATGGGCCCACATGAAGCCGAGGTAGGCGCGGACGTTGGCGCGCCGCTGCCACCAGTCGCCCGGCATCTTCGACACCAGCGCCTGCTTGCCGTGCACCACCTCGTCGTGCGAGATCGGCAGACAGTAGTTCTCGCTGTAGGCGTACACCATCGCGAACGTCATCTCGTGGTGGTGGTACTTGCGGTGCACCGGTTCGTGGGAGACGTACTCCAGCGAGTCGTGCATCCAGCCCATGTTCCACTTCAGCCCGAACCCGAGGCCGCCGGTGTCGGTGGGCCGGGTGACGCCGCCCCACGCCGTGGACTCCTCCGCGATGGTCACCACGCCGGGGCAGCGCCGGTAGACGGTGGCGTTCATCTCCTGCAGGAACGCCATCGCCGCCAGGTCTTCCCGGCCGCCGTACGCGTTCGGCTCCCAGCCGCCGTCCTCGCGCGAGTAGTCCAGGTAGAGCATGGAGGCGACCGCGTCCACCCGCAGTCCGTCGATGTGGAACTCCTGGCACCAGTACACCGCGTTCGCGACCAGGAAGTTGCGCACCTCGGTGCGGGCGAAGTCGAAGGTGTACGTGCCCCAGTCGGGGTGCTCGGCGCGCCGGGAGTCCCCGGGCTCGTAGAGCGGGTCCCCGTCGAACCGGGCCAGTGCCCAGTCGTCCTTCGGGAAGTGGGCCGGCACCCAGTCCATGATCACGCCGACACCGGCCCGGTGCAGGGCGTCGACCAGGTACCGGAAGTCGTCGGGGGTGCCCAGCCGTGCGGTCGGCGCGTAGAACCCGGTGACCTGGTAGCCCCAGGACGGCCCGAAGGGGTGCTCGGCGACCGGCATCAGCTCGACGTGGGTGAAGCCGAGGTCCTTGACGTACGCCGGGAGGTGGTCGGCGAGCTCGCGGTAGGTCAGGCCGGGCCGCCAGGACGGGAGGTGCACCTCGTACACCGAGAACGGGGCCTCGTGCACGGGCACCTCGGCCCGGCGCGCGAACCAGTCGGCGTCGCCCCACTCGTAGTGCGAGGCCGTCACCACGGACGCCGTGTGGGGCGGGGCCTCCGTGCGGCGGGCCATGGGGTCGGCCTTGAGGAACCGGTGGCCGTACCGCGAGTGGATCTCGAACTTGTAGCAGGTGCCCTCGCCGACGCCCGGCAGGAACAGCTCCCACACCCCGGACGAGCCGAGCGAGCGCATCGGGAACGCCGTGCCGTCCCAGTGGGTGAAGTCCGCGGCGACCCTGACCCCCTGCGCGTTCGGCGCCCACACCGTGAAGCGGGTGCCGGTGACGCCCTGGTGGGTCATGGGGTGCGCGCCGAGCGCCGTCCACAGCTCCTCGTGCCGGCCCTCGGCGATCAGATGCAGGTCGAACTCGCCGAGCGCGGGCAGGAAGCGGTACGGATCGTGCGTCTCGGCGGCCTCGTCGTCGCCGTAGGCCACCGCCAGCGTGTACGCGGGGATCGCGTCCAGCGGCAGTACGGCGGAGAACAGGCCGTCGCCCTCCGGGACGAGCGGGGTGCGCTCGCCGCCGACGAGCACGCTCACCTCACGGGCGAAGGGCCGCAGCGCCCGGAAGGCGATCCCGCCGGGCACCGGATGGGCGCCGAGCAGCGCGTGCGGGTCGTGGTGGGCGCCCGCCAGCAGGCGCCCCCGGTCGGCCGGGTCGAGGGCGGGTGCCGTTCCGTACGCCGCGGGGGCGGACGGAACGGGTCCGGCCGACTCGGGCAGCGGAGTGTCTCGCAGGGCCACGTTCAGTCTCCTCTCACGGCGAGGCGCTCGATCGCCGCCATGGGTACGGGCAGCCAGTCGGGTCGGTGCCGGGCCTCGTACAGCACCTCGTACACGGCACGGTCCGTCTCGTAGGCGCGGAGCAGACCGTGCTTCTTGCGCGGGTCCCAGCCGGCGCGGGCCGCGTAGCCCGCGCAGTAGGCCTCGCGGCAGCGGCGCGCCCACTCCGGCCGCCAGGGGCGGCGCTGGCGGGCTGCGTAGTCGAAGGAGCGGAGCATCCCGGCGATGTCCCGCACCGGGGAGTGGGCGCTGCGCCGTTCGGAGAGCGGCCGGGACGGCTCGCCCTCGAAGTCGATGACGAACCACTCGCGCCCCGCCCGCAGCACCTGTCCCAGGTGCAGGTCGCCGTGGATGCGCTGGGCGGGCGGCCCGGCGTCGCAGGTGGCGAGGGCGGCGAAGGCGGCCCGCAGCCCCGGCACGAACGGCTGGAGCGCGGGAACGGCGTGCGCGGCGGCGGTCAGCCGCTCGGTCATCGCCGCCGCCGTCCGCCCGTTCTCCCCGGGCGCGCCGATGGGGAAGGCCGAGGACAGCGCCAGGTGCACGTCCGCCGTGGCGCGGCCCAGGGCGTGCGACTGGGCGGTGAAGTCGTCACCGGCGGCGAGCGCGTCCAGGGCCAGGGTCCAGCCGTCGGAGGCGTTGCGCAGATACGGCTGCAGCACGCCGAGGGTCGCCCTGAACGGATGCGTGGTGCGGAACCAGGCCACCGGGGCGGGGACGCGGTCGCAGCCCTGCCGGGCCAGCGCGCCCGGCACCTCCAGATCCGGGTTGACGCCGGGCTGGACGCGGCGGAACAGCTTGAGGATGTACTCGTCGCCGTACACCAGCGAGGAGTTGGACTGCTCGGCGGTCATCAGGCGCGGCACCAGACCGGCGGGCACCTGCTGGGACCCGTCGCACTCGAACCGCAGCGGGCCCGCCGTGCCGGGGCGGCGCAGCCGCTCCAGGAGCAGCTGGGCGGCGCGCGGGTCGTGGAGGGCGTCGTAGACGGTCAGTCCGGCCAGCCGCCCGTCCGGCACCCGGCCGATGAGCGCCTTGCCGAGCCGCGGCGAGGGGTGCTCCCGCACACCGAGCAGTAGCTGGTAGCAGTCGCCGGCCGGAGTGGCGCCCCCGGGGGCGGGCACACCGCCGTGGGCCGCGTGCACCAGGACGTGCAGACAGCCCGGGAACAGCTCCGTCGTCGACAGCACGGCGAGGTCGGTGACGGGCCGGTCCTTGCCGGCGAACCAGCGCTGCAGCGGCAGCCAGTCGCGCAGCAGCCCGGTGAGCGGCTCCATGGGCTCTGCGGGTGCGCTCCGCGGGCGCAGGAATGCGGTCTTCGTCATGGTGACGCCTCCTCTCGCCGGCACGCGCTCACAGTCGTCGGCCGGTGCGGGATGCGACTCGGGTGAGCCGGAACCAGTAGAAGCCGTGGCCCCCGAGGGTCAGCAGATACGGCAGCTCGCCGATGGCGGGGAAGCGCACTCCGCCGAACAGCTCGACGGGATGGCGTCCGTCGAACTCGCGCAGGTCCAGTTCGGTGGGCTGTGCGAAGCGTGAGAAGTTGTTGACGCAGAGCACCAGGTCGTCCTCGTACTCGCGGAGGAAGGCGAGGACCGCGGGGTTGGAGGAGGGCAGTTCGGTGTAGGTGCCGAGGCCGAACGCCGGGTTCTGCTTGCGGATCTCGATCATCCGGCGGGTCCAGTGCAGCAGGGAGGACGGGGAGGCCATGGACGCCTCGACGTTGGTGACCTGGTAGCCGTAGACCGGGTCCATGATGGTGGGCAGGAAGAGCCGGCCGGGGTCGGAGGAGGAGAAGCCGGCGTTGCGGTCGGGGGTCCACTGCATGGGGGTGCGGACGGCGTCGCGGTCGCCGAGCCAGATGTTGTCGCCCATGCCGATCTCGTCGCCGTAGTACATGACCGGAGAACCGGGCAGGGCGAGGAGCAGGGCGGTGAAGAGCTCGATCTGGTTGCGGTCGTTGTCGAGCAGGGGGGCGAGGCGGCGGCGGATGCCGATGTTGGCGCGCATGCGGGGGTCCTTGGCGTACTCCGCCCACATGTAGTCGCGTTCCTCGTCGGTGACCATCTCCAGGGTGAGCTCGTCGTGGTTGCGCAGGAAGATGCCCCACTGGCAGCCGGACGGGATGGCGGGGGTCTTGGCGAGGATCTCGGAGACGGGGTAGCGGGACTCGCGGCGGACCGCCATGAAGATGCGGGGCATGACGGGGAAGTGGAAGGCCATGTGGCATTCGTCGCCGCCGGCGGCGTAGTCGCCGAAGTAGTCGACGACGTCCTCCGGCCACTGGTTCGCCTCCGCCAGCAGCACCGTGTCCGGGTACTGGGTGTCGATCTCCTTGCGGACCCGCTTCAGGAACGCGTGCGAGGCGGGCAGGTTCTCGCAGTTGGTGCCCTCCGCCGCGTACAGGTACGGCACCGCGTCCAGCCGGAACCCGTCGATGCCCAGGTCCAGCCAGAACTTCAGCGCGGCCAGGATCTCCTCCTGCACCCGCGGGTTCTCGTAGTTGAGGTCCGGCTGGTGGGAGAAGAAGCGGTGGAAGTAGTACTGCCCCCGCACCGGGTCGTACGTCCAGTTGGAGGCCTCGGTGTCGACGAAGATGATCCGGGCGTCCTGGAACTGCTTGTCGTCGTCGGCCCAGACGTAGTAGTCGCCGTAGGGCCCGTCGGGGTCCTTGCGGGACTCCTGGAACCACGGGTGTTCGTCGCTGGTGTGGTTCATGACGAAGTCGATGATCACGCGCATGCCGCGCTGGTGCGCCGCGTCCGCGAACTCGACGAAGTCGGCGAGGTCGCCGAAGTCGGGCAGCACGGCGGTGTAGTCGGCGACGTCGTAACCGCCGTCGCGCAGGGGGGACTTGAAGAAGGGCGGCAGCCAGAGGCAGTCGACGCCCAGCCATTGCAGATAGTCGAGTTTGGCGGTCAGACCCTTCAGGTCGCCGATGCCGTCACCGTTGCTGTCCTGGAAGGAGCGGACGAGCACCTCGTAGAAGACGGCTCGCTTGAACCACTCCGGGTCCCGGTCCCTGGCCGGTGTGTCCTCGAAGGTGTCCGGCACTGGCTCGTTCACGGTCATGACGCTTCTGGCCCTCCGTGTCGCGGTGCGGCGGGCGGTCGCTGGACGTGCAGGACGTGCGCGGGAGCCCGGCCCGGCTCCAGCCGCACGTAGTTGACGCCGCCCCAGTGGTAGGTCTCGCCGGTGAGCTCGTCGCGCACCGGCACCGACTCGTGCGGGTGCAGGCCGAGTTGCTCCATGTCCAGGGAGACGGTGGCCTCCTGGGCGTGGTGGGGGTCGAGGTTGGCGACCACGAGCACGGCGTCGGAGCCGCTGCGCTTGCTGTACGCGATGACGGAGGCGTTGTCCGTCCGGTGGAAGCGGAGGTTCCTGAGCCGGTGGAGCGCGGGGTGTGCGCGCCGGATGGTGTTGAGGCGGGTGATGAGGGGGGCGAGGGTGCGGCCCTCGCGGGTGGCGGTGTCCCAGTCGCGGTGTCTGAGCTGGTATTTCTCGCTGTCGAGGTATTCCTCGCTGCCGTCGCGCAGGGGGGTGTTCTCGCAGAGTTCGTAGCCGCTGTAGATGCCCCAGGTGGGGGAGAGGGTGGCGGCGAGGACGGCGCGGACCTCGAAGGCGGGCCGGCCGCCGTGCTGGAGGTAGGCGTGCAGGATGTCGGGGGTGTTGGCGAAGAAGTTGGGCCGCATGTAGGAGGCGGCGTCCCCGGAGAGTTCGGTGAGGTACTCCGTCAGTTCCCGCTTGGTGTTGCGCCAGGTGAAGTAGGTGTAGGACTGCTGGAAGCCGATCTGGGCCAGGGTGTGCATCATCGCGGGGCGGGTGAACGCCTCGGCGAGGAAGATCACGTCGGGGTCGGTGCGGTTGACCTCGCCGATCACGCGTTCCCAGAAGAGCACGGGTTTGGTGTGGGGGTTGTCGACGCGGAAGATCCGCACGCCGGCGCCCATCCAGTGCCGCAGGACCCGGACGGTCTCGGCGACCAGGCCGTCGAGGTCGGCGTCGAAGGCGACGGGGTAGATGTCCTGGTACTTCTTGGGCGGGTTCTCGGCGTGGGCGATGGAGCCGTCGGGGCGGTGGTGGAACCACTCGGGGTGCTTGTGCACCCAGGGGTGGTCCGGGGAGCACTGCAGGGCGAAGTCCAGGGCCACCTCCAGGCCGAGTTCGCCGGCCCGGCGCACGAAGCGGGTGAAGTCCTCCAGGGTGCCCAGCCGGGGGTGGACGGCGTCGTGGCCGCCCTCGGGGGAGCCGATCGCCCAGGGCACGCCGACGTCGTCGGGGCCGGCGTCGAGGGTGTTGTTGGGTCCCTTGCGGAAGGTGGTGCCGATGGGGTGGATCGGCGGGAGGTAGACCACGTCGAAGCCCATCGCGGCGATCGCGGGCAGGCGGCGGGCGGCGGTGTCGAAGGTGCCGTGGGGCTGGGTGGGGGTGCCCTCGGAGCGGGGGAAGAACTCGTACCAGGCGCCGTACAGGGCGCGCTCGCGTTCCACCAGCAGCGGCAGCGGGTCACTGCTGGTGACCAGCTCCCGCAGCGGATGCCGGGCCAGCACCGCGTCCACCTCCGGCGTCAACGCCCCCGCCAGCCGGGTGGCGCAGGGCAGGGAGTCGTCCCGCAGGGTCCCGGCCGCGGCGAGCAGCACGGCCTTGCCGTCGCCCCGCGGGACCCCGGCGGCCGCACGCTCGTAGAGGTCGGCGCCCTCCTCCAGCACCAGCCCCGTGTCGATGCCCGCCGGCACCTTGACGGTGGCGACACCGCGCCAGGTGGCCACGGGGTCGCCCCAGGCCTCGACGCGGAACGTCCACCGCCCCGGGCCGCCGGCCGCCACCACCTCCGCGCCCCACCGGTCCGTGCCCGGCGCCAGTTCCCGCATCGGGGTGTACGGACCCGGGCGTCCCTCCGGATCCTTCAGCACCACATTGGCGGCCACCGCGTCGTGCCCCTCCCGGAAGAGGGTGGCCGTGACCTCGAAGGCCTCGCCCACGACGGCCTTCGCTGGCCGCCTGCCGCAGTCGACGGACGGCCGGACGTCCCGTACCGGGATACGACCGATGGTCCGGGTCGTCTTCATGGGGCTGTGCACCTCCGCCGTGCTCGACGCCCGGGCGGACGCCCGGGCGTGGGACCAGACAACGGCGGGAAGGTCATTGCCTTCCCGCCGGGTAGCGCCGCTCGACGGCCGGCGGACCGCGCCTGACCGCGGCGGCCGGACGCGGCCTGTCGTTCTGCTCCTGCAGGTAGTCGAGGTGAGTGGTGCGCAGATACCGTTCGGCGGCGTCCGCCGCCTCCCGTGCGCAGCGCTTGCCCATCAGGACACAGAGGGTGTAGCCGGAGTCCTCGAAGGTGGACCGCACCGTGAGATCGGTGGGAACCGCCAGCATCACGCGTTCCCAGGCCCGGTACCGACGCAACTGCCGGGCAACTTCAGCTTTGGCGGGTAGCAGCATGGCGCCGTTCACCTTTCCGGGGCTCGATGGGGGCGCGTTGTCCCGGCGGTCGGGCGGCGGCCGTGCGCGCTGGTGCACGGACCCGTAACGGCGATCGAGGTCTTCACACATGGTGCACGGGTGATGACTCAACGTCTTGTTGGGTTTTCAACCGATATGTCCGCTCAAGCGGGACGGGTGGCGCTCAGTTGTCGCCCCATGCGCCTCGGCCGTGCGCTCGTGTTGCACGAACGGACCAACCCGGTCACTCTGAATGTGACTCAGAAGCGACATTCGCTCACATTCCGTGTTCGGGGGCTTGCCCCGCAGGGGTGAGGCGGGACGAGAGCCGGCCTCGCGTGAGGAGCCAACGACGATGAAGACCGCAGTGCCCTGCTACTACCACCTCGACGTGGAAGTCTGCCCCGAGAGGGTGGGACAGGTCAGCCGCATACTGGCCGCCCACCTCCGGTTCTGGGACCTGGAGAACCTGATGGAGCCCGTCTGCGGCGGCGCCGAGATGCTGCTGCGCGCCATCGACGAGCACGCCACCGACAAGAACACGTCGATCGAGATGTGGTGGAACGGCCAGCACCTCATCACGGCCATCGGGGACAACGACCGCGCCCTCCGCCCCGACCAGCACCTGCGCGGCTGCCTCGAGCGCATCGCGGCGAGCAGCGACGGCTGGGGGTGCTGCGCCACCGGGAACGGCAGCAAGGTCATCTGGTTCTCGCAGCGCGCCCGCGCCGGTGAACGCGTCCCGCTCGTGCCCACCGCGCCCGACCCGCGGGAGAGCGAGGGGCTCGACCTGCCCCGCGAGCTCAGCGTCACCACGGTCACCGGCCGGGTCCGAACACCGGGCGGCCTCCTGGAGGAGGTCCGGTGACCCGGCGACAGAGCCGGAAAGGGGCGCCCGCCTGGAGCGGGCGCCCCTACCCGCTGGGTGCCTCCTACGACGGCGAGGGCACCAACTTCGCCCTCTTCAGCGAGGTCGCCGAACGCGTCGACCTGGTCCTGGCCGACGACGACGGACGGCACCGCACCGTGCCGCTCACCGAGGCCGACGGATTCGTCCGGCACGCCTACCTTCCCGGCGTCGGCCCCGGACAGCGCTACGGTTACCGGGTCCACGGCCCCTGGGCCCCGGCCGCCGGCGACCGCTGCAACCCGGCGAAACTGCTCCTCGACCCCTACGCCACCGCGGTGGACGGGCAGATCGACAACCACCCCTCGCTCTACGAGCGCGACCCGCACGGCCCCGACCGCGCCGACAGCGCCGGACACACCATGCTCGGCGTGGTCACCGACCCGGCCTTCGACTGGGGCGACGACACCCGCCCCTGCCGCCCCTACTCCGACACCGTGATCTACGAAGCCCACGTCAAGGGCCTGACCCGCACCCACCCGGACGTCCCCGCGGAACTCCGGGGCACCTACGCAGGGCTGGCGCACCCCTCCGTGATCGGGCACCTGACCTCGCTGGGCGTCACCGCCGTCGAGCTGATGCCGGTCCACCAGTTCGTCCAGGACGGCGTGCTGCAGGGCCGCGGCCTGGCCAACTACTGGGGTTACAACACCATCGGCTTCTTCGCCCCGCACAACGCCTACGCCGCCCACGGAACCCGGGGCCAACAGGTCACCGAGTTCAAGGAGATGGTGAAGGCCCTGCACGCGGCGGGGCTCGAGGTGATCCTCGACGTCGTCTACAACCACACCGCCGAGGGCAACGAGAAGGGGCCCACGCTCTCCTTCCGGGGCCTCGACAACTCCTCGTACTACCGCCTGGTGGACGGCGACTGGCGCCACTACTACGACACCACCGGCACCGGCAACAGCCTGCTGATGCGCCACCCCTACGTGCTCCAGCTGATCATGGACTCGCTGCGGTACTGGGTCACCGAGATGCACGTCGACGGCTTCCGCTTCGACCTCGCGGCCACCCTGGCCCGGCAGTTCCACGAGGTGGACCGGCTGTCGGCGTTCTTCGACCTGATCCAGCAGGACCCGGTGATCAGCCGGGTCAAACTCATCGCCGAGCCCTGGGACCTCGGCGAGGGCGGCTACCAGGTGGGCAACTTCCCGCAGCTGTGGTCGGAGTGGAACGGCCTGTACCGGGACGCCGTACGGGACTTCTGGCGCGGCGAGGACCACACCCTCGGCGACTTCGCCTCCCGCCTCACCGGCTCCTCCGACCTGTACGCGCACAGCAGACGCCACCCCCGCGCCAGCGTCAACTTCGTCACCGCGCACGACGGTTTCACCCTGCGCGACCTCGTCTCGTACAACGACAAGCACAACGAGGCCAACGGCGAGGGCAACCGGGACGGCGAGAGCGCCAACCGGTCCTGGAACTGCGGCGCGGAGGGCGCCACCCGCGACCCGGCCGTGCTCGAACTGCGCGCCCGCCAGCAGCGCAACTTCCTCGCCACCCTGCTGCTGTCGCAGGGCATCCCGATGCTCTCCCACGGCGACGAACTGGGCCGCACCCAGCACGGCAACAACAACGCCTACTGCCAGGACAACGAGATCAGCTGGATGGACTGGCGGCTCACCGGCGAGCAGCGCGAGCTGCTGGACTTCACGCGCGCACTCGTCTCCCTGCGCCTCGCCCACCCGGTGCTGCGCCGCCGCCGCTTCTTCCGCGGCCAGACCGTGCGCCACCCCGGCCAGCCGCTGCCCGACCTGGTGTGGCTGCTGCCCGACGCCCATGAGATGACCGACGAGGACTGGCGGCGCTCCGACGCCCACTCGGTGGGGGTGTTCCTCAACGGCGACGCCATCGCCGAACCCGGCCCGCGCGGCCGGCGCCTCGTCGACGACTCCTTCCTGCTGCTGCTCAACAGCCACTGGGAGCCGGTCGACTTCCGCCTCCCGCACGCGGCCTACGGCGAGCGCTGGACGGCCCTCATCGACACCACCGACCCGGAGGGCACCCCCGACGAGGCCGAGCACAAGGCCGGCACCACGCGCACCGTGGGTCCCCGCAGCCTGGTCCTGCTGTCCCGTCCGTCCCGCACGCCGTCATGACCGGCGGCACACCGCCCGGGTCAGCGCTCGCGGCGTGACGTCACCGTGAACTGGGCGCCCTCGTTGTCGCGGAGCACGGCCTCGTCGGCGCCCAGGGACAGCACACTGCCGCCGTGCTGCTCGGCGGCGCGGGCGCAGGCGGCCACGTCCTTCACCGCGAAGTGGACCTGCCAGTGCGGCCGGACAGTCGGGTCGGGCGCCGACTCCGCCGCCCCCGACTCGATCCGCGCCACCACGTCCCCGCCGCTGCGCAGCACCACTTCCTCGCCCTCGTACTGCACCTCGACGCAACCGGGCCGGCCGGACGCCCAGTCGAAGACCCCGCCGTAGAAGATCGCCGCGTCGAAGGCGTCACGGGTGTGCAGCCGGATGAACGCGAGCTGCGCGCGGCGCCAGGTGCGCCAGTCGGTGAACAGCTCGCCCTCCCAGACCCCGAACGTCGCCCCGTCCCGGTCGGCCAGCAGCGCCGCGCGGCCGGGCGGCAGGGAGATCGGGCCGACCGCCGTGGTGCCGCCCCGCTCCTGCACCCGCCCCGCCGCCTCGTCGGCGCTGCGCACCGCGAAGTACGGCGTCCACGCCACCGCCATCTGCCACATGCCGGCGACCGCGGCGATCCCGGCCACCGGCAGGCCCTCGGCCAGGGCGATGCGGAACCGGTCGCCGAGACGCACCGGACGCCACTCCCAGCCCAGCACGGCCCCGTAGAACTCCTCGGTGGTCTTCACGTCACGGCTGGTGAGGCTCACCCAGCAGGGAGCCCCGAACACGGAGTGCGTCGAGAAGACGTCCGTCGCGCCGGCGGGGGAGGTCATGTCGTGGTTCTTCACAGTCGCGTCCTGATCTCGTCGGCCTGGCAGCCACCCGGTGGCACCAGTGTCCGCCCGGCCCCCCTCCGGGCGCCTGCCGAGTACCCCGGCCGGGGCGCCGAAACGGTGACCGGACGCCCCGGACCACCCCGGTGGCGCAAGGGAGTCCGAGTGGCGACGATGGAGGAGCCGCACACCGGACGAAGGCACTCGAGCACTGTGCGAAGGCACCGCCACGGCGGCGCACCGGACCCGGAGGTGACCATGACCACCGACACGGACACGGACGGGGGCGCGGACCGCATCCTCCGGCTGGAGGAGGAGGTCCAGCAGCTGAAGGACGCGGTCGTCTCGCACGCGGTGGTGGACCAGGCGATCGGCATGGTCGTCGCGCTCGGCCGGGTCTCGCCCGACCAGGGCTGGACGGTGCTGAGGGAGGTCTCCCAGCGCACCAACATCAAGCTCCGCAGCGTGGCCGACATGATCCTGGTCTGGGGTCGCACCGGGCGGCTGCCCGCGGAGGTGCGGACGGTGCTGGAGGAGGTCCTGGACCGGCTCGGCCCCACCCAGATCCCGGGCGCGCCCCCGCAGGGCTGACGCCCCGCCGCCGCGCGGGCCCGCTCAGCCGGCCTCCGCCAGCAGCTCCTCGCGCAGCCGGGCGAAACAGCCGCTGAGCAGCCGGGAGACATGCATCTGGGAGATGCCGAGCTGCTCGGCGATGCCGCTCTGCGTCATCCCCCGGAAGAAGCGCAGATAGAGGATGAGCCGCTCGCGCTCCGGCAGCGCCTCCAGACAGGGCCGCACCGCCACCCGGTCCACGACGGTGTCGTACCCCGGGTCCGGACCGCCGAGCGCGTCCCCGAGGGCGTAGCCGTCGGTGCCCGGCATCTCCGCGTCCAGCGACAGCGCGGTGAAGCACTCCAGCGCCTCCATGCCGGTGCGCACCTCGTCCTCGGTCAGCCGGGCGTGCGCGGCGATCTCGGCGACGGTGGGGGCCCGGCCCGGGGTGGTCTGCGCCAGCTCCTTCGCCGACTGGCGTACGCGGTTGCGCAGATCCTGCACCCGGCGGGGCACGTGCAGCGTCCACATGTGGTCGCGGAAGTGGCGCTTGATCTCGCCCGTGACGGTCGGCACGGCGTACGCCTCGAAGGCGTTGCCGCGCGCCGGGTCGTAGTGGTCGACGGCCTTGACCAGGCCGAGGGCCGCCACCTGGTACAGATCCTCGAGGGCCTCGCCGCGGCCGCGGAAGCGGACGGCGATGCGCTCGGCCATGGGCAGCCAGGCGGTGACCAGCTCGTCGCGCAGCATCCTGCGTTCGGGCCCTTCGGGCAGCCGGGCCAGACGCGCGAAATTCCCGGCCGAGTCGGGGGCGTCGTCGTGGGAGTGCTGCTTCCTGGGACTGACGGTACGCATCACGCGCACCTCCCTGAGGGGTGCCGGATGGACTGACCCCGCGGGAAACGGCGGCTCGGACCAGAACGGGCCCGGGACCGGCCGACCGGTTCCCACGGACGTGCCTCCTGGTCCGAAGCACTGCGAATTCATTCCCCGTCGTCCGGCATTTCAAAACGGTTCCCGGATATTCAATGGGCGCACATTTCCGAAAGGCTCACGATCTGAAATCGGGGGAATTCATGGAGTGAAATGCGGCGCTCGCGGTCGGCCGTCCGCGCCCGCCCCCGGCCCCGGTCGCGCCGACCGCGCCCGGGGAGCGGCGGTGATCACCGCGCCGGACGTGATGTGCGGCACGCCGCCGGCGCGGGCCGGACGGCCGGCCGGGAGATTCCTCCAGCGCAGCGCTTGATCACCGACCGGAGGGTGCGAACAGCCCGAGCACCGCGCATTCCGCTCATTTGACAGTGCGCAGAGGCCACAGATAGGAAACAGCGGACAGAAGTCGAGAGGGTGCACTGTGTACGAGCCGAACGTGGTCGGGGACTGGCAGGAGTACGACGAGCATGCCGGTCTGCGGGTCCGCGTCCACCGTCTGGAGCGGGGCGAGCCGCCGCGCGGACGGGACGACGCAGCCGAGGGGCTGACGTACTTCAGTGTCCGCGTGACCGTCGAGAATCGCGGGGAGCGGCCGTTCTGCGTTCATCTCGAGGACGGCCAGATCGACGTGCGGACCGGACCCGACGGCGAGAGCGCGTTCATCGACTGGCGCAACTCGCAGTTCATCGAGGGATTCGACGTCTATCCGCTGCGCCGCGCCACCGCCGTGATCCACGCGGCCGGTCCCGAGGCGTCCCTGAGCCATGTCGACGTCCAGGTCCAGCTGCGCGCCGACGAGGAGTGGGCCGGGCGCCGGCTGTGGGCGGGCGGTGTCGGGGTGCACGAAGGGGCCTCCGGGGCGCCCGCGGGCGCCTGCCGGGACGGTCTCGCCCAGCAGGTGAGCGTCTTCCTGCAGGAACAGGCGGAGGAAGGCACCGCCTGAGGCCCCGCGTCAGTGCGGGATGCCGTCGATGATCTCGCGGGCGCCCTGACGCAGCAGGGCCACGGCGACCGAGGTGCCGAGCGTCGCCGGATCGAGCCGCCCCGCCCACTCGTGCGCGTTCAGCCGGGTCTTGCCGTCCGCGGTGAAGACACAGGCCCGCAGGGACAGTTCACCGCTCCGGTCGACTTGCGCGTACCCGGCGATCGGGCTGTTGCAGTGCCCCTGCAGCACATGCAGGAACATGCGCTCGGCGGTGGCCTCGCGGTGGGTGTCCGGATGGCCGAGGGCGCTGACCGCCTCGATGAGGGCGGTGTCGCCCTCGCGGCACTGCAGGGCCAGGATGCCCGCGCCGATGGGCGGCATCATGGCCTCGGGGGAGAGCACCTCGCTGATCACGTCCGCGCGGCCGATGCGTTCCAGGCCGGAGACCGCGAGCAGCAGTGCGTCCGCCTCACCGGCGGCGAGCTTCTCCATCCGCAGGTTGGCGTTGCCGCGCAGCGGCACGCACGTCAGATGCGGGTGGCTGACGGCCAGTTGGGCGACCCGGCGCACCGACGAGGTGCCGATCCGGCTGCCGGGCGCGAGCTCGTCCAGGGTGAGTCCGTCCGGGTGCACGAGGGCGTCGCGGACGTCGTCCCGCTTCAGGAACGCGGCGAACACCGTGCCGGCCGGGAGCGGCCGGTCGGCGGGCACGTCCTTGACGCAGTGCACGGCGACGTCCGCCCGGCCGGCCAGCAGCGCGGCGTCCACCTCCTTGGTGAAGGCGCCCTTGCCCTCCACCGCCGACAGATCGCCGAGCCACTTGTCCCCGGTCGTCTTCACCGGTACGACCTCGGTGCGCACACCGGGCCTGGCGGCGGCCAGCTCGGCCCGGACGCGCTCCACCTGGGCGAGCGCCATGGGCGAGTCGCGGGAGACGATACGGATCAGTTCGGGAACCGACATGCCGACACCTTAGACCCTGGGGACGTCCCCTCCGTGCCGGGACGCCGAACGGCGCCCCGGCGCCAATGGCGCGGTCCCGCTCAGGCGTTCGGGTCGAACGGGATGCCGGACGGCTTGGCCGACGCGAGGTGGGAGGCGAAGCTCCCGTCCTTCAGCCCGAAGTGCGCGCTGCCGAAGTCGTACGCGCTGAGCCTGTCGCGCAGCCCCGCCGGATAGCCGTTCCAGCCGACCAGCGCCGGGTACTGCCAGCTGCCCCGGTGGTTCTCCGGCGGCTCGTCGCCCGAGCCCGCCAGCCGGAAGCAGTGGGTGCCGATGCCGTCCTTGTGGTAGACGACCTTCGGATGCGTCCCGTCGAATCGGACCGCCGAGCGGGCGTGCACCGTGAACGAGCCGTGGTTGGACGTCGAGACGTACTGGACGGTGTCGTTCTGCACCCACACCACGACGTGCTCCCAGTCGTGGCGGTGCCCCCCGAGACTGGTGCCCGGCAACGCCTGGTCCTTCTCGAAGTACAGGCCGTAGACGACGGCGCACCAGCCGTTGTTGCACTTGGCCCGGGAGTAGCTGTTGGTGTTCTCCAGGTCCGAGGCGTCACGGCAGTTGCCGTTGAGGGCGCCGGTCGGGTTGAGGCCGGTGTTGACGGCCCCGTCCGGGCCGATGGCCGGGGAGGGGTAGCAGCCGTCGGTGTCGTAGTCGAAGGCGGGCTGGTACGTCCGGTCCAGCGCGTCCGCGCCGGCCGGCAGGGCGGGAGGCGGTGCGGCGAAGGCGGTGGCGGGGAAGGCGATCACCAGGGCGGCCGCGCCGGCCAGACCGGTCAGCCATCTCCTGCGGTGCGTGCGGAACGTGCTCGACGACACTGCGTCCTCCTCTTGGTACGGGCGCAGCCCAACGGGTGTGGGGGGCTGGGGAGTTCAGCATCCCGGCTGGGCGTATACATGCCAAGAGGGTGCAGGCGTACCGCTGGTGAAGCGCGGCCCAACACCCGCCGCCGGTCGTGGATCACACGGGGTCGTCCGGGAGGTCGGCCGCCGACTCCTCCGGCGCCAGGTCGGGCCTCAGGCGCAGCCAGGACGGCTGGCGCAGCATCCCCTCCCGGGTGCGGGTGCTGTACCGGACCTCGCCGACCAGCCGGGGCACCACCCAGCGCGCCTCCGGCAGCGCCGGCGCGGGGTCGAAGGGGCACACGTCGGTGGCCGCCGCCCGCAACAGCGCGGCCAGCTCCGCGCGTTCGGTCTCGCTCCAGCCGGTGCCGACGCCGCCGACGTAGCGCAGCCGGCCCGCCGCGCGCTGCCCGACCAGTACGGCGCCCGGCAGCCCGGTCAGCCGTCCCCTGCCGGGGAGCCAGCCGCCGACGAGGACGTCCTCGCTGCGCATGTTGCGGATCTTGATCCAGTTGCGGGAGCGGACCCCCGGTTCGTACACCGAGTCCAGCCGCTTGCAGACCAGGCCCTCGAGGCCGTGCTCCCGGGTGGCGCGCAGCGCCTCGCGGCCGTGGCCGACGATCGCGGCGGGGGTGGACCAGGCCGGCCCGTCCAGCGCGAGGCCGAGCAGCGCCTCGCGGCGTCCGGAGTAGGGCACCCGGACCAGTGACCGTCCGTCGAGATGCATGACGTCGAACAGCACCAGCCGGACGGGGACGGCCGCCGCCCGCCGGGCCGCCCTGCCGGGGGAGCCGGCCAGTCCCATCCGGGACTGCAGCAGCTGGAAGCTGGCCCGGCCCTCCTCGTCGAGGGCGAGCACCTCGCCGTCCAGTACCGCGGGCCTCGCGCCGAGGGCGGTGGCCAGCGGCCCGAGCTCGGGGTACGCGCCGGTGATCTCCTGCCCGGACCGGGCGCGCAGCACGAGGGTGCCGTCACCGGGGAGGTAGACCACCGCCCGCTGGCCGTCCTGCTTGGTCTCGTAGGCCCAGCGGGCGTCCGCCGCCGGGGGCGGCAGGGAGCCCGGCGTGGCGAGCATGGGCGGGATCAGCGGCAGGGTCACGGGTGAGGTGTGGACGCCCCCGGGGCCCGTCACGCGCCCGCCCGCGCCGTTTCCCCCGGACGGCCGCGGCGCCCGCGCGGTTGATTGAGTTACGCAATGAGATGGTAAAGTCGCTGCCATGTCCACACCCCCGGTCCCCGACGCTCCAGCCGCCGCGGAAGTGGCCGAGATCGAGCGCGCGCTCCACCGCATCACGTACCTGAGCACGCGCGCACGTCAGCACGAGCGGCTGATGGCCCTGGCGGGTGTGCCCCTGGACCGGGCCGCCGTGGCCCTGATGCGGAAGATGGCCGACGCCGAGCCGATGCGGCCGGGGGAGCTGGCCGCCCGGATGGGTGTGGAGGCCTCGCACGTCACCCGCACGGTGCAGCAGCTGCAGAAGTCCGGTCATGTGACCCGGGTCCCGGACCCGGACGACCGCCGCGCCCAGCGCATCGAGCTCACCGACGCCGGCCGGGAGGCCATCGTCCGGGTCCGGGAGGCCGGGGTACGGGGCATGCAGGTGGCCCTGGCCGACTGGTCGCCCGACGACCTGCGGCAGCTCGCCACCCTCTTCCACCGCATGGTCGACGACTTCTTCGCCCACTCTTCCGACGAGGAACCGGAACCCACCCGAACCCCCTGACACCCATCGCCCGGCGCCCGGCGCGGGCCGGCCGGCGGGGCGGTGGAGCGGTGGGAAGCCCGGCGGGGTTCAGGCACTTACCGTCCGGTAATATCGCGCGGCAGGTCATCAGAGGAGGAACCGTGTCACGGTCCGAACGCTCGCCCCTGCTGCTCGCCGGCCTGCTGGCCGCCGCGGGCACCGCGCACTTCGCCGTCCCCCGCCAGTTCGACCACATCGTGCCGCGCTCCCTGCCCGGCTCGCCCCGCACCTGGACCTACGCGAGCGGCGCCGTCGAACTGGCGCTGGCCGCCGGGGTGGCCCTGCCCCGTACCCGCAGGGCCGCCGCCCTCGCGACGGCGGCCTTCTTCGTCGGCGTGTTCCCCGCCAACGTGAAGATGGCCGCCGACTGGCGGCGCCGCCCCGCCCCGCAGCGGGCCGCGGCGCTCGGCCGGCTGCCCCTGCAGGTGCCGCTGGTGCTGTGGGCGCGCGGCGTCGCCAAGGGCGCGGAGGGCCGGTCGTGAGCGGGCGGCCGGAGAAGGGCGACACGGTCGAGGACTTCGCGCTGCCGGACGAGACGGGCACCGTCCGCCGGCTGTCGGAGCTGCTCGCCGACGGTCCGGTGGTGCTGTTCTTCTACCCCGCCGCGCTGAGCCCCGGCTGCACCGCCCAGGCCTGCCACTTCCGCGACCTCGCCGCCGAGTTCGCCGCCGTGGGCGCGCGGCCGGTGGGCATCAGCGCGGACGCCGTGGAACGGCAGGCGGAGTTCGCCGGCCGGCACTCCCTCGGCATGCCGCTGCTCTCCGACGCCGACGGCACGGTCCGCGAGCGGTTCGGCGTGAAACGCGGCGTCGCCCTGGCGCCGACGAAGCGCGCCACCTTCGTCATCGGCCGGGACCGCACCGTCCTGGAGGTCGTCCGCAGCGAACTGCGGATGAACGTCCACGCCGACCGGGCGCTCGCCGCGCTCCGCGACCGGGGCGCGTGACCGCCCGCACCGACGGCCCGCGGTTGATAGTGCACGGCAACGGGATGATCCTGGACAAATGGATGACGCGTCCGCCGCGGTGGTCGTGGATGCCCGCGGCGTCGTCACGGCGTGGAGCGAGGGCGCCCGGCGGCTGACCGGACACCGGGCCGAGGAAGCCGTGGGAGGGCCCGTACGCGCGCTGCTCGTCCAGGACCCGCCGCTCGCCGGTACGTCCTTGCCCTCCGGCCCGGTCGTGCTGCGCCACCGCGACGGCCACCCCGTGCCGGCCAGGCTGACCGTCCGGCCCCTGCTGGGGGCCGGCGGCGCTCCGGCCGGATACGTGATAACCGTCGAGCCGGCCGGCCCGGAGGAGGAGACCTCGATGGCCGCGCGGGCGTTCCAGCAGGCGTCCATGGCGATGTCGGTCTTCGACACCCGGCAGCGCTACCTGCGGCTCAATGACACCGCCGGTGGACTGATGGGCCGCCCCGAGGCGGGCCTGACCGGGCGGGCCTACCTCGACACCGTGGAGGACGCCGAATACACCCGGGGCCTGGACCGGTACCTGCGCCGGGTCGCCGAGACCGGCGAGCCCCTGCGCTACGAGAGCTTCACCCGCGCCCCCTCCGGACCCCGGGCACAGGCCTGGAACATCGAGGTGTGGCCGGTCCGCGAGACCTCCGGCGACATCGTGGGCACCGCCGTCGCGGCCTTCGACAGCACCGACCAGCACCGGGCCCGCAGACGGCTGGCGCTGCTGAACGAGGCCGCGACCGCCATCGGCACCACCCTGGACGTCGTGCGCACCGCCGAGGAACTCGTGGAACTCCTGGTACCCGCGGTGGGCGACTTCGCCGCCGTCGACCTGCACGAGTGGGTCCTCGGCGCCGGCGAGCCCCCGGCCCGGCCGGACACCGGGGTCGTGCTGCGCCGGGTGGCGCACGGATCCGCCGCCGACGGCGCCCCCGAGACGGCCGTCGGCCTCGGCCAGACGGACGTCTATCCGCCCTACTCCCCGCCCGCGCGGGCGCTGCGGGAGGCCGGCGCGGTGCTGGCCCACGCGGGCGAGCCGGACTTCGACCGGTGGATGGCCGAACGCGGCCTGCCCGCGGTGTCCGGCCGCCCCCGCATCGCCGGCGTCCACTCGCTGCTGGCCGTACCGCTGCGCGCCCGCGGCACCACGCTCGGCGTCGTGGTCGTCGTCCGCAACGTCCAGCCCGACGGGTACGCCGCCGACGACGCAGCGCTCGGCGAGGAACTCGCCAGCCGCGCCGCCGTCTGCGTCGACAACGCCCGCCGCTTCGCCCGCGAGCGCAGCACCGCGCTGACGCTCCAGCACAGCCTGCTGCCGAAGGGACTGCCCGGCCAGGCGGCCGTAGAGGTCGCCCACCGCTATCTGCCGTCCGGGTCGGCGGCCGGTATCGGCGGCGACTGGTTCGACGTCATCCCGCTCTCCGGCAGCCGGGTCGCCCTGGTCGTGGGCGACGTCGTCGGCCACGGCATCCCGTCCACCGCCACCATGGGCCGGCTGTGCACGGCGGTGCGCACCCTCGCCGACGTGGACCTGCGGCCCGACGAACTCCTCACCCACCTCGACGACCTGGTCATCCATCTCGCCGCCGGGGAGCGGGGCGAGGTCGCCGAGCTGGGCGCCACCTGCCTCTACGCCGTCTACGACCCCGTCTCCCGCTCGCTGACCGCCGCCGCCGCCGGGCATCCCGCGCCCGCCGTGGTCCTGCCGGACGGCACCTGCCGGATCGTCCCCGTGAGCGCGGGCCCGCCGCTGGGGGTGGGAGGGTTGCCGTTCGAGGCGACGGAGGTCCGGCTGCCCGAGGGCTCCCTGGTCGCCCTCTACACCGACGGTCTCATCGAGCACCGCGGCCGCGACATCGACAGCGTGACCGACGAGCTGTGCCGCGCCCTGGAGGTCTCCGCCGACTCCCTGGAGGCGCTGGCCGACGCCGTGCTGAGGGACGTGCTGCCGGACGACCCCGTCGACGACGTGGCCCTGCTGCTGGCCCGCACCCGCGCGCTCAGCCCCGACCAGGTCGTCACGAAGGACGTCCAGCCGGACCCCGAGGAGGTGGCCGCCGTCCGGGTGTGGGCCGGAGAGCGGCTGGCCGCGTGGGGGCTGGACGAGGTCGCCTTCATCACCGAGCTCGTCGTCAGCGAACTGGTCACCAACGCCATCCGCTACGGGGTGCCTCCCGTGCATCTGCGGCTGATCCGCGACCGCACCCTGATCTGCGAGGTCGCCGACGCCAGCGCCACCTCGCCGCATCTGCGCCGCGCCCACGTCTACGACGAGGGCGGCCGGGGACTGCTGCTGGTGGCCCAGCTGACCCAGCGCTGGGGCAGCCGCCAGACGGACGGCGGCAAGACGATCTGGGCGGAGCAGCCCCTCCCGCAGGGCTGACCCCGGTCAGCCGCCGTCCGCCGCGGCCACCTGGGCGAGGGTGCGCCCCGACCGCGCCGACCTGGCCCGCCGCGGATCGGGGGCGCCACGGCCGCCGGCCCCTCCCTTGGCCGCCCGGACCAGCAGCCACGCCTCCTCACCGCCGTCCGTGCCGTCGCGGAAGCGGGTGAGGGCGTACTCGCCGCGCAGCTTCCCGCCGTGCAGCCGGAACGTGGCGTGCCCGCGCTCCAGCGCCTCCTCGAAGCCGACGGGACGGCCCCGGCGGTCGTGGCCGAGCGGCTCGTACGTGCCCCGGTCCCAGACGATCACCGTGCCGCCGCCGTACTCGCCGCGCGGGATCACGCCCTCGAAGTCCTCGTACTCCAGCGGATGGTCCTCCGTGGGCACGGCGAGCCGCCTGTCCCGCGGATCGGCCGAGGGGCCCTTCGGCACCGACCAGGACCTGAGCACGTCGCCCACCTGCAGCCGGAAGTCGAAGTGCATCCTGCGCGCGTCGTGGATCTGCACGACGAAGCGGGGCTCCGCGCCCGGCGCCGTCCCGCTGCCCCGGGGCTCGCCGGTCCGCCCGAAGTCCCGTTTGCCGTGGTAGTCCCGCAGCCGGTCCCGTTCACCCACCGTGCCGCTCCTTCCCGCAGGCCACCGCTCGGGCGCGGACCCGGGTACCCGGTCAGAACTCCTCGTGCACCTCCGGATCCCCGCCGATCCGCCGGTGGGCCCGGTCGCCGATCGTCCGCATCTGGGCCTCGTCCAGCGCGAAGCCGAACACGTCCAGGTTGGCGCGCTGCCGCTGAGGGTCGGACGACTTGGGGACGGGCAGGGCGCCCAGCTGGAGGTGCCAGCGCAGCACCGCCTGGGCCGGGGTGACCCCGTGCGCCTCGGCGACGGCGCGCACGGCCAGGTCCTCCAGGAGCGTCGAGCCGCGGCCCAGCGGGCTCCAGCTCTCGGTGAGCACTCCCTTGTCCGCGTGGTAGGCGCGCAGCTCCTCCTGCGGGAAGAAGGGGTGCAGCTCGACCTGGTTGACCGAGGGCAGCACCCCGGTCTCCCGCTCCAGCCGCTCGATGTGGTCCGGCGTGAAGTTGGAGACGCCGATCGACCGGACCAGTCCGTCCTCGCGCAGCTTGACCATGGCCTTCCAGGAGCCGACGTACTTGTCGACGCGGGGGAGCGGCCAGTGGATCAGATAGAGGTCGACGTACTCCAGGCCGAGCCGGGCGCGGGACTCCTCGAAGGAGGCGAGGGTCTCCTCGTAGCCGTGGTGCCGGCCCGGGAGCTTCGTCGTCACGACGATCTCCTCGCGGGGGACGCCGGCCCGGGCCACGGCGCGGCCGACACCGGTCTCGTTGCGGTAGTTGGCCGCCGTGTCGACGAGCCGGTAGCCGGCCTCCAGGGCCCCGGCCACCGCGCGCTCCGCCTCGGCGTCGTCCATCGGCCAGGTCCCCAGGCCCAGGGCGGGGATCGTCGTGCCGTCGTTGAGGGTGTGGCTCGGGATGCTGCTCACCAGGATGCCTTCCGGTCGGCGGTGTCGTCCTCCCAGCGTCGGGGACGAGGGGGTCGGTGATCAACCGGAGGGGTACGCAACGGTGGGGAGGACCGACGGAGTGGGGAGCGCATGACGACGGACAGGGACGGCACGGGCGGCGGCACGGCACTGGAGGTGCGTCCGGCGGCCGGGCACATCGGGGCCGAGATCACCGGGGTGGACCTCGCCGGTGACCTCGACGGGACGGTGATCGCCGGGATCAGGGCGGCGGTGCTGCGCTGGAAGGTGGTGTTCTTCCGCGGCCAGCGCCTCGACCACGCCGCCCATGTGGCGCTGGCCCGCCGGTTCGGCGAACCGGTCGTGCTGCCGCGGCGCGGGAAGGCCTCGCCGCCGGACTTCCCCGAGGTGGAGACGACCGCCGACCGGCTGGAGCTCGGCGGGCGGTTCGGCATGGAGCACGACGAGTGGCTGCGCCGCCGCCGGCACACCCTGCTGCGCGGCTGGCACTGCGACCACGGCGCGCGCGTCGACCCGCCGGCCGCGACGATCCTGCGCGCCGAGACCGTCCCGCCCTACGGCGGCGACACCACCTGGGCCAATCTGGCCGCCGCCTACGCCGGACTGTCCGCCCCGGTGCGGGAGTTCGCGGACGGGCTGCGCGCCGAGCACCGGCTGGGAGTCGGATACCAGCCCCGGCCCGGCGACGACGCCTATCTGCGCCATCTGCTGGACCACCAGACCGCCTCCGAGCATCCGCTGGTGCGTGTCCACCCGGAGACCGGGGAACGGGTGCTCTTCGTCAACGGCTACTACGTCGAGCAGATCAGCGGCCTGTCCCGCCCGGAGAGCGCGGCCGTCCTGGAGATGCTGCTCGAGCAGGCCACCCGGCCCGAGTACACGGTGCGGTTCCGCTGGGAGCCGGGCAGCGTCGCCTTCTGGGACAACCGGGCCACCATCCACCTGGCCCCCGGCGACACCGCCCACCTCGGCCGGCCGCGGATCATGCACCGGGTGATGCTCGCCGGTGAGGTCCCGGTGGGCGTGGACGGCCGGCCCTCGCGGCCCCTCACCGGCACCGCGCCGGGCCGCTGGTAGCCGGGCCGCGCTCAGGTCAGCGGGATGACCACCTCGTCCTCGACCGGCGGGTCGGTCTCCTGCGCCCGCAGCCCGGTCGCCGCGTGACAGCGCAGCCGGATCGCCTCGGGGCTCACGTCGAGACGGAGGAAGGACTTGAAGAACGGCGGGCTGTAGGTGGCCGAGCCCGGTGAGAGCACCGAGGTGTACATCTTGCGCACTGGCAGCCGGAACCGCTTGGCCCGGTCCGGCCGCCGGCCGGTGCCGAGCAGCCCGGCGACCAGCCGCATCCGGCGGGTGACCCGGGGCGGCGCGCCCGGCACGCGGGTGGGCCCGATGCCGAGGCGTTCGGCGATCACGGCCATCGCCTCGGCATCGGTGAGGGCGAAGAAGCGGCGCAGCCGCAGCCGGCGCCCGTAGAGCGCGCTGTAGAAGGCGAGGGAGTCGCCGCGCAGCGGGTAGCAGCGGAAGTCCCGCTCGGTGACACCGGCGACGTCCACCCGGGGGATGGTGTGGGTGGCGTGCGTGAAGGCCCCGCCGCCGCCCGCCACCACGTACTGCAGGGTGCGTCCGTCGTCCAGCCGCACCGGGTAGCGCTGGTAGTTGTGGATGTCGCCGCCTATCGCGGCCACGTAGTGGTGCGCGGGATCGCGGACGATGTCGTCGACGGTGCCGCCGCCCTCGACGGGGCACGGGTGGTGCTTGCCGTCCACGTACAGGGGCGAGCCGGTGACCAATATCTTCGGGCGCGGTCCGCGCGAGACCTCGCGCAGCCAGGCGCCCTGCCCGGCGTCGACGGTGCCCAGCAGCCCCGTGTCGATGCCGACGATCCGCACCGGCCCGGCGTCGATCGCCCAGTACGGTCCCGGCTGCGCCGCCCGTTGGCCCGGCGCCGACCGCAGCTTCCGCGCCTCGTCGAGGTGCCGGCCGTCCCCGGCGCGCGGCCGGTGCCACAGCAGGGAGCGCAGCCAGGCCCGGCCGAGGGGGCGCGGCGCGGGCGCGGGCGGCAGCGGCGGGGCGTCGTCGCAGAAGACCCGCATGAAGCCGGCCAGGTCCTCGTACCAGTCGTGGTTGCCCGGTATCGCGTAGATCGGGGCGGGGTAGTCCCGGTACGGGCGGAAGAACTTGGGGCCGTAGCCGTCCGCGCTGCCCACCGGGTAGATCACGTCGCTGGCCAGCACCGCGAACGCGGTGTCCCGGCCCTCCCGCAACAGCCCCGGCACCACCGCGTACTGGGGGTCGCCGCCCTCGCCGGTGTCGCCGATCACCAGGAACGAGAACCGGTCCGGGTCGTCGCGCCGGATCACCCTGTCGGCGGGCGCGCCGGCCGCGGCGCGCTGCGCCGCCCAGCGCGCCCGGGTCTCTCCCGTGGGATCGCCGAGCCAGGAGGCCAGGACGCCGTTGCGGGCGGCCCACAGCATTCTCGGGTCGAGCCAGGAGATCTTCTCGGCCTGGTTCGGCATCAGCCGCCGGTACGCACCGCGTTCAGCGGTGCCCCAGCCGGCGCCTTCGGCGGTATCGCGTGAGGAGTCGGACACCGGTGCACCGTAACAACGGTGTTCCGGCGGACCGTTGGTCGGGGCCCGGCCAACCGTGCGGAGAAGGCACGGAGTTGGGTCAGAAGGCGCGCTCCAGCAGGCCGAGCAGCGCCGCCCAGTGACGCTCGTCCGCCGTCTTGTCGTACGCGGCCGTGTCGGACTGGGTGTATCCGTGCGCGGCCCCGGTGTACACCTCGCAGCGGTGCCGCACCCCGGCGTCCGTCAGCGCCCGCTCCAGCCGCTCGATCTGCTCCCCGGGCAGCGAGTGGTCCTGGTCGGCGTGGCCGAAGTACACCTCGGCGGTGATCCGGCCGGCCACCAGATGCGGGCTGTCCGGGGCGTCCGTCGCCAGCCGGCCGCCGTGGAACCCGGCCGCGGCGGCCACCCGTTCGGGATGGGTCCCCGCGGTGCGCAGGGCCAGCGCCGCCCCCATGCAGTAGCCGGTCACCGCCACCGGGCCGCCGTCCGCCACCGCCGGACACGCGGCGAGCCACCGCAGATACGCGTCGGCGTCCCGCATCGCCCGCTCGGGCGTCAGCTCCCGCATGGCCGGCCCGAGGCGCGCGAAGAGCTCCGGGCGCGCCCCCGGGTCGATGAACGCGGGCAACTCCACCACGGGGGCGCGCCCGCGCCGGTAGAACAGGTTGGGCACCAGCACGGTGTGACCGGCCGCCGCCAGCCGGTCGGCCATCTCCCGCAGCCGCGGGCGCACACCGAAGGCGTCCATGTAGAGGAGCACCCCCGGCCGGGGACCGCCGTCCGCCGGACGCGTCAGATACGCGTCGGCGGTGCCGTCCCCGGTGGTGATGCCGACGGTCGTTCCCTGCACGGCGGTCATGGTCCGCTGCCTCCCACGGTGGCGCTGGTCACGGCCATCGTGACACGCCGGCCGGGGGCGCCGGGCGGCGCGGTGGCCTCACTCGAACCGGGTGACGTCACCGGCGCCCCTGCGCACGATCTCCGCCTCGCCGCCCGAGAAGTCGATCACCGTGGTCGGCTCGGTGCCGCAGTCGCCGGAGTCCAGCACCGCGTCCACCTGGTGGTCGAGCCGGTCCTTGATCTCCCAGCCCTGGGTCATCGGCTCGTCCTCCCCGGGCAGCAGCAGGGTGCTGGACAGCAGCGGCTCGCCGAGCTCCTCCAGCAGGGCCTGGGTGACGACGTGGTCCGGGATGCGCACGCCGACCGTCTTCTTCTTGGGGTGCATCAGCATGCGCGGCACCTCCTTCGTCGCGGGCAGGATGAACGTGTAGCTGCCCGGGGTGGACGCCTTCACCGCGCGGAACACGTCGTTGTCGATCCGCACGAACTGGCCGAGCTGCGCGAAGTCCCGGCACATCAGGGTGAAGTGGTGCCGGTCGTCCAGCTTGCGGATCGTGCGGATCCGGTCGATGCCGGACCGGCTGCCCAGGCGGCAGCCGAGTGCGTAGCAGGAGTCCGTGGGGTATGCGATCAGGGAGTCGGAGCGAATGCTCTCGGCGACCTGGGAGATGGTGCGCGGCTGGGGGTTGTCGGGGTGCACGTCGAAGTACTTCGCCATTCACCGAGCTTATGCCGCCCGTGCGCACGGACCGCGCACGCCGTCCCGGGGGCCGGGGGCCCGACGCGCCGGGACGGTCCGCGCGCACGGGTGGGGTAACGTCCCTGACCTGGGCCGGGACGGCTACGAGACGAGGGGAAGGCCGGGGTGGCAGGCCGTAGGGACGGAATCCGGCGGACGCCGCCGGCGGCCGGGGAACGCGCCGAGTGGGCGCGGGAACTGCTGGACCATCTGCGTCCGGCCGGGCGCGACGTCCGCGGGGTCGTCGACTGGCTGGCCGCCACCGTGGACGCGGAGGTGTCCCTGCGGGACGCCGCCGGAGCGCTGCTGGCCGGGACCCGGCTGCCGCTGGACGAGTCCCTCGTCGCCGGTCTCGCCGGCGGCCGGATCGCCTCCGCCGCCTGGGAGGGGGAAGGGCGCCACGTACGCCTGGCGGCCATCGGCCACCCCGCGCGGACCTGTGTGCTGGCGGTCTCCCGCGAGTCACCCTTCGACCGGCACGCCTCCGACGTCGTCACGCACACCGCCCAGGTGATCGAACTCCTGCTGACCGCGGACGAGACCGCCGCCGCCGGACACCTGCTCCGGCGGGCCACCGCCGATCTGCGCCTGGCGATCCTGCAGCTGCTGATGGTCGAGGACACCGTCGCCGCCCGCCGGGTCGCCGCCGGCCTCTGGCCCGGCCTGCTGGACGCCGACACGGCCTGCGTCTACGTCGTCGAGTCCGCGCCCGCGCTGCGCGACCGGCTCGCGGCCGAGTGCCTGGACTCCACGCGGGAGGAGGCGCTGGTCGTGCGCTGTCCGGCGATGGACGGCCATGTGATCGTCGTCAGCCCCCGCGAGGCCACCGCCGGCGCGCTGCGGTCGCTGGTCGAACGGCACCCGGGCACCTTCCTCGGCGGCAGTGTGTGGCAGAGCCTCGCCCGTACCGCCACCGCCTACGGACAGGCCGTCAGCGCCCTGGCGGTGGCGCGCTTCCGGGCCGACAAGACGGCCGTGTACGCCGAACGCACCCATCCCGAGCGGCTGATGGACCCGGCCGCGCTGCGCGGCTGGGCGGCCCGGGTGCTGAGTCCGCTCGACGTGCTGCCGCACCACACCCGCGCCGAGCTCCTCGCCACCACCCGCCTCGGCCTGGAGTTCACCGCCGTCAACACCGCCAAGATCCTCGGCGTCAGCCGCAACACCGTACGCGCCCGCATGGAACGCGTGGAGTCCCTGCTCGGCGCCGACTTCGACGACGTCACCGCCCGTGCCGTGGTCCACCTGGCGCTGCACACCCAGATCAACCTCCTGGACGGGCGGACGGCCGCCGGTCCCGCCGCGCACGCGCAGGGTCTCGCCGGTCTGCTGGACGGCCCCGCCGTCGGCGCCTGGGCACGGGACCTGCTGGGGCGGCTGGACCGGGACACCCGCAACCTGCGCCGCACCCTGTGCACCTGGATCGCCGCCGGCGGCAACGCCGAACGGACCGCGCAGACCCTGGGAGTGCACGCCCAGACCGTCCGCGAGCACGTGCGCAGCGCCGAACCGGTCCTGGAACGCCAGCTGCTGGCCGCCGGGACCGACCTGTACGAGGTCGTCCTCGCCCATCTCGCGGCGGGCGACCTGGAGCAGCCCGTGCTCACGGGCGGGTGAACCGGGCCTTTCGGACTCAGTTGTGCACGGATGAGCCCTCCGGCGGCCACAGCGGGCACCGGTGCGATACACAGCCCTTCCTCCGGCGCGTAGTTTCGGGATGCGGCGAGGGCACGACCGGAACGGGGGACCGGTCGCGCCCCGCCCCTTCGCCGTGCGCGTCCGCCGCGGCCCGGCGGCCGCTACGCTACCGGTCGGTAATCGAAGGTGGGCACCGACCAGGAGGCGACGTATGCCGCAGCTCGCTGTCGACGGCGCGGAACTGACCTACGACGACGAGGGGCCCCGCGACGCCGGGACCGCGCCCCTGGTGTTCCTGCACGGGTGGACCGCCGACCGGCACCGCTGGGACCATCAGATGGCCCACTTCGCCCCCCACCGCCGGGTGATCCGCCTCGACCTGCGCGGGCACGGCGAGAGCAGCGGCACGGGGGCGCGCACCATCGAGGACCTCGCCCGGGACGTCATCGCGCTCCTCGACCACCTGGGCGTCGGCCGGTTCGTGCCCGTCGGTCACTCGATGGGCGGCATGACCGCGCAGACCCTCGCCCTCGCCCACCCCGGCCGGGTGGAGCGGCTGGTGCTGGTGAACTCCCTCGGCCGGATGACCTACAGCCGGGCGCGGGGACTGCTGATGGCGGCGTCCACCCGGGTGCCGTTCAAGCTGTTCGTCGCCGCCAACATCCGGCGCGCCTTCGCCCCCGGTCATCCGCGCCACGAGGTCCGGGAGTACATCCGCGCCTCCGCGGCCACGCCCCGCGAGGTCGTCATGACCCTCTACTCCGCGATGCGCGCCTTCGACGTCCTCGACCGGGCCGGCGAGATCCGCGTGCCCACCCTGATGGTGCACGGCTACCACGACATCCAGCTCCCGGTGCGGCAGATGCTGCGGCTGGCCAAGGACTACGAGGACGCGGAGGTCCGCGTCCTGGACGCGGGCCACGAACTGCCGGTGGAGAAGCCGGCCGAACTCACCGCCGTCCTGGACCGCTTCCTCGACCGGCCGCCGGCCCGCGCCTGACCGGCCCGCTCCGGGTCGCCGCCCGCGGGGATGCGCGGCAGCATGACCCTCGTACGCGCCACCGGCGGGGGGTCGAGCAGCGCAAGGAGCCCACGATCATGACGGACCCGACCCGGAGCCCCGCTACCGGCGACGACCGCGAGGTACTCACCAACCGGCAGGGCCATCCGGTCTACGACAACCAGAACCAGCGCACCGTCGGCTCCCGCGGCCCGGCCACGCTGGAGAACTACCAGTTCCTCGAGAAGATCAGCCACTTCGACCGGGAACGCATCCCCGAGCGGGTCGTGCACGCCCGCGGCGTCACCGCCTACGGCTACTTCGAGGCGTACGGGAAGTGGGGCGACGAGCCCGTCTCCCGCTACACCCGCGCCAAACTCTTCCAGGAGCAGGGCAGGCGCACCGACCTGGCCATCCGCTTCTCCACCGTCATCGGCGGGCGCGACTCCTCCGAGGCCGCCCGCGACCCGCGCGGCTTCGCGGTGAAGTTCTACACCGAGGACGGCAACTGGGACCTCGTCGGCAACAACCTCGGCGTCTTCTTCATCCGGGACGCCATCAAGTTCCCGGACGTCATCCACGCCCTCAAGCCCGACCCGGTCACCTTCGAGCAGCAGCCGCGCCGCATCTTCGACTTCATGTCGCAGACGCCCGAGTGCATGCACATGCTGGTCAACCTGTTCAGCCCGCGCGGCATCCCGGCCGACTACCGCCATATGCAGGGCTTCGGCGTGAACACCTACAAGTGGGTCAACGGCGAGGGCGAGACCAAGCTGGTCAAGTACCACTGGATGCCGAAACAGGGCGTGCGCAGCATGACCGAGGAAGACGCGGCCAACGTGCAGGCCGACGGGCTCGGCCACGCCACCAAGGACCTGTACGAGGCGGTGGCGCGCGGCGACCACCCGGAGTGGGAACTGCTGGTCCAGATGATGGACGACCACGACCACCCGGAACTGGACTTCGACCCGCTGGACGACACCAAGACCTGGCCCGAGCAGGACTTCCCGCCGAAGCCGGTGGGCCGCATGGTGCTGAACCGGATGCCGGACAACTTCTTCGCGGAGAACGAGCAGATCTCCTTCGGCACCGGCGTCCTCGTCGACGGGCTGGACTTCTCCGACGACAAGATGCTCGTCGGCCGCACCTTCTCCTACAGCGACACCCAGCGCTACCGGGTCGGCCCCAACTACCTCCAGCTGCCGGTCAACCAGGCCAAGCACGCGGAGGTGCGCACCAACCAGCGCGACGGCCAGATGACGTACCACATCGACGGCGGCGGCGGGAACCCGCTGGTGAACTACGAGCCCTCGATCACCGGCGGGCTGCGCGAGGGCCACTACCCGACGCACGACGAACAGGGCCCGGAGATCCGGGGCCGGCTCACCCGCAAGCGCATCCCCCGCGCCAACGACTACCTCCAGGCGGGCCAGCGGTACCTGCTCCTGGAGGAGTGGGAGCGCGACGACCTGGTGAAGAACTTCACCGACCTGATCTCCCAGTGCGACCGGGCGGTACAGGAGCGCATGGTGTGGCACTTCCTGCTGGTGGAGAACGACCTCGGCCGCAGGGTCGGCGAGGGCCTCGGCATCATGCCGGAGGACGTCGCCCACCTCGACCCGCTGCCCGACCAGGACCTCACGGAGGAGGACCGCAAGCGTCTCGCCAGCCTGGGCGACAACCCGCCGCGTGACGTGTCGGGGCTCGTCATGACCCACTGCGTGCCCGACGAGCGGCATGTGACGACCCGGTGAGTCACCCGGCCGCCCGCGCCACCGCGAGCGCCTGCTCGGCGTAGCCGCGGCCGAACAGCACGGCGTGCACCAGCAGCGGGAACAGCTGGTGCACGCCGACGCGTGTCTCCCAGCCGCCGGCGAGCGGCGCCGCCTCCTGGTAGCCGTCCAGCACCGCGTCCAGATGGGGACAGCCGAACAGGGCGAGCATCGCGAGGTCGGTCTCCCGGTGCCCGCCGTGCGCAGCCGGGTCGATCAGCCGGACATGCCCGTCCGCGCCCCAGAGGACATTGCCGTTCCACAGGTCGCCGTGCAGCCGCGCGGGCGGTTCGGCAGGACCGGCGAGCTCCGGCAGCCGCGCGCAGACCCGCTCCACGAGGTCCGCCTCGGCGGGGCTGACGGTGCCGTCGTCGACCGCCCGCCGCAGATACGGCAGCACCCGGTGCCGGGCGTACCAGCCGGGCCACTCGTCGCCGGTGACGTTGCGCATCGGGGCGCGTCCGACGAACGCCTCCACCGGGCCGCCGGGCGGCGGCGCACCGAAGGCCGGCGCGCCCGCGGCGTGCAGCGCGGCCAGCTCCCGGCCGAAGCGCACCGCCGCCTCCCGGTCCGGCCGGCCCGGCGCCACCCGGTCCACGACCAGCCGGAACGCGTCGTGACCGTGCACCACCGGCGTACGCACCGCCCCGGCCGCGGCCAGCCAGCGCAGACCCGCGGCCTCGGCGCGCGCGGCCTCCGCGCCGCCCGCGTCCTTGACGACCACCACCCGGCCGTCGTCGAGCACGGCCTCGGCGAGTGAGCCGGACAGCGTACGCACACCGGTGACCGTCCGGCCGGTGAACCGGGCCGCCACCTCCGCGGGCCCGTCACCGTCGGGGACGGCGGAACGGGGAGCCTTGGTCATCGGCGGGACTCCTCATCTGCGCGGGCGCACCGTGGGACCCACGGGGTCGTCCCCAGCGTAGGAGCACCGGCCGCCGCCGCGTGCGCCGCCGGCCGGTCACGCGGGACGGTGAAATCCCGCCGTCCGCCGAGCCGGGGACACCCTGCCGGGGGAGCAGTGGAGACATGACGAGTCCTTCGTTCCAGCGCACCCTCACCCTCCCCGCCTCGCTGTGCGAACAGGCCGCGCAGCACCTGGAGCAGGCCGCCCGGCGGACGGTCGACGGAGCCGGGATCCCGCTGAAGGCGTTCCGCTCCGCCGCCGACAGCGACTACACCCTCCCGGTGTCCGTGGTGGAACAGGCGGCCGGCTGCCTGCTGGTCCTGGCCACGGAGACCGCCCAGACGGTACGTCCCTCGGCCCTGCGCGCCACCATCGGCGTCGCCCTGCGTCTGCGGGACGCCGTCCAGGCGGTCCACCAGCCCGCGCTCACCACCCGTTTCTGGTGAGGGCGCGCCGAATGGTCCCCGCCCCCAGGGGAACCCGCCGAACGTCCACCACTCACACTCCCAGGAGAAGGCCATGAGCCTCTTGCGTGTCCTCGGCCGTCCGATGCTGGCGTCGATGTTCCTCGCGGGCGGGCTGGACGCCGTCCGCAACCCGCAGAACGTGGCACCGCTCGCCGAGTCCGTCGTCCGCCCCGTCACGGACCGGGTCCCGGCGCTGCCGGACAGCACCGAGGACTGCGTGAGGCTCAACGGCGCCGTCCAGGTCGTGGGCGGGCTGCTGCTGGCCACCGGCAGGATGTCACGCCCGGCCGCGCTCGCCCTCGCCGTCTCGCTCATTCCGACGACGCTCGCCGCCCACCGCTTCTGGGAGGAGGAGGACCCCGCGCAGCGCGCCCAGCAGCGCATCCACTTCCTGAAGAACCTGTCCATGCTGGGCGGCCTGCTGATCGCCGCCGACGACACCGGCGCCGCCCCCTCGCTGCTCTGGCGGAGCCGGCACACCGCCCGCGAACTGCGCCGCGACGCCCATCTCGTCCGCCGCTCCGTCCGGGCCGGAGCCGCCCCCGCGGCGGCGGCCGGCCGGATCCGGGCCAAGCTGTCCTGCTGACGCGCGGCGCGCTGCCTTCCGGCGGCGGTGGAGCGAGGGCAGGGCCCGTCACCGGTGTGACGGGCCCTGCCCTCGCCCTTGTGAGCAACCACACTCATTGCCCAAGTCCCGGCCCCCTCGCACCTTTTGGCTCCGATGCCCGGCCGGCCGCCCGCTGCCCGGAACGGACTCGGCGTTCCCTTCTGCCACGATGGTCGGCGCCCAGTCCGGTGACGGGAGCCGCCGCGCGGCGCAGCCGGCGCTCAGCTCCCGCGCCCCCTCCGCTGAGTCCTGGACTCGTCTGCCGAGTAGCGCACCTGTGTCTTCCCCGCCCGTCTCCGCCCAGCCCGGGTCACGTTCGCCCTGGCGCTCGCTGCGGCACCGCAGCATGCGCTGGTGGTCCGTGGCGAACTTCGTCTCCAACGCCGGCACGTGGATGCAGCTCACGGTGCAGAACCTGCTGGTCCTCCAGATCACCGGGTCCGCGGCCGCCACCGGTCTCTCCATGTCCGTGCAGGCCGCACCGGCCCTGCTGATGAGCGTCCTCGGCGGCGCGGCCGTGGACCGCTGGCCGCGGAAGCTGACGGCCGCCGTCAGCCAGGCGACGCTGTCCGCCGTCGCGTTCACCACGGCCGTCCTGGTGGCGCTGGACCGGCTCGACATGACGTCCCTGATGGTGCTGGCCGCCGTCACCGGCGTCGTCGCCACCGTCGACAACCCGGCGTGCGCCCTGCTGGGCAACGACCTCGTCCCCGCCGAGGACGTCCCCTCCGCCATCGGGGTGGGCGCGCTGGTGTTCAACGCGGGCCGGCTCGCCGGCGCCGCGCTGGCCGGCGTGACGGTCGGGTTCCTCGGCACCGCCGCCGCCTACTTCGCCAACGGCTTCTCCTTCCTCTTCGTGACCGCGGTCATCCCGTTCCTGCGTCCGGCGGCGGGCGCGGTCCGTCAGGTGGCCGCGAGCGGCAAGCGCGCGCAGCCGCCGGGCATGACCGTCCGGGAGGGGCTGGCCTTCTTCGCCCGCCGGCCACGGCTGCTCGCCCTCGCCGGGGTCACCGGCGTCAGCGCGGTCTTCGGCCGCAACTACGGGCTGACGCTCGCCGTCCTGGTCACCGGGCCGCTCGCGGGCGACGCCGGGGCGTTCGGCACGGTGTCCACCGTGCTCGCCGTGGGCGGCATCGTCGGCGCGGTGCTCGGCGCGCGGCTGCGCCGGCCGTCCGTGCGGCTGGTCGGAGCCCTGGCGGCGGCCGGCGCGCTGCTGCAGGTGGTGGCGGGGATGTCGCCGTCGCTGGCCGTCCTGCTGGTGCTGGTCCTGCCCATGGCCGTCGTCGAGTCCGTCTCCGACACCGCCGGAACGGCCGTCCTGCAGACCGACCCGCCCGCCCGTCTGCGCGGGCGCGTGCTCGGCGTCTGGGGCAGCGTCGGCACCGTGTGGAGCCTGGGCGGCCCGCCCGCCCTCGGCCTCCTCATGGAACTGGCCGGCCCGCGCGGCGCCCTGATCACCGGCGGCCTGGTCATCGCCACGTCGATCGCGACAGGCCACCTCCTGCACACCCGCCGCACCCCGCCCCCGGTCCTCGTCCCCGCCCCCGCGGCCACTCCGTCACCCCTGAAGACAGCCGCCTGAGGACATCCCGGGCAGCGCTCACCCCGGCGGCGGCCGCACAGCGGCCGCCGCCGCCCTGGCCGCCCGCCGCGCCAGCCGCGTGGTGGACCGCCCGTCCAGGTAGGGCAGCACCACCGCCTGCCCACCCCACGTACGCAGCACCTCCGCCTCCGGCAGCTCCTGCACGGAGTAGTCCCCGCCCTTCACCCACACGTCCGGCCGCAGCCGCTCCAGCACCGCCTCCGGCGTGTCCTCCTCGAAGACCACCACCGCGTCCACGCTCCCCAGCGCCGCCAGCACCCTCGCCCGGTCCGCCGCCGGAGTGAGCGGCCGCCCCGCCCCCTTGCGTCGCGTCACCGACGCGTCGGAGTTGAGACACACGATCAGACAGTCACCGATCCGCCGGGCACTCTCCAGCAGTCCCACATGACCGGCGTGCACCAGGTCGAAGCAGCCGCCCGTGGCGACCACCGTCCCCCCGCGCGCCCGCACGGCCTCCGCCAGCCCGAACGCGTCGGCGGCCGGATCGGGCGCGGGCCCGGGGACGGCCGGCGCGTGCCACAGGCCGGGGTTCCCCGCCCCGCCCGCCGCGACGAACGCGGCCGCCTCGGCGACCGCCCGCTGCAGCGCCTCCTCCGGGAGCAGCCCGTCCGCCAGCGCCGCGACGGTCGTAGCGGCGAAGCAGTCGCCCGCGCCGCACGGATCCCCGTCCGCCCGGAACGGCGCCGGGATCAACATCGGCGTACCGCCTCCGGGCCGGGTCAGCAGCACCCCCCGGTCGCCCAGCGTCACGGCGACCCCCGCCGCCCGCCAGTGCTCCGCCAGCCGTGCCCCGCGCTCCGCGAAGGCACCCAGCGACATCCCCGAAATCTCCGGCGTCCCCGCGGAACCCGGGCACAGGGCGACCGCCTCCGCCGCGCTCGGCGTGACGACCCGCGCCCCCGGCACCGGCGGCTCGCCCCGGGGATGCGGATCCCACACCACGGGCGTGTGCCGCGACACGTCCTCCAGCAACGCGCGCACCGCCCCGGCGGTGTGCCGTCCGTAGTCCGCCACGAGGACGGCGTGGGCGCCCGCGAGCGCCCCGCGCACCGCGTCGTCCGGCTCGCCGGGCGTCCCGCCTCCCCGGTCGATGCGCACCACCGGCCGGCCGCCCGCCAGCACCCGGGTCTTCACCGGCAGCGTGCCGTGCAGCGGCAGCTCCAGCAGCCCGACCCGGCCGCTGAGCGCACGGCGCACGGCCTCGCTGGCCGGGTCGTCGCCGAGCGCCGTCACCAGCACCACGTCCCGGCCGCCGCGGGCCGCGAGCGCGGCGGCCAGCCCGGCCCCGCCCGGATGCCGGCGGTCACCGGTGACGTCGACGACCGGGGCCGGCGCGTCCGGGGCCAGCCGGGTGGCTACGCCCTCGATGTCCTCGTCGAGCAGGACGTCCCCCACCACCACCAGCGGTTTCGGACCCGTCATGACACCCTCCCGGGAACGGCCGCCGCGGCCGGCGCGAGAGGCGCGGCCACGGCGGCGTCGAAGCACTCGCAGAGCAGGTGCACGGCGACCAGATGCGTCTCCTGGACGGTCGCCGTGCTGCCGGCCTCCACGCACAGCGCCTCGTCGGCGGCCTCCACCAGCGGGTTCGGGCCGGGCCCGGTGAGCGCCCAGACCCGCAGTCCGGCCCGCCGGGCCGTCACCGCCGCCGCGATCAGATTGGCGCTGCGCCCCGAGGTGGACAGCAGCATCAGGACGTCGCCGGGCCGGCCGTGCGCGGTCACCTGACGGGCGTAGACGTGGTCGAAGCCGTAGTCGTTGCCGATGGCCGTGACGCTGGAGGTCTCCGCGTGCAGGGCGAGCGCGGAATAGGCGCGCCGCTCCCGGCGGTAGCGGCCGACCAGCTCGGCGGTCAGATGCTGGGCCTGCGCGGCGCTGCCGCCGTTGCCGGCGGCCAGCAGCCGTCCGCCGTCGGTCAGGACGGCGGCGAGCCGTCCGCCCCAGTCGGCGATCCGGGGCAGACCGTGCCGGCGGAAGCCGTCCAGGGCCTCCTGGAGCGACCGGCAGTGCAGACGGGCGGCTTCGAGGGCTTCGGGAGCGGAGTCTTCGGTCATGGCGTGTCGGGCGCGCCCCCTCGGGGGGACGGCGGCGCGCCCGCACCTCCTTCCAGCGTCGGACGTCGGCGGACCGGCCCGGCCCGGCGGTTCAGCCGGTTCCGGTCGCGGCGGGTTCGGCGTCGAGGACCTCGCAGTACGCCGTCTCGGTGGCCGCGGCGATCCGCGCCCAGCCGTAGCGGCTGAGCACCCTGCGGCGGCCGGCCGCCCCGCACGCCTCCCGGACCTCCGGGCGGGCCAGCAGCCCGGCGACGGCCCGCGCCAGCGCCTCGGGGTCGCCCGGCGGCACCAGCCGGCCGGTGGCCGGATCGGCGACCGTGTCGAGCTGGCCGCCGACCGCGCTGGCCACCACCGGACGGCCGCAGGCCATGGCCTCCAGCGGGACGATCCCGAAGGGCTCGTAGTCGGCGGGGCACAGCACCACGTCGGCGGAGCGCAGCAGCGCCGGCACCCGGGCCGCGTCCACCCCGCCGGTGAACCGGACCCGGTCGGCGACGCCCGCGTCCCGCGCCAGGCCGCGCAGCCGGCGCACCTCCGGGTCGTCGTCGAGGCGGTCCGCGCGGGGCCCGCCGACCACCACCAGCTCCGTGCCGGGGAGCCGGGCCAGCGCGGCCACCGACACCGCCGCACCCTTGCGCGCCACCAGCCGTCCCAGCTGCATCAGCCGGTACCGGTACGGGCCGCGCGGCGCGGAGGGGCCCAGCGGCGAGAAACGGTCCGGGTCCACGCCGCACGGCACGACCCCGATCCGGTCCGCCGGCACGCCCATGCGGATCAGCTCCGCGACCTCGTCCCGGCAGGTGGCGATCACCCGGTCGCAGCCGAGCCCCACCTCGACCTCGCAGCCGATCCGTTCCGGCGGACTGGTGTCGGCGAGCCGCTGGTGCCGGCGCTTCACCGCGCCCAGCGCGTGGTACGTGTGCAGCAGCGGCAGCCCCAGCTCCCGTGCCGCCCCCAGTGAGGCGAGACCCGACATCCAGTAGTGCGAGTGCGCCAGGTCCGGGGTGCGCGCCCGCCACTCCCGGACCAGCCGGCGTTCGAACTCCTCCATGTACGGCAGCAGCCGGTCCTTGGGGACCGGTTCCGCGGGACCCGCCGGGACGTGGTGCACCTCGACGCCCTCGCGCAGCGGCACCCGGTCGGGCAGACCGGGCGCGTCGCGGCGGGTGTGCACGGTGACGCGGTGCCCGCGGTCGGCGAGCGCGCCGGCCAGCGCGGCGACATGGACGTTCTGCCCGCCCGCGTCCACCCCGCCGAGGGTGGCGAGCGGGCTCGCGTGCTCCGAGACCAGCGCGACGGACAGCACGCCGGGGGAGAGGGGGCCGGAAACCGGGATCATGCGGGCACCTCCCTGGTCGCACGCCGTGACAGCGTCTTCATACGGCCGCTCCCGAGTCCGTCGGTCCCGTCCGTCGTGCCCGTCATGAGGTCAGCCGTTCGACGGCCGGCGCACGGTGCGCGGGCGTGGGGTCCGCGGCCCGGTGCGGGCGGTACCGCGCCCCGCGGTGGAGGACGTGGCCGCGCAGCCAGTGCCAGGTCGCGGCGGGCGGGACGAGGGCGCTGGTGACCGCCATGGTGACGATCTCCGCACGGGTGCGCGGTCCCGGCAGGATCCGGGCGAGGGCGAACTCGGCGGTCCCCGCCAGCCATCCGGCGGCGCACACCGCCGCCGCGGGCCGGCGGCCGGACAGCGCGCACACCGCGGCCGCCAGCCCCGCGCCGGTCACCGCCAGATGCAGCGGCAGACGGCCCCGGGGCGCCTCGGCCCGCCGCCACCAGCCGCGGCCGTGCAGCCGGGTCATCAGCACGTCGTCGGCGTTGCCCGCCTGGAGCCGTACCGAGATCCAGCGCCCGGCGGGCCGTACCGGATGCGTCGTCAGACGGCGGCCCGTGGACAGCGACCAGCCGGCGTCGAGCACCCGCAGCGCCAGGTCCGCGTCCTCCCGGAACGCCCTGCGGAACCGCTCGTCGAAACCGCCCACGGCCTCCAGCGCCCGCCGCCGGTACGCCATGTCGGCGGTTATCCAGCGGGCCCCGGCGAGACCGGCGGTGCCCCGCTCCCAGTCGGTGGGCGCCCGGTCCGGCGGCAGGGGCACCTCGATCCGGGCGGTGATCCCGGCGGTCGCGACGCTCGCCCCGGCGAGGTCGAGGGCGAGATCGTCGGCCCAGGTGGGGCCGGGCACCACGTCGTCGTCGAGGAAGACGATCCACGGGGTGTCCCCGGCCACCCGCCACCCGGTGTTGCGGGCGGCGGCCGGACCCCTCGCCCCGCCCGGCACCACGACGGTGCGCGAGCGCAGCGAGGGCGGGACGGCGGCCGTCAGGGGCGGGCCGGCCGGGTCCGGCCGGTCGTCGACCAGCACGACCCGCACCGGTCCGGGCCCGTCCGCCTCGGCCAGCGCCCGCAGGCACCGGCCCAGTTCGGGCCTGCCCAGCGTGGGCACCACCACCGCGTACTCCCCGTTCGGGGCCGCCGGGCCGGTCATCGGGTCACCTCGTCCTCGTCGCGGGAACGGAACAGATCGCCGCGCCGGACCGCGTACGGGCCGATCGCCAGAAGGTCGACGGGGGAGGAGCCGAAGCACTCCAGGGCGTCGCGGGGATCGTCCACCATCGGCCGGCCCGCCGTGTTCAGGCTCGTGTTGACGACCACCGGCAGCCCGGTCAGCCGCTCGAACTCACCCAGCATCCGGGCCACCAGCGGCTCGCGCGCCGCGTCGACCGTCTGGACGCGGGCGGTGCCGTCGACGTGCACCACGGCGGGCACGCGGTCCCGCCAGGCGGGGGCCACGTCGTGCACGAACAGCATGTACGGGCTGGGCAGCGGCCCGTCGAAGATCTCGGCGGCGCGGTCGGCGAGCACCATCGGCGCGACCGGCCGGAACTGCTCCCGCCCCTTCACGTCGTTGAGGCGCTCCAGATTTCCGGCGTGCCCGGGGTGGGCCAGCAGCGACCGGTGGCCGAGTGCCCGGGGACCGTACTCGCCGCGCCCCTGGAACCAGGCGACGACGCCGTTGTCCGCCAGCGTCCGGGCCACGGTGGCGGCGATGTCCGCCGGCCGTTCGAAGGGGACGGCGGCCGTCTTCAGCCACGCCCCCAGCTCCGCGTCGGACCAGTCCCTGCCCAGGTCGGCCCCGGTCATCGGCTCGGGCTCGTCACCGGCGCCGGCGGACAGCAGCAGGGCGCCGCCGAGGGCGGTCCCGGCGTCGCCCGCCGCGGGCTGCACCCACACCCGGGAGAACGGTCCCTCGCGGGCGACGCGGGAGTTGGCGACGCAGTTCAGCGCCACGCCCCCGGCGAGGGTGAGCACCCGGTCGTGGGTCCGGCCGTGCAGCCAGCGCACCAGGTCCAGCAGGGTCTCCTCCAGCACGGCCTGGGCGCTCGCCGCGACATCGGCGTGGTCCCGGCTCCACGGTTCGTCCGGGCGGCGCGGCGCGCACAGCTCGTGCCAGGGCACGCCGGTGGCGTGGAAGCCGCCGTCACCTGTCGGATACACGTGACGGCGCAGTTCGGGCAGCATGCGCGGGGTGCCGTGGGAGGCGAGGGCCATCACCTTGAACTCGTCGGAGGAGCGCAGGAATCCGAGGTGCTCGGTCAGTTCCTCGTAGACCAGGCCGAGCGAGTGCGGGAGGTCCTGCGCGTGCAGGGGCTCGAGCCGGTCGCCCACGCGGCGTGCGGCGAGGTGCGAGGCGCGTTCGCCGCGGCCGTCCAGCACGAGGACGGAGCAGTCGCCGGCGTCCGGCGCGGCGAAGGCGCCGGAGGCGGCGTGCGCCATGTGGTGCGGTACGAAGCGGACGGCGCCCGGGTCGAGTCCGGGCAGTGCGGTCCGCAGGAAGCCGGGGGCTTCCCGCGCGTAGGTGAGCCGCAGGTGGTCCCACGGGTCGTCGAGCCCCATGGCGTCGGCGGGGCGGGCGAGCGCCGGGTCGAAGGAGTAGGCGACCGCGTCGACGTCCTGGGGACGCAGCCCGGCCCGCTTCAGGCACCAGGCGGCGGCCAGCTCGGGCAGTTCCCAGGCGGAGAAGGGCAGGGGGCGCTTGCCGTGCTTGCGCCGGGAGAACCGTTCCTCCTCCGCGGCGGCGACGGTCCGTCCGTCGATCACCAGGGCGGCTGCGGGATCGTGGAAGAGGGCGTTGATGCCGAGGATGCGCATGGGCGGACGGGCCTTTCGCTCAGCGGCCGGCTTCGGACCGGAACCAGTCGATCGTGCGGCGCAGCCCCTCCTCGGCGGCCACATGGGGTTCCCAGCCGAGCTTGTCGCGGGCCAGCGTGATGTCCGGACAGCGCACGGCCGGGTCGTCCACCGGGCGCTCGATGTGGCGGACCTCCGAACGGGAACCGGCCAGCGCGATGACGAGGCGTGCCAGGCCCAGCATGGTGAGCTCACCGGGGTTGCCGATGTTGACGGGGCCGCGCATGCCGTGGGCGGCCGCCGCGAGGACGCCGGACACCGTGTCGTGGACGTAGCACAGCGAGCGGGTCTGCCGGCCGTCCCCGGTGACGGTGAGGGGCTCGCCGGCCAGGGCCTGCCGCACGAAGGTCGGCACGGCGCGCCCGTCGTGGCCGCGCATCCGCGGTCCGTAGGTGTTGAACAGCCGCACGATGCAGGTGTCGGTGCCGTGGGCCTCCGCGTGGGCGGTGGTCAGCGCCTCGCCGAAGCGCTTGGCCTCGTCGTAGACGCTGCGCGGGCCGACGGGGTTGACGTTGCCCCAGTACCGCTCGTCCTGAGGGTTCTGCTGGGGGTCGCCGTAGACCTCCGAGGTGGAGGCGAGGACGAAGCGGGCCCCGGCCCGCCGGGCGAGTTCGAGGGCGTTGCGGGTGCCGAGGCTGCCCGTCTCCATCGTGTGCAGCGGCAGCCGCAGATAGTCGGCGGGGGAGGCGGGCGAGGCGAAGTGCAGGACGAGGTCGGGCGACCTGCTCACCGGCAGCTCCTCCGCCACGTTGGCCTGGACGAGCGTGAACCCGGGCCGTTCGAGCAGGGGGGAGACGTTCTCCGGCCGGCCGGTGCTGAAGTCGTCCACGCAGGTGACGGCGGCGCCCGCGTCGAGCAGGGCGGCGCACAGATGGGAGCCCACGAATCCCGCGCCGCCGGTGACGACGGCGTGCTCCCAGTTCCTGGATATGGCGCTGGTCATGCCCCACACCCTGACCCCGCCCACCACCCCCCGGCACGACCGCCTACTGCATTCCGGTGAATGACGGAACGTGACCACCCACCCCAACCGCCCCCTCCGCGCCCACCCGCACCAGGGGCACGACTGCCCGCGGCACACCGCAGCCGGGCCGCGACGGTGACCGCCTGCCGGGCCTGCGCCTCGCAGAGCGCGACGGCCGGCGTCCCGCCGGGCGTGGGAAAGGAACGTGTCAGCCATCGCGCTGTCGCCGCGATGACCGGGGAAAGATCTGCCCGCACTGCCGGGCCGCCCGAGTCGCTGGGGTGAAAGGGACCGCGCGGCACGCTGGTAGCCGCCCCGCCCACCCGGACATGACCCCGGCCTCCTCCGGCACGTAACCTCGGCCACGCCCGAACGGGTGCCCCGCTCGCGCCCCGAGTGTCCCCGCGGACCCGCGGGGCACCCGGCGGCCATGGACGTACTCAGCCGCCCCCTGATCGACCGCACCCTGCCGCTGCTGGCCGAGGGCTACGCCTGGCTGCCCAACCGGATGCGCGACACGCCCGGCCCGGTCGTCCGCACCCGGATCCTCGGCCGGCCCGCGCTCGCCCTGCGCGGCCCCGAAGCGGTGCGGTTCTTCTACGACGAGGGGAACGTGCACCGCCACCGGGCCATCCCCGAGCCCGTGCTCGCCACCCTGTTCGGCCACGGGGCGGTGCACACCCTCGACGGCGCCGCCCACCGGGCCCGCAAGTCCCTGTTCCTGCCGCTGCTGGAGCCCGGCCGGATCGCCGGCCTCGTCGAACACACCACCGCGGCCTGGGACGACGCCGTGCCCGAGTGGAGCCGGCGCGGCTCCGTCGTGCTGTTCGACGAGGCGAGCAGGGTGCTCTGCGCGGGTGTCCACCGCTGGGCGGGCATACCCCTGGACGACTCCGGCTCCGACGCCGGGGCGACCGCCCGCGACATGATCGCCATGGTCGACGGCTTCGCCACCGCCGGCCCCCGCCATCTGCGGGCCCGCCGCGCCCGGGCCCGGCAGGAGGAGCGGCTGGGTCGGCTCGTGCGCGACGTGCGGACCGGCACCGTCACCGCTCCCGCGGACTCGGTCCTGGAACTGGTGTGCCGTCACCGTGACGCGGGCGGCGAGCCGCTCGACGAGAAGACCGCCGCGGTGGAACTGCTCAACGTCGTCCGCCCGACGACGGCCGTCCCCTGGTTCGTCGCCTTCACCGCGCACGCCCTGCACACCTGGCCGGAACACCGCGCGCCGCTCGCGGAAGGGGATCCCCCGTTCACCGCCGCGTTCGCCCACGAGGTGCGCCGCTTCTACCCGTTCGTGCCGTTCCTCGGCGGCCTGGCAGCCCGGGACCTGTACTGGAGGGGCGAGTGGATCCCGGCCGGGGGACTGGTGGTGCTCGACGTCTACGGCCAGAACCACGACGAGTCGCTGTGGGGCGACCCCTACGCCTTCCGGCCGCGGCGCTTCCTCGAACGGCCCGTGCAGCGCGACGAGCTGATACCGCAGGGCGGCGGCGACCCGGCCACCGGACACCGCTGCCCCGGCGAGGGCGTCACCGTCGGCGTGCTGGAGGCGCTCGCGGTGCGGCTCGCCCGGATGGAGTACACGGTGCCGGAACAGAATCTGGCGATCCCGCTGCACCGCGTACCGACCCGCCCGCAGAGCGGAGTTCTGCTGTCCGGCGTCCGCCCGCCCGCCGTCTCCCCGTGATGCCGCGAACTGTCGGCACGTTGAAGAAGTGACGAAAGTAAGTTCAGGAAAAGTGGAGTGATTTGTCCGATATGGGTGATTCGATTGGGGACAGGAATCCTCCACTTCAGGGAGATGGTGTCATGCGTTCCGACCAGAAGGTCCTCGAGGAACTCACCGCGATCCAGGCCGCCGACATCGAGGCGGCACTGGACCCGGCCGAGACGGACGGCGTGTACCGCGACAGCCGTGAGTGCGCCGCCCTGGCCCTGGCCGGCGGATCGGGCGGGCTCCTCCTGTCGCCGCCGGCCCCCCGCCCGAAGAAGGGCTGAACGAATGGAGCAGTCTGGCACTTCCGCCCTTCTCCAGGGCGCGGTGCAGGACCTCGCTTCCGGTGTGGTCTCCGCCCTTCGGGGCGGGGGCCACCCCCGCGTCGTCCTCCCGGCGGACACCGGCGGAGCGGCCGGAGAGCTCGCCCTCGCCGCCGTGCGGGTACTGGGCGCGGACGCGATGCTGCCGAGCGTGCTGCTGCGCATCCCGCCCGACCCGGCGGGAGCGGCCGTGTTCCGCAAGGCGGTCGAGGCCCACCCGCCCCGCGCGGACGCCGCCCCCTCCGTCCGCTGGAGCCACTGGGGCATGGCGCGCACCCTGCGGCGGATCGATCCCTCCTCTCCCGCCGGACCGCCGGACGAGCCCGGAACCGGAGCGCTCGACGAGGCGGACTGGCAGTCCCTCACCCGTCAGCTCGCCGTACTTGCCCCGCTCGCCCTGCCCGGCGAGGACTGCGCGGTGAGCCGCGCGGCAGTGCGCCGCCCCGTGGACGTCGCCCGCGGCTTCGTCCGGGCGGTGCGCCGCAGGGACTGGCGGCAGGCCGCCGGGGCCGGCCGCTGGCTGACGCTGCTGCCCGGCGTCCCGGACACCCTCGGCCTCGTATCCGGTCTGGACTTCGTGGAACTGATGGGCGGACAGGACCCGCTCGTCGCCCTCCACGTCCAGGCGGCGCGGCTGATGCGGACCGGGGCGCCCGTGTGACCGCGCCCGACGGAGCCGGGGACGTCCGGGGAGTCGCCGAGGACGCGCTCGCCTGGGTGGACGCGCGGCGCGCCGGCTTCGCCCTGGGCGAGGACGCGCTGTCCGCCGACGGAGAGGTCGACAGGAGCTGGAAGCCGCTCGGCGAACTCGCCCAGGTCTGCGCCACCGTCACCCGCCGCACCGCCCGCTCCGATCCGCTGAACGCCCGGGCCCGCGCCCTGCTGGACTTCGCCTGGCGGGAGACGGAGGAGGGCGAACTGCTGCTGCGGCTGCAGCGACTGGAACCCTTCGCGACGTACCCGCTGGAGGTGTACGCCTCCCTGGCCGCGGCCGGTTTCCGCCACCCCGCGTTCGAGGCGGCGGCCGCGGTGGTGGCGGGCACCCGGGGATGGCGGCTCACCGAACAGGACCCCACCCGGCGGCTCGGCGTCCGGTGCGCCGAGGAACGCTGCGGCATCCGCCCGCGCGGGCAGGCGCCGCCCGCGCCGCGGGGCACCTGGCTCGGCGGACTGCCCGAACCCTGGACCTTCGAACGCGCCGCCGGATACGCCCTCACCCACGTCGTCTTCCACCTCACCGACTGGGGACGCGCCGACGATGCCCTGCCGCCTGACCTGGCCCGCTACCTGGCCGACTGGCTGCCGCCCTGGCTGGACACCTGCCTGGACGCCGGGATGTGGGATCTGGCCGCCGAGCTGCTGGCCGTGGCCGCGACCCTGCCCCGCCCCACGGACGACACCGTCCCACCGGACGCCTGGCGGCGCCTCGGCGCGGCGCGGGATCCCTCGGGCGCGATCCGGGAGGTGGGCCGCGAGGACGGGGACGGCGAAGCGGGCGACCCCGCACGGTACTTCGCCCACCACTACCACTCCACCCTGCTGGCCGCCTTCGCGGCCGTACTGACCACCGCACGCCCGGCCGGCCGACCCGCCGGCCCGCGGCACGGCGGACAAGGAGCGCCGGCATGACCGACACCCGCCTGATCCACCGCGTCGGGGCCGACGCCATGGAGTGGCTGTGGGCCCACCGCGACGGCTTCCGCCTGGACCCCGACGCGGACCCGGAGGTGGGATTCCTCGAACGCTTCAAACCCATCGGCGAACTCGCCCTGATCTGCGGCGTGCTGTTCCGTGAGGGCGTCGCCGGATCCCGCCAGGCCGAACTGGCCCGCCGGCTGCTCGACCACGCCTGGCGCGAGACCCTGGACGGCGGCCGCATGCTCGTGCGCGGACAGCGGACCGAGCCGATCTCCCCCATCCCCTTCGAGGTGTACCTGCCGTTCCGGGAACTCGGCCACCGGCAGCCCGAGATGGAACGCGCCGTCCTGCTCCATCACGGCCTCGAGAGCCGGCAGGCGTTCGAGGCGCCTCCCACCCGGCGGCTCGCGCTCTCCGCGTTCCAGCGCCGCTTCGGACTCACCCCCCGGCCCCCGGAGGCCGAGGCACTGCGCGCCACCTGGCTGGCCCGCACCCCCGAACCCTGGACCGTCGAGGGGCACATCGCCTACGACATCACGCACTGCGTGTTCCACCTGACCGACTGGGGGGAGAACCCGGGCGGGCTGCCCCCGGACCTCGCCCGCTACCTCGGCACCTGGCTGCCGGTGTGGATCGACGACTGGCTGGACCTGCGGCGCTGGGACCTGCTCGGCGAACTCCTCGTCGTCGACGCCTGCCTGCCCCGCCCCACCCTGGACGAGCCGGCCTGGGAGGCCTTCGCCGCCGCCCAGCAGCCGGACGGCGCGATGCCCGCGGTCCGCACGATGCCCGAGGGCGACGAGGAAGCGGTGTTCGACGTCGTCTACCACTCCACGCTGGTCGCCGCCTTCGCCTCCGCCCTGGCCACGTCCCACGCCCTGACCGCGCTGGCCCGCGCCTCATGACGACGGCACGCCGCACGCCCTGGCCCGGCGTCCCGGCCGACGAGGCGGCCCCCGCCCGCGGGGCGGCGGACCCCGCCGCCGACGCGCGCCTGCGCCGGCGGCTCGACGAGGCGGTCGCCGCGGCGGACGCCCCCGACACCGTCTTCGCCGTCTCCCGCCACGGCCGCCGCACCGTACGCACCGGAGGGACCGCGCCGCCCCCGCCGCGCCCGCGCGACACCCTCCGCTACGAGATCGGCTCGGCCACCAAGACGTTCACCGGGCTGCTGCTGGCCCGGCTGGCGGACGGCGGCGCGCTGACCGGCGGGGAGTCCGCCGCCGCCCTCCTGGACGGCGGCCGGCCGCCCGGCCCGGCACCGGTCACCCTCGCCCACCTCGTCACCCACACCGGCGGGCTGCCCGCGCTCCCGGCCGGCTTCCACGCCCGGGCCCTGCCCGCCTGGCGCAGCAACCCCTACGCCCGCTGCCCCGACGACCACGTCGTCGACGCCTTCCTGCGCCACCGCCCCCGTCACCGCCCTGGCACCCGCTGGCGGTACTCCAACTTCGGGGTCGCCGTGCTCGGCCACGCCCTGGCCGCGGCGACCGGCACACCGTGGGAGGACCTGATCACCGGCCGGCTGCTCGAACCCCTGGGCCTGCGGGACACCGCCCTGCGGGCGGAGCCCGGCGGGCCCGACGCCACCGGGCACGGCAAGGACGGCAGGACGCCGCTGCCCGCCTTCGACGCGGGTGGCTTCCAGGCGGCCGGCGCCGTCCGGGCCACCCCGCACGACCTGCTCACCTTCCTGGAGGCCCATCTCGACCCCGCCGGGTCGCCCCGGCTGGCCGGCGCGCTGCGCTCCGTACAAACGCCGCTGCTCCGCCGCGGACTCGGGCACCGGCACGTCCACACCGTCGCCTGGTTCCGGCACCCCGCGGACGGCGGCCCGCTGTACTTCCACGGCGGGGCGACCATGGGCCAGCAGGCGTTCCTCGGATTCCGGCCCGACACCGGCACCGCCCTCGCGGCGGTGTGCACCCGCCGCTTCCGGGCCCGCGACCCGTTCGTGGCCGGCGCGTACGCCCTGCTCGCGGAGGAGTGACGGCCCCGGGGAAACGGCGCCGGCGGCGGCCTCCGGGCCACCGCCGGCGCCGTACCGGTCACCGCGTCACAGCCGCTGCCACAGCGCCGGAGTGCCCGCGGGCGCCCACGCGCCCTGGGCCTGGTGGGTCTGCAGGCACTGGTACCGCACCCCGTCACGGGTCACCGTGGCGCCGGCCTCGTAGACCCGGCCCGCGGTCCACGCCTTCGCGCCGTCGTCCTGCGAGTCCGGCGCGGTCTGCGCGGCGGCGGTGGTCAGGGTGAGCCCGAAGTCGCCGAGGATCGGGTTGACCGGCTGGTAGTACGTCGTGCCGCCGCTGCTGCAGTCACCGGAACCGCCGGAGGTCACGCCCTGCGCCTGGGAGCCCGCGAGGAACGGCCCGCCCGAGTCGCCCGGCTCCGCGCACACCGTGGTCCGGGTCAGCCCGTCCACCCTGCCCTCGGCGTAGCTGACGCTGGTGTCGTGCTGCTCGATGGTCCCGCAGTGCCATCCGGTGGTCGAGCCGGAACGGCACACCGACGCCCCGACGAGTGCCTGCGCCGAGCCGGTGACCTGCACCTCCTGACCCGACTGCGCCTTCACGTCCGGCGTCGGCGTCCACTGGGCGTTCGCCGCCACCCACGCCATGTCCTTGCCGGGGAACGTGGAGGCCTGGAAGGTGCCCTGCGCGGTGCGGTCGTACCCGGTCGTGGTCGCGCCCGCCCTGCCGCAGTGACCGGCGGTGGCGAAGCCGCCCTGCTGGCCCTTGGTGACGGAGAATCCGACGGAACAGCGCGCGGAGTCGTCGATGTAGAACGCGTCGCCGCCGGTGATGTCCTGCAGCAGGCGCGGCCGCACCGTCGTCATCCGGATGCCGACGTCCTCGCCCTCGAGCCCCGCGGCCTTGATGAAGGCGGCGCCGGCCTCCTGGCTGGCCGCCTGCACCATGATCCGGTTCTTCGGCACGTCGACGTACCAGACCGGCGTGTCGAGGGTCTTCGTACGCTCGGCCGCCGCGTCCAGCTTCGCCTTGGCCGCCTGCAGACCGGCCAGGGTCCGCCGCACCACCTTCGCCGTGGCGCCCTGCGCCTCGATGGCCTGCACGTCCTCCGTGCCGGTGGTCGCGACCGTGAGCTTCTCGGACGTCCTGCCGTGCACCCAGGCGCCCGCGAACCGCTCGCCGAGCGCGTTGCGCAAGCGTCCCGCGCGGGTGCCCGCCTCCGCCTCGTTGACCAGCCGCTCGGAGGCCTGGGCCTCGTCCAGTTCCAGATCCCGTTCGAGGGCGGCGAGCAGATGGGGCGACGGCCGGTCGGCGCCGAGGGTCTGGGCGGCGCCGGGCGTCGGCCCCCCGACGGGCGCGGCATCGGCCGCCGCGGCGCAGGGGAGCCCGGCGAGGACGAGGGCGCCGAGCGCCGTGAGGGCCGACCGGCGCGCGGTCCGGGCGTGTCTGAGGACCATTCGGACGTCTCCTTCGTTCGTGGTGCGAAGCTGCGGAGGAGACTTAGGCCTTGCCCGGGGCACCCGACGCGATGTCAGGACACGCCGGAATTCCCGCGATAGTGCCTGAAACCGACCCGAGTGCAGTAAGCGCGCCCGCCGCCGGCCACCCGTACGGGTCACACCGGCGTCAGCCCCGGCGAGCCCGCCTTGGTGACGAAGGAGGCGGCCGTGGAGACCGCGGCGCCCGGCGTCGTCACCACCGGGACGACCCGGTAGTCGGCCCGGGCGGTCTCCCGGCCCAGTTCGACGCGCACATAGCCGCGCCGCCCGTCGTAGAACCTCAGGTGGGGGTTGGCCCGCATGTACGTGTCCCAGTTGGCGGGCCGCGCCGACCCGTCGCGGCCGCTGGCCACGGAGGAGCAGGTCAGCTCCGTGCCCAGGGTGGCGGAGCCGGGGTCGTCGAAGTCGTCCTTGATGTCGAAGGCGTACGCGACGTGGACGTCGCCCGTAAGGACCAGCCAGTTGCCGACACCGGCCGCCTTCGCGCCGGCGACCAGGCGGCCGCGGCTCGCCCGGTACCCGTCCCAGGCGTCCATGGAGACCTTGGCCTCGGCGTTCAGGTCCATCCTGCGCTGCGAGAAGCACACCTGCTGGGGCATCACGTTCCACAGCGCCGTCGAGGCGCCCCACCCGTCGAGCAGCCAGCGCTCCTGGGCGTCGCCGGTGAGGGTGCGCGCCGGGTCGTCCGACTCGGGGCCGGGCACGTGCGAGGTGTCGCCGTAGGCCTGGTCGGAGCGGTACTGGCGGGTGTCGAGGAGGTCGAACTGGGCGAGCGTCCCCCAGTGCAGCCGGCGGAACAGCTGGGCGTCGGGGCCCTGGGGGAGCTGGTCGGCGCGCAGCGGCTGGTTCTCCCAGTAGGCGCGGTAGGCGGCGGCGCGGCGGGCCAGGAACTGCGCCGGGTCGCTGCCGTTCTCGTCGGCCGCGCCCGCGTAGTTGTTCTCGGTCTCGTGGTCGTCCCAGGTGACGACGAAGGGGTGCGCGGCGTGGACGTCCCGCAGATCGGGGTCGCTCTTGTAGAGCGAGTACCGCATCCGGTAGTCCGTCAGCGTCGTCGTCTCGCGGTTGAACACGTCCGGCAGGACGACGTCGGTGTAGCCGCGGGCGCCGCCCGCGGAGTCGACGGCGTACTCGTAGAGGTAGTCGCCGAGGTGGAACACCACGTCGACGTCCTCCTGGGCGAGATGCCGGTGCGCCGTGTAGTAGCCGTCGTGGTACGCCTGGCAGGCGACCGCCGCCAGCCGCAGGCTCGATGTGTCGTCGCCGGCCGGGGGAGCGGTCCGGGTGCGGCCGGCCGGGCTGATCCAGGCGCCCGTGCGGAACCGGTAGTGGTAGCGGCTGCCCGGCGCGAGGCCCCGCACGTCGACGCGCACGCTGTGCCCGTACTCCGGAAGGGCCAGGGCGGTGCCCCGCTGCACCACCACGGCGAAGTACTCGTCGAGCGCGACCTCCCAGGAGACCTCCACCCGCTGCTGCCCGAGCCCTCCGTCCGGGGCGAAGGGGACCGGGGCGAGCCGGGTCCACAGGAGCACCGAGTCCGGCAGCGGGTCCCCGGAGGCGACTCCGAGGGTGAACGGGTCGTCGGCGAGGCGGGCCGTGTCGAGCCGGGGCGCGGCGAAGGCGCCGCGCGCGGGCAGGTTGGTGGTGAAGGCGAGGGCGGCGGCCGCGGCGGTGACGGTCAGGAAGCGACGGCGGGCCACATGCCGTGCGGCGGCGCGCAGTTCGGCGTCGTGCGGGGTGAAGGCGGGACCGTGAGGCGGTCCGGTACGGCCCGACAGCGCCATCGGGTGTCCTCTCGTACGGGGTCGGGCGCAGGCCGGGGATGACGCGGGCAGGCGCGCGGAGCTGCATGCTAAGCAGACAAAATGCGCGAAAAGGGTGTGCCGTGCGGGGTGTTCACACGGGAGGCGGTACGCGGACCGGGGTCCGGACGGCGAGAGGCGCCGCCGGCCGGTACCGGCGGCGCCCCGTGACGAAGGGTCAGGCGGTCGGGGTCCGCGCGCCGGCGCCCGCGTGCGCGCGGACCGGCAGGTGGTAGACGTGGAAGGCGCGGCCGATGACCGGCTGCGCGACGTTGCGCACCTTCACGCCTCCCGTGGTCATGCCGTGCTCGGTGCCGGCGTGCGCGTGCCCGTGCACGGCGAGGTCGGCGCCGGCCGTGTCGATCGCCTCGGCCAGCAGATAGCTGCCCAGGAACGGGTAGATCTCCAGCGGCTCCCCGGCCAGGGTCTCCGGAACGGGGGAGTAGTGGGTGAGCGCGACCCGGACGTCGCAGCCCTCGTCGTCCAGCCCCTCCAGGGCGGTCCGCAGGCCGTCGGCGCACCGTCGGGACAGCCGGACGAACTCCTTCATCACCGGCTCGCCGAACTCCCCCGCGCTCGCCCCGACGAAACCGCCGCCGAACCCCTTGGTGCCGGCCACCCCGACCCGCGCGTCCCCGGCCCGCACGACCGTCGACTCCCCCTCCAGGACCTCGGCGCCGGCGTCCCGCAGCACGGCCGTGACCTCGTCCTGCCGGTCGTCGTGGTGGTCGTGGTTGCCGAGCACCGCGACGACCGGGACGCCCAGGCCCCGGATCTCGTCGGCCACCACCCGGGCCTCCTCCACGGTGCCGTGCCGGGTCAGGTCCCCGGCCAGCAGCAGGAGGTCCGCGCACTCGGGCAGGGTGTCGAACGCGGGGCGGAGGGAGCCCCGGGTGTCCGGCCCCATGTGGATGTCGCCGACGGCGGCGATCCGGATCATGACAGCTCCTCCGCGTGGTCGGGCGACGAGGTCTCGGTGACCACCAGGTCGCAGTGCACCTCGAGTCCGGCGAGCTCCTCCCGCACGGTGCTCAGCACGTCCTCGCGGCACCCGGCCGACGGGACGGTCCCGGTGACCAGTACGGCCCCGCCGCGCACCTCGGCCCGCACCCCGAGTTCGCCGAGCTCGCCCGAGGCGAGACGGTCCTGGAGATGGGCGACGCGGTACTCCGTGCTCCGCGCCGCGTCGTGGGTGTCCATGAGGGTTCCTTCCGTGGCCGTTCAGATGACGTTCAGGCGTTCCAGGAGGAAGAAGAAGGCGGCGGGCATGGGCTCGTCACCGCAGTCGCGGCGCACCTGCTCCCAGTCGACCTTCTCGCGCAGGGCGCGGGCGATGGGCAGCACGGCCCCGAAGTCGCAGTGGTGCTCGGAGAAGGCGGCCACCAGGCCCGACAGCAGATCGGTGGGCGCCAGGACCGGCATGCGCACGGACTCCACCGGCAGTTCCCGCGCCCGCCGGAGCATCTCGGCCGAGACCGGCCTGTGCGCCAGTTCGAAGATGAGGTCGACGTCCTGGCCGAAGCAGGTCGCCTTGAGCAGCCAGTCCTCGGGCGGGGCGTACACCGTCAGCCCGGCATCCCGCAGGGTGGCGGCCACCGGTTCCGCGTCCTCCGGGCGGACGGAGAAGTCGACGTCGTGCTGGAGGTTCCCGCTGCCGCCGTGGGCGTGGACGGCGACGCTGCCGGCCAGCGCGAAGAGGTGACCGCCCCGCTTCAGCACCGCGCCGACCTGCTTGGCCGCCTCCAGGATGGCCTGGTTGCGGTCGCGGGGGAGGCCGGGGTCGTCGCCGTCGGCCCGTGCCCCGCCCGGCGGGATGTGCGCGGCAGCCTGCCCGGGGGTGTCCGTGGCCAGACGGAGCTCCCGGGTTCCTCCCGGGGGCCGGGCGAGCGTCGCGTCCTCGCCGTCCTCCGTCATGACCACTCCCTTCGCCGGCCGGACGGTCCGCACGGCCGCCGCCCGGCTCTCCCGTCCGGGGCGGCCGCGTGTGCCTGGATCCAGTACCCCGCGCGACCCTTCCGACACGGGCGGGCGGGGGCGGCCCCAGCCACCGCCGGCGTAGCAGAGGGGCGAACCGCGCGGTAACGGTCGAATATGGGGCAAGAACAGGAAAGTCGATCGGTGCCCCCGAGAGGGACTCGCCCGTGGAGGTCGTCATGGAGCAGGACACGACTCGTCCGCCGGATCTTCCGCGGCCCTTGCGGGCCGTCGCCGCGCGGCTGCGGCATCTGCCGGGAGCGGGGTACGTGGAGAAGGCCGCCGGGGGAGCCCTGGACGCGATCGGCGCGGTCTCCCCGCGCGGGCGCCGCATCGCCGTCTACGCCGGGGCTGGGGTGCTCGGAGTGGCCGGCGTCGTCGAGTGGCCGGTGGCGGTGACCGGCGCGGCCGTCGCCTGGTTCACCCAGCCCCGCCCCGCACAGCGGCCCGGCGGCGAGCCGGGCGCCGAGTCGCCGGACGGCGTCGGCCGGCACCTTCCGGCGGCGCAGGAGGACGCCGCCGGACACCCCGGGACGCCGGCCGGGAACGGCCCGCCCGTCGGCCGGCCGGAGCCCACGGGCCCCGGCGACCGGCTCATCCCCTCCCGCCACCGCAACGGCCACGAGCAGCACGCCGTGCGGGAACAGCCCGCCAAGGTGGGCGACACCGCCACCGCCTCGGCCCTCAAACAGGTCGCCGAGGCCACCTCGCACCACGCCCCGCACGGCGGCCCCCACCCGGACCCGGACGCCGCGCCCGGGCAGCCGCGCGACGCCCGGCACACCGGCTGAGACACGATCACGGGACCCCCACAGATGCTCACACGCTTCGACGTCGCCCCCCTCGCCGGAGCCGTGGCGGGAGCCGCCGCAGGCGCCGCCCGCGGCACCGCGCAGGGCATGACGTCCGTCCACGGCACGACGCGCCGCCTGCGCCACGTCGCCCGCAACGCCCTCGGCGGCGGGCGGCACTGGCGGGCCGGACACCGCGTCCACCTGGCCCTGCGCCACCCGGACGGCCCCACGGCCCCGCTCGCCCGCAAGGTCGCCGCCGAACTGCTCGACCACCCCGACGTGCTCACGGCGTACTGGGACGAGGGACTGTCCCGGCTCGTGGTGACCGCCGTGACGGACGCCGCCGGCGACCGGGTGACCGACCACGCCGTAGAGATCGCCGGCCGCCTCGGCCTCACCGAGGACGCCGACCCCGAGGAGACGGACGACGCGGCCCACCCCGGCGACCCCCGCGAGGTGCGGATCGCCGCCGCCGCGCTGCTGCTGGACGCCGCCGGCACGGCCGGCGCCCTGGCGGGCCGGTCGCTGCGCCTGCCGCGCACGCCCAAGGCCGTCACCGCCGCCGTCACCCTGCTGCGCGAGAACCCCCGCTTCCGCGCCCTGCTGCGGGAGCGGTTCGGCCGGACCGGCATGGAACTCCTCCTCGCCGCGGCCAACGCCGCCGCGCACGGCGCCGGGCAGTCCCCGGTCTCCCTGGTGCTCGACGGACTGCTGCGCACCGGCCAGCTGGCCGAGGCGACGGCACGGGCCGCCGCCTTCGAGGCCCTGCACGACGACATCTGCCACGAACGGCGCACCAGCATCCCCTGCCCCACCGGCGCCCGCCCGCACCTTCGCGTGACACCCGCCCAGGCGTACGCCGGCCACGCCGGCACCGGCAGCGTCGCGGGCGCCGCCGCCACCCTCCTGGTCACCCATGACACCGAGGAAGCGGCCGAGGCCGTCCTCGCCGGGTCCCCCAAGGCGGCGCGCTACGGCCCCGCCGCCTTCGACGTGGTCCTCGGCACCCGTCTCGCCCGCTCGGGCGTCCTGGTGCGCAGCGCCGAACGGCTGCGCCAGCTGGAGTTCGCCGACTCCCTCGTCCTGCACGCCGACGCCCTGCGCGGCCACGCACCGCCCGCCGACGGGGCGCCCCCGCTGTTCGAGGACCCCATCGACCCCCATGCCGAGGCCGTCCTCGACGCGGCCCGCCGGGCCGGGCTGCACGTGGTGGTCACCGGCGGCTCCGACCTCAAGGACATCACCCGCCTCGCCGACGAGGTCGCCCCCGCCGACCTGCCGTTCGGCGACGTCGTACGGGCCCTGCAGATCGACGGGCACATCGTGATCGGCGTCGCCCGCGTGGCCGCGCACGGCGACGCGCAGGTGGCGGACGGACTGCCCGCCGGCGACGTGGCGATCGCCGTCACGGACGGCGACGCGGCGATCCCCTGGGGCGCCGACGCCCTCGCCCCGAACGGACTCGCCGACGTGTGGCGGCTGCTCACGGCCATCCCCCCGGCCCGCCGGGTCGGCCGCCGCTCCCAGACCCTGGCCCGCGCGGGCGCCGCCCTGTCCGGCCTCATGGTGGCCCGCGGCGGCACCCCCGGCGGCCGTCTCTGGCGGCGGCTCACCCGGCACGCCCCGGTGAACATCGCCGCGGCCGGCGCCCTGCTCGCCGGCTGGACCGAGGCCGTACGCGTGGCCAGGGCCACCCCGCCCGAACCCCGGCTGCACGTGCCCTGGCACGCCCTGGAACCGCACGAGGCGCACCGGCTGCTGCACGGCACCCGCGCCGACTCCGTCCCGCACGGACTGGCCCTCCTCGCCGCCCGCGCCCGGCAGCGGGCGGTCCGGCTCGCGCACACGCCCCCGGCCGCCCCCGCCCGCTGGACCTGGCAGGCCGCCGGAGCCGTGCGCCGCGAACTCGACGACCCCCTCACCCCCGTCCTGGCCACCGGAGCGGTCGCCTCCGCACTGCTCGGCTCGGTCGTCGACGCGTTGCTCGTCGTCGGAGCCATGGACCTCAACGCGGTGACCGGAGGCCTCCAGCGGCTGCGCGCCGAACGGGCGCTCGCCCGGCTCGCCGCCCGCCAGCAGCCCAAGGCCCGCCGCCGGGTCGGCCCCGGCCGGACGGTCACCGTCGACGCCGCCCGGCTGCGGCCCGGCGACCGGATCAGCCTCGGCGCCGGCGACGTCGTACCGGCGGACGGGCGGCTTCTGCGGGTGGACGGGCTGGAGGTCGACGAGTCGTCGCTCACCGGCGAGTCGCTGCCCGTCACCAAGACCGTGGACCCCACCCCGGGCGCCCCGGTCGCCCGGCGGACCTGCATGGTCTTCGAGGGGACCACCGTCGTGGCCGGCCGGGCCGACGCGCTCGTGGTCGACACCGGCGACCGCACCGAGGCCGGCCGGGCCGTCGCCCTGGCCGCCCGCGTCCCGCCGCCCGCCGGCGTCCAGGCCCGCCTGCAGGAACTCACCCGCAAGACCCTCCCGGTGACCCTCACCGGCGGTGCGCTGGTGGCCGGGCTGTCCCTGCTGCGCGGCAGCGCGGTACGGCGTGCCGTCAGCGGCGGTGTCGCCGTGGCCGTCGCCGCCGTGCCGGAAGGACTGCCGCTCGTCGCCACCGTCGCCCAGATGGCCGCCGCCCGCCGGCTCTCCCGGCGCGGCGTCCTGGTCCGCACCCCGCGCACCCTGGAGGCGCTCGGCCGGGTCGACACCGTCTGCTTCGACAAGACCGGCACCCTCACCGAGAACCGGCTCCGCCTGGTCCGGGCGGCCACCGCCGACGGCACCGTCCTCGCCCCTGGCGCCCCGGACGCCGTGGAGGTCGTACGGCTCGCCGCGCGGGCCTGTCCGCGGGAGGAGACCGGCGAGGGACGCCGGGTCGCGCACGCCACCGACGAGGCCGTCCTCGACGCCGCCCCGCCCGACCACGGCTGGACCGCCGAGGGCGAGCTGGCCTTCGAGGCCAGCCGCGGCTACGCGGCCGCCGTCGGCCGGGAGACCGGCGCGGACGCCGGACTCCTCGTCGTCAAGGGCGCCCCCGAGACGGTGCTCCCCGCCTGCCGGGACCTCCCCGACGAGGCGGCCGCCACCGCCCACACCCTGGCCGGACAGGGACTGCGCGTCCTCGCCGTCGCCCGGCGCCCGTGCCGGGGCGGCGACGCGGAGGCCGAACTCGACGCCGGTCTCGCCGGCCTGGAGTTCGCCGGGCTGGTCGCGCTCGCGGACGTGCCCCGCGAGACCTCGCAGGAACTGCTCACGGAACTGCGCAGGTCCGGCATCCTGCCCGTGATGCTCACCGGCGACCATCCGGAGACCGCCCGTGCCATCGCCCTCCAACTGGGCTGGCCCGAGGAGACGGAGGTGGTCACCGGGGACGAACTGGTCGCCATGGGCCGGTCCGACCGGGTGCGCGCGCTGCACGGCGCCGGGGTCGTCGCCCGGGTCGCCCCCGAGCAGAAGCTCCACGTCGTGGAGGCCCTGCAGCAGGCCGGCCGGGTGGTCGCGATGGCCGGCGACGGAGCCAACGACGCCGCCGCCATCCGCGCCGCCGACGTGGGCGTCGGCATCGAGTCGCGCGGCTCCGCGGCCGCCCGCAACGCCGCCGACCTGGTCCTCACCACCGGCGACCTGTCGGTCCTGGTGGACGCCGTCGTCGAGGGCCGCGCGCTGTGGCGCAGCGTCGCCGACGCGGTGAGCATCCTCATCGGCGGCAACGCGGGCGAGGTCGGCTTCAGCGTGCTGGGCACCCTGTTCGCCGGGTCCTCACCGCTGTCCACCCGGCAGCTGCTCCTGGTCAACCTGCTCACCGACATGTTCCCGGCCATGGCGGTGGCGGTCACCCCGAGCGGCGACCCCGCGACGGCCGCGCACGCCGCCACCGGCCCGATGGGCCTCGACGTCCTCGGCGCGCCCCTGCTGCGCTCCATCCGCCGCCGGGGCGTGACCACCTGCCTCGGCGCGGTCACGGCGTATCTGATCGGCCGCCTCACTCCCGGCACCGAACGCCGGTCCACCACCATGGCGCTGTGCGGGGTGGTCGGCGCCCAGCTGGTGCAGACCCTGTCCGGGCGCCGCCACAGCCCTCTGGTGTGGGTGACGGCTTTGGGCTCCGCCGCGGTGCTCGCCGCGCTGGTCCAGACACCGGGCGTCAGCCACTTCTTCGGCTGCGTCCCGCTCGGCCCCGTCGCCTGGGCGGGCGTCGCCCTGGCGATCACGCTCTCGGCCTTCGCCCCCCGCCTGGAGCGCCTCACTCCGGTACGGCTCCTCTACGACCTCGCCTCCCGCCTCGCCCTCCACCTCGCCGCGCTCGCCCGCCGGACCCGGCACCTGCCGCTCACCGGCGCCGCCCGCCCGGTGACCTGACGGCGCCCCCGCGGGACCTGCGGTCCCCAGCGGATTCCCGTCCGTGCGCTCAGACTGGAAGAGCAGGGGTGGTCCCGGTACCCGTCCGGGGCCGCCGACGCAGGCGGGTGCGGGCGCGCCCGGCGCGGCAGCCCGCCGCCGAGCGAGAAGGGTGTGGATCGGCATGAAGGGATACGTCTTCCACGGTCCCGGGCAGTCCGCCTGGGAGGAGGTGCCCGACCCGGCCGTCAAGGAACCCGGCGACGTCATCGTGCGGGTGGACGCCGTCACCATCTGCGGGACGGATCTGCACATCCTCAAGGGCGACGTGCCCGAGGTCCGTCCCGGCACCGTCCTCGGCCACGAGGCGGTCGGCGAGATCGTCGAGATCGGCGGCGACGTCCGCACCGTCCGCCCCGGTGACCGCGTCCTGGTCTCCTGCATCTCCGCGTGCGGCCGCTGCGGCTACTGCCGCGAGGGCATGTACGGCCAGTGCAGGGGCGGCGGGGGCTGGATACTCGGCCACCGCATCGACGGCACCCAGGCCGAGTACGTCCGCGTCCCGTACGCCGACCTCTCGGTGCACCCGCTGCCCGGCGCCGTCGACAACCAGGACGCCGTGCTGCTGGCCGACATCTTCCCCACCGGCTACGAGGTGGGCGTGCTCAACGGGCGGGTGCGTCCCGGTGACACGGTCGTCGTGGTCGGCGCCGGGCCCGTCGGGCTCGCCGCGATCGCCACCGCCCGGCTGTTCGCGCCGGAGCGCGTCGTCGCCGTCGACCTGGCCGCCTCCCGGCTGGGGGCCGCGAAGGAGTTCGGCGCCGATGCCGTGGCCGACGCGAACGAGGCTCCCGAGCAGCTGATCGACGACCTCACCGGCGGGCTCGGCGCGGACGTGGTCATGGAGGCGGTGGGCGTCCCGGAGACCTTCGAGCTGTGCGCCCGCGTGGTGCGGCCCGGCGGGCACCTGGCCAACATCGGCGTGCACGGCAGTCCCGCCATGCTGCACCTCGAGGACCTGTGGATCAGGAACGTCACCATCACCACGGGACTCGTCGACACCCACTCCACCCCCACCCTGCTGCGGATGGCGGCCGCCGGCCGGCTGCCCACCCGCCGGATGGTCAGCCACACCTTCCCGCTCGACCACATGCAGGAGGCGTACGAGATCTTCGGCAACGCCGCCGAGACCGGGGCGCTGAAGATCGTCCTCGGTGTTCCGCAGCACGAGGTGGTCCCCGTCCCGCCGGCCGTCTGACGCGTCCGGCGCGGCGGGGCCCTTCGGCCCATGCGGGACCGGCGCGGCCGGGTCACCCTGGAGGAGGGACGCCGTCCGGTACCCGCGCGAGGAGGTGACCTCCCATGGCGAGGACGCGTGGTGCGAGGCCCCGCAGGGTGAGGCTGTGGAGGTGGCGGAGGAACCCGCTGCGCCGCCGCAGTGATCTGGCCGAGGCATGGCTGCTGCTCGGCGCGCTCGTGCTCGCCCTGCTGCTGGGGGTGCTGTCCGGCCTCGCGGCGGCGGGCGCCGTGGACGGGTCGCTCGCCGAGCGGCGGGAGCGGAGCAGTCCCGTCGCCGCCGTGCTGACCGAGGACGCCGCCGGCGCGGCCGCCTCGGTGACCGAGAACGGGGACGGCGGAGTCTGGGCGAAGGTGCGCTGGACCGCCCCCGACGGCACCCTCCACACGGGCCGGGCGGAGGTCTCCCCCCGGAGCCCTGCGGGCACCGAGGTCACCGTGTGGACGGACCCGGCGGGCCGGCTGGTCGCCGCACCGCCCGAGGGCGCGGAGGCACGGTTCCAGACCGTCATGGCCGGTGTCACGGTCGCCGTGGCCACCGGGGGACTGGTGCTGCTCGGCGGGCGGCTCGGCCGCCGCCGGCTGGAACTGCGTCGCCTGGGCGCGTGGGAGGCCGAGTGGAGGCGGGTCGAGCCGTCCTGGCGGCGGCGGATGACGGGCTGAACGGACGGGAGCGCCCTGGTGCGGAGCGCGCCTCGTGCCGGGAGGTTTCCGCTTTCGCCATGACTAGCTGGTGACATGCTGAATTGCAAAAGTTCGCAATTGGCTACATGATGACCTCGTCGTCCAGTCGCGAGCGAAGTCGAGGGGGCCGTGTCCGTACCGCAGCCGCAGGCCGGAGCCCGGTCCCGGATCGCCGCCCTGCTGCCCACCCGCGCCGATGTGGAGGAAGCGCGGCACCATCCCCGCCGGGACCTGCTCGCCGGGCTGACCGTCGCGGTCGTGGCGCTGCCGCTCGCGCTCGGGTTCGGCGTCTCCTCCGGGCTCGGCGCCGCGGCGGGGCTGGCCACCGCCGTGGTCGCCGGGGCACTGGCAGCCGTGTTCGGCGGCTCCAATCTGCAGGTGTCGGGGCCGACCGGGGCCATGACGGTGGTGCTTGTGCCGATCGTCGCCGACCACGGCGCGGCGGGCGTGCTCACCGTCGGTCTGATGGCGGGCGTGATCCTGGTCGTGCTGGCGCTGCTGCGGGCCGGGGGTGCCATGCGGTACGTGCCCGCGCCGGTGGTGGAGGGTTTCACCCTCGGCATCGCGTTCGTGATCGGACTGCAGCAGATTCCGAACGCGCTGGGGGTGCCCGTGCCGGAAGGCGAGCGGGTTCTGGTGACGGCCTGGCGGGCGGGCCAGGAGTTCGTCCGCGACCCCGGCTGGACCGCGCCGGCGCTGGCACTGGCGGTGGCGGCCGCGATGCTGCTCGGGGCGCGCTGGAAGCCCACCGTTCCCTTCTCCGTCCTCGCGGTGATCGCGGCCACGGTCGTGGCGCAGGTCGCCGGCCTGGACGGGGCGCGGCCGATCGGGGACCTGCCCCCCGGTCTGCCCGCCCCCTCGCTCTCCTTCGTCGACACCGCCGCCCTGGGCAGCCTGCTGGCGCCGGCCCTGGCCGTGGCGGCGCTCGCCGCCCTGGAGTCGCTGCTGTCCGCCTCCGTCGCCGACGGCATGACCGTGGGACAGCGCCACGACCCGGACCGCGAACTGTTCGGCCAGGGCATCGCCAACATCGCCGCCCCGCTGTTCGGGGGCGTCCCCGCGACCGGCGCCATCGCCCGCACGGCCGTCAACGTCCGCACCGGCGCGTCCTCCCGGCTGGCCGCGCTCGTCCACGCCGCCGTCCTCGCCGTGATCGTCTTCGCGGCCGCCCCGCTGGTCTCGCGGATCCCGCTCGCCGCCCTCGCCGGCGTGCTGCTGGCGACCGCGGTCCGCATGGTCGAGGTCGGCTCGCTGCGCGCGATGGCCCGCGCCACCCGCTCCGACGCGCTGATCCTCGGCCTGACCGCCGTGGCCACGCTCGTCCTCGACCTCGTCCAGGCGGTGATCATCGGTCTGGCCGTCGCCGGGGTGCTCGCGCTGGGCGCGGTCGCCCGCCAGGCCCGGCTGGCCCCGCTGCCGCTGGACCGGGGCGACCACACGGACGAGGAGCACGAACTGCTGTCCGACCACATCGTCGCCTACCGCGTCGACGGCCCCCTGTTCTTCGCCGCCGCCCACCGTTTCCTGCTGGAACTCACCGAACTGGCGGACGTGCGCGTGGTCATCCTGCGGATGTCCCACGTGAGCGTCGTCGACGCCACCGGCGCCCTGGTCCTCAAGGACGCGGTGACGAGACTGAGGCGGCGCGGCATCGTCGTCCTGGCGTCCGGTGTCCGCCCGGCGCACCACCGGGCCCTCGCCTCCGTGGGCGTCCTGGAGCTGCTGCGCCCCGAGGGCCGGGAGTACGCCACGACCCCCGAGGCGATCCGCGCGGCCCGCGACCACCTGGAACGCGACGGTGTCCTGCGGGCGGCGAGACGATCCGTCGCCGTGCCTCCACCCGCCCGGGAGGCACCGTGACCGCCCTGGGCGCGCTGCCGCACCGCCATGTGCTCACCCTGCCCACCGGGCCGGGCGCCGTGCGGCTGGCCCGGGAAACGGCCGAGCGGGCCCTGGCCGAGTGGGGCGTCGACGCCCGTCACCCGGCGGTGGGCCCGGCCTTGCTGATCCTGAGCGAGCTGGTGGCCAACAGCGTCCGGCACGCGGCCGGGGTCTCCCCGCAGACGACGGTGGTCTACGCGGCGGGTCCCGACTGCCTGGTGCTGGCCGTGCACGACCGGCATCCCCACCGGCCGAGGCTGTTCGGGCCGGACGGCGCCCGACCCCCCGGCGGACTGGCCACCGTCGTCGAACTGACCCACGGTCTCGGGGGCACCGCCGTGGTCCGGGGCGACGCCGACGGCCCGGGGAAGAGCGTCTGGATCACGCTCCCCCTGTGAGTCCCCCGGGGCACGCCCGCCGGGTCACGGGGATGTGCTGACTTGCTAATGTCAGAAAGCGTCGAGGCGGACGCCGACGAGACAGAACGAGGCGATGGACCGCGGGCCGGCCGCCCGGGCCGTACCGCCGCGCCGGAAGGGACGGCACGATGACCACGCCGCTGTACCAGATGAAGGCCGAGTTCTTCAAAACGCTGGGCCACCCCGCCCGCATCCGCGTGCTGGAACTGCTCAGCGAGCGCGAGCACGCGGTCGGGGAGATGCTTCCCGAGGTGGGCATCGAGCCGGCGCACCTCTCACAGCAGCTGGCGGTGCTGCGGCGGGCCAACCTGGTGGTCGGCCGCAAGGAGGGCTCCACCGTGTACTACTCGCTGACCAGCCCGCACGTGGCCGAGCTGCTGCGGGTGGCGCGCACCATCCTGTCCGGCGTGCTCGCCGGACAGGCCGAACTGCTGGCCGACCTCCGGGCCGCGCAGGGCGGGCCGGAAGCGCCGCCGTAGACGACGACGGCCCCGGCCCGAAGGCCGGGACCGCGGAGGCGGCCGTTGCCGGGGCGGGGCCGGTGCCCCGCCCCGGCCCACGGTCAGACCTCGCCGCGCCAGGCGCCCGTCTCCAGGCCCCGCCGCTCGATGAACTCCTTGAACCGCTTCAGGTCACCGCTGACCTGCCGCTTGACGACGCCGAGCCGGTCGCCCGCCTGCTCGGTCATTCCCTGCGGTTCGAAGTCCATCTGCAGCATCACCTTGGTGGTGGTGTCCCGCACGCGGTGGAAGGTGACGACGCCGGCCTGCCGCGCCTCGCCGTCGACCGTGGTCCAGGCGACGCGCTCGTCCGGGATCTGCTCGGTGATCTCGGCGTCGAACTCCCGCTTCACGCCCCCGACCTTGGTCACCCAGTGGGTCAGCGCGTCGCCGCGCTGCTCGATGCGTTCGACGCCGGCCATGAACTCCGGGAAGCTCTCGAACTGGGTCCACTGGTTGTAGGCGGTGCGGACGGGGACGTCGACCTCGATCGATTCCTCTACCTGCGACATGCGTCGGCTACCTCGCTTTCCGATGGGGAACGCAAGGCGGGTACCTGATTCCGCGCCGGTCAGTCGTGGTGATTCCGGCGGACCGGTCCGGCGAGGGGTCAGGCCTCCTCGCGGCGGCAGAGCAGGAACAGCTGCGGCTCCGGCCGGGCGTCGGGGTGGGTCGGGGTGAACATCACGCTGTCCTGCGACTCCACCGTCAGGCCCGCCTCCCGTACGACGGCGACGACGCCCTCGGCCGCGAAACTGGTGACGCGCACCTCCTGCCCCATGAACACCCCGTCGAACTCCTCGACGTCCAGCGGCACGGTGGCCAGCGCCAGCAGGCCGCCCGGCCGCAGCGCCCGCGCCAGCCGGCGCAGCACGTCCGACTGTTCCGCCCGGGTCATCTGCAGCAGCGCGAAGTACAGGCAGACCGCGTCGAACGAACCGTCCTCCAGCGGTATCCGGCGGATGTCGGCGCACCGGAACTCGGCCCCGGGCACCTGCCGGGAGGCGATCTCCACCATCACCGGGGACACGTCGACGCCCAGTACCCGGTGGCCGGCGGCGCTGAGCGCGGCGGCCGTGGGGCGGCCCGTGCCGCTGCCCACGTCCAGCACCCTGCTGCCGGGCGCCAACCGTCCGAGCAGCCGGGCCAGCGACGCCCGGTGTGGCTGCGAGGAGGCGAACGCCTTCTCGTACTCGCTGCCCAGCGCGTCGAACACCGCCGCCGCCGGTGACCCGTCATCCCTGCCGACCAAGACACACCCCGTCTCCGCGTACCGATGCGGGGCATGGTGTCATCCCCGCCCCGCCGTCACAACGGGACGGCGCCCCGGCTTGCGGTCGCGTGGACCGGCACGGCAGGGTCGGGGGCGTGCCGACTCTGCTGATCGTCCATCACACGCCCTCGCCGCACTGCCAGGCGATGTTCGAGGCCGTCCTCGAAGGCGCCACCGACCCGGAGATCGAGGGGGTCCGGGTGGTGCGGCGGGCGGCGCTGTCCGCGACCGCCGCCGACGTCCTGGACGCCGACGGCTATCTGCTCGGCACCCCGGCGAACCTCGGTTACATGTCGGGGGCGCTCAAGCACTTCTTCGACCAGGTGTACTACCCGTGCCTGGACAGCACCCGGGGCCGGCCCTTCGGCTACTACGTGCACGGCGGCAACGACGTCACGGGCGCCGTGCGGGCGCTCGAGACGGTCACGACGGGCCTCGGCTGGCGGCGCGCCGCGGAGCCGGTGACCGTGACCGGTGAGCCCGGCAGGGGCGCCGTCGAGCAGTGCCGGGAGCTGGGCGCGACGGTCGCGGCGGGGCTGATGGAGTGAGGCCGGCGGCCCGCCCGGTCAGGTCTCGTCCATCCGCCGCCGGTCCTGCTCGTCCCAGGCGCGGGTGTCCCGCGGCTCCGTGTACGGCTCCGCCTCCGGCGGATGGCCTCCGGCGATGGCCCGCTGCCGGGCGATCTCCGCGTCGAACTCCAGCCCCAGCAGAATGGCCAGATTGGTGATCCACAGCCAGATCAGGAACACGATGACACCGGCCATCGTGCCGTAGGTCTTGTTGTACGAGCCGAAGTTGGCGACGTAGAAGGCGAACCCCGCGGACGCGACGAGCCAGATCGCCAGCGCCAGGAAGCTGCCCGGGGTGATCCACCGGAACCCCCGGACCTTGGCGTTCGGGGCCGCCCAGTACAGCAGCGCGATCATGACGACGACCAGCAGCACCAGCACCGGCCACTTGGCGATCGACCACACGGTCAGCGCGGTGTCGCCCAGGCCGAGCGCGTCGCCCGCGCGCCGGGCCAGCCCGCCGGTGAAGACCACGATCAGCGCGCTGAGCACGGCCAGCACCAGGAGCGCGACGGTCACCCCGAACCGCACCGGCAGCACCTTCCAGACCGGGCGTCCCTCGGGCACGTCGTAGACCGCGTTCGCCGAACGGATGAACGCCGCCACGTAGCCCGAGGCGGACCAGACCGCCAGCAGGAGGCCGACGACGGCCATGAGCGAGCCGACGCCCGCGTTGTCCTGCAACTGGCGTACCGCCTGGGTGATGATGTCCCGGGCCGAGCCGGGGGCGAGATCCTGCAGGTTCTCCAGCACCTTGTCCGTGGTGGACCTGCCGGTGAGGCCGAGCACCGACACCAGGGCCAGCAGCGCCGGGAAGAGCGACAGCACGCCGTAGTACGTCAGGGCGGCGGCCCGGTCGGTGAGCTCGTCGTCCTTGAACTCGCGCAGGCTGCCCTTCAGCGCCGCCCGCCACGCGCCCTTCGGGAGCCGGGCCAGGGTGTCCGGCGCCGCCCGCTCCACCTCCTCGCCGGGTCCCGGCTTGTCGGCCGCCGCGTCGCTCCCGTGTCCCGTCCCGTGCCCGGAGGGGGTCTCGTCCGGGCCGCTCTCGTGGGCCTGCCCGCTGTTCCGTCCCGGATTATGCAGCCTCATGGCCCGACGGGTATCCCCGGACCGTCGTACCAACCCACCGCCCGGTGCCGCCGCCGCCGGCAAGAGGGTTGTGGGAGCGCTCCCAAGCGATGCAGGATGCCGGACATGACCGAGTCCCCCAGGATCCGCCCGTACCGCCGCGAGGACCGGCCGGCCCTCGACGACATCTGCGTCCGCACCGCGCACAACGGCGAGGACAGCCGCCCCCACTACACCGACCCCGGCGTCTTCCCGGACACCTTCGCCGCCCCCTACGTCCATCTGGAGCCGGAGCTGGCCTTCGTGCTGGACGACGGCCGGGGCCGGGCGGTCGGCTACATCGTCGGCACCGCCGACACCGTCCGCTTCGCCAAGGACTTCCGGGCCGCGTGGCTGCCCCTGGTCGGCGACCGGCACCCCGATCCGTCCGGCCCCCCGGCCACCCCCGACGAGACGATCGCCCGGCTCCTGCACCACCCCGAGCGGATGATCGTCCCGGAGCTGGCCCCCTGGCCCGCCCATCTGCACATCGACCTGCTGCCCGGCTGGCAGGGCCGCGGATACGGCCGGCGGCTCATGCTGACCTTCCTCGAGGCGCTGCGGGACGCCGGGGTGCCGGCCGTCCATCTCGTCATGGCGAAGGCCAACAAGCCCGCCCGCGGCTTCTACGACCGCATGGGCTTCGAGGAGATCGAGGTGCCGATGGACGACTCGGTGGTCTGCCTCGGCCGTACGACGCACGACCTCGACGGCGTCTGAGGAGCCGGCGCCCGCGCCGTCGAACGTGTCGAACGCGCCACGACCGGGGCGGGAGTGGCGCGAATGCGCGTGGCCGCTCCGCTCCGGCGGGCGCAGCCTGGGCACTGGGAGCGCTGCCACCCGTTTCCTGTGCAGTGACGTGAACTTCGGCTGACGTCCGCGCACTTCGCCGCTCCCGTCCCCATGTCCCCGCCGGACCGCGAGGCCCGGCGGGGACCGGCGGGTGCGGAGGCCGCGGTTTCTGAGATTCCGCGAAGAAATCGCGAGTCGCTTGAACACGCTGTGCGCCGCCTGCGTATGGGGCGTGGGAATCCTCTGCCCACCCCCCGCAACAGAAGCGTAGGAGTACCGCCTTGGCACGCAACACACGCAGACGCCCCAAACAGCGCGCGACCCTTGCCGCGTTCGCCCTGATCCTCGGCGGAGGCGGCATGATGGCGGCCAACGTCTACGCGTCCGCGACCGAGGACGCGGGGGCGGGCGACGGCCGGGCACGGGTCCTCGCGGGCGCGACGATCGACTGTCCGGACGTGGCCACCGAGCTGACCGACGTGCCCGGGGAGGCGCGGGCGGAGGTCGACAGGGAACTCGCCGGGCTGGACGCGCAGATCGCCGACGCCTACAAGCGGCTGGGGGAGTCGGCCGACGCACTCCGCCAGGACCCCGGGTTCGCGGAGAACACGATAGCCAAGCCGCTCCGGGAGAAGCGTTCCGCGGCCCTCGCCCGCATCGCGACCGCCATCGACCGGGTGGGCGACCGGCCCGAGGGCCTGGAGGAACTCGCCGCCTGCGCCGTGCGCGAGTCCGGCAACGCCCCCGCGCAGCCGGACGCCGGCCAGGGGAGCGACGGCGGTGAGGACGCCGGCGACGCGGGCGAGCAGACGGGCGCCGGGGGCGACGGCCAGGACCAGCAGGAACAGCAGGAACAGGGCCAGGAGCAGGGCGGCAACGGCGGCCAGGCCGGCAACGGACCCGTCGCCGGCGACTACGTCGACATCAAGAGCGTCCAGCCCGACGTCGCCGAGCCGGAGCAGTCGAAGGACGCCTCCCGAGGCACCTTCACCAGCGAGTGCGGCGGCAACGAGAACGGTCTGTTCAACTCGGACAACGTGATCGCCGCCCCGGGCGTCGGCAACGGCGCCCACCACTTCCACGACTACATCGGCAACCAGTCCACCAACGCCTTCTCCAGCGACGAGGAACTGGCGCGGGCGGAGACCAGCTGCGCGGACCAGGGTGACAAGTCGTCGTACTACTGGCCGGTGCTGCGGCTGCAGAACGGCACCCAGGAACGGGACGCCGACTCCCCGGGCGGCGGCATCGAGGGCAACGCCGGTGAGATCGTCACGCCCAAGGCGGTCACGCTGACCTTCGCCGGCAACCCGCGGGGCGAGGTCACGGCCATGCCCCGGCTGCTGCGCATCATCACCGGTGACGCCAAGTCGTTCGTCAACGGCCCCGCCAACGCCAACGCGTCCTGGAGCTGCACCGGCTTCGAGGACCGGCAGCTCGAGGACAAGTACCCGCTGTGCCCGCAGGGCAGTGACGTGGTGCGCACGTTCGACTTCCAGAGCTGCTGGGACGGCCGCAACACCGACAGCGCCAACCACCGTACGCACATGGCGTTCACGGACGCGGCGGGCAACTGCCCGTCTGGCTTCCGGCCCGTGCCGCAGCTGGTCCAGCGCATCGTCTACGACGTCGACGCGCCCAGCCTGGACGACGGCGGGAAGACCACCCCGCTGTTCGCGGTGGACTCCTTCCCCGAGCAGCTGCACAAGCCGATCACGGACCACGGCGACTTCATCAACATCTTCGACGAGGACCTGATGAACGAGATGGTCGACTGCATCAACGAGGGCCGCACCTGCGGCGCCGGTGACGGCGGCGACGGCAACGGCAACGGTGACGGCGGCAACGGCGGCGAACCGGGCGAGGAGCCCCAGCAGCCGGAGGAGCCGCAGCAGCCGGAGGAGCCCACGGCCACGCCCGACGACCCGGGCCGTGGCGACGGCGGCGGGAAGGGCGACGGCGGACAGGAGCAGCCGTCGGAGGCCCCGGCCACCGAGGCCCCGGCCACCGAGGAGCCCGCGGACGACGGCGCCACCCCGTCCGGGAAGCCCGACGTCAAGATCTCCTCCCCGGCCGGTGACGGCAAGGACGCCGGCGCCGGAGACGGGGGCGGCGACGAGGGCGGCAAGGACGGCGGCGGCCAGGCGGCTCAGGCCGCCGATGTGCCCGGCAGCCTCCCCGAACTCGAGGCGGAGGAGCAGACCCAGGCGCAGGGAGGGTCCGGCAGTCTGGCCGAGACCGGGGCGCAGCTCTGGCCGGCCGCGCTGGGCGGAGTGCTGGTGATCTTCGGGTTCTTCGTGCTGCGGAGCGTGCGGCGGGGCGCCTGACCCCTGTGCGGCAGGGCGGCCCCCGCGTGAGGTGAACGGCGGCAGGACCCCTCAGGGGGCCTGCCGCCTCGCGTTCCCCCAGCCCTCGGCGTCGCTCTGCGGCAGGATCCTGTCCAGCCGTCGCGGCGTCCACCAGGCCCGCGCCCCGAGCAGCGTCATCACGGCGGGCACCGGCAGCAGCCGCACGACGGTGGCGTCTGCCCGGCCGGGCGCTTCCCGGCTCTTCCTCCCCATCAGAGAGGCAGGAGATCATCCCGGCATCCCGGTCCGGGCGGCGGCTCCGGCAGCGCGCGGCGCCGGCGCGGTCGTAGGGCCGTCCCCAGAGCCCCGGAGCCCAGGGCGACCCCGGCCCCGACCAGGACGCTGCCCACGGCCTGCGCCGCGCCGTAGGAGCCGGTGCCGACGAGCGGCGCGGTGCACGCGGCCGCCACCGGGATCAGACCGGAGAACAGGGTGGCCCGCTCGGCGCCGATCCGCTGCATGCCCATGTACCAGCACACGAACCCGACGACGGTGACCACGACCGCCTGCCACAGCAGCGCCGTCGCCTCCACGCCGTCCGGGCGGCGCAGCCACGCCGTCCCGTCGGCCAGCAGCCCGGCCGCCGCCGACTGCGCCGCGGCGACCGCGCACACCGTGGCGGAGAGCAGCCGGGGGCCCAGGGGCCGCAGCACGGGCACGGCCAGTACGGCGAAACCGACCTCCCCGACCAGCGCGCACAGCGAGAAGGCGAGCCCCGCCCCGTCCGTACGCCCCCAGCCCTGCACGGTGAAGGCGCCGACGGCCACCGCCGACGCCCCGTACAGGACCTGCCGTCTCGGCCGGCGGCCGTCCAGCAGGGGGACGAGGACGGCGACGACGACCGGTGCGCAGCCCACGAGGACGCCAGGCACCGCCGGTTCCGCGGTCCGTTCCGCGGCCAGCACGGCCAGGTTGAACCCGACCATGCCGACCGCGGCGAGCAGCGCCAGCCGGCCCCACAGACGGGGCGGGAGCGCCCGCAGGGCGGCGGCCGCGCCCCTGCCCGCGAGGGGGAACAGCAGCAGACAGGCCAGCCCGTACCGCAGGAACTGACCGCCCGCGTACGGGTAGTCGCCGAGGAGGCTGTTGGCGGTGAAGGACCCTCCGACGAGGACACAGGCGAGCGCGGCGAGCAGGGCCCCGCGCGTGGTGGCGGCGTTCATGGCACCGACGCTAGAAGCCCCGGCGGTCCGCCAAGGGGTCCACTTCAGCCCCGTCATCGGGGACCAATCCTGGCGGTAGGACCGTGTGCGCGGCCGCGGGTCAGCGGCCGCGCCGCCAGTCGTACGCCGCGAGGAGCAGCGCCACGTCGTCCGGGCGGTCCTCGGTGCGGCGTGCCGTTCTGACCAGCTGGTCGGCGAGTTCCTCGACCGAGTCGGTGCGGCTGCGGGCCAGAGTGCGGCGTACCACCTCGATGCCCGTCCCGATGTCGCCGCCGGGCGTCTCCACCAGCCCGTCCGTGTACAGCGCGAGGAGGCTGCCGGGCGCCAGGGTCAGCGTCGTCACCGGGTAGACGGCGTCCGGCTGCACCCCGAGCAGCACGCCGCCGGGCAGGTCCAGGCTCTCCGTGTGCCCGTCCGGGTGGCGCAGCAGCGGCGGGGGATGGCCGGCCCGTACCGCCCGCGCGCGGCCGGTGGCCGCTTCGAGGTCGATGTAGCAGCAGGTGGCGAAGAGGTCCGTCTCCAGCTCGGCCAGCAGCCGGTTGGTGTGGGTGATGACCTCCTGCGGCGGCCGGCCGCTGGCGGCGAAGGCGTGCACCGCGCTGCGCAGCTGCCCCATCACCGCCGCGGCGCCGACGCTGTGCCCCTCGACGTCGCCGATGACCAGCGCCGCCCCGTTCTCCGTCCTGATCACGTCGTACCAGTCGCCGCCGATCTGCATGCCCTGGGTGCCGGGCAGGTAGCGGCCGGTGGTGACCATCCTGTCGAGGGCGGGCAGCCGGTGCGGCAGCAGGCCCTCCTGCAGGCCGCGCGCCACGGCGGACTCCGCGTCGTAGAGCCGGGCCCGCTCCATCGCCTGCGCGGTCAGACCGCCCAGCGCGGTCAGCGCGGTGCGCTCCTCGGAGGTGAACCGGTGCGGCTCCGTCCAGCCGAGGATGCAGGAGCCGACCGGATGGCCGGAGGCGATCAGCGGCAGGAACGCCCAGGCGTTCATCGGGTCCAGGAGGAGATTGGGATAGGCGTTGACCAGAGCCTCCGGCGACTCGAAGAAGAGCGGGAGCCGGGTGGTCAGGGCGTGCACGCCGGGCAGGTTGGCGTTGAGCGGGACCCCCTCGAAGCTGTCGAGGAAGTGCTCCGGATAGCCGGACTCCCACAGCAGGTACATCCGGTTGTCGCGGACCGTGTACAGGGCGATCTCCCGCGCGCCGAAGGCGGGCAGCAGCTGCTCGGCGACGGCATGGCAGACGTCCCTGACGGTCACGGCCTCGGTCAGCACGCTGGCCATCTGCACGACGTGGTAGAGGGCTCCCGCGCGGGCCGGGGCGACCGGCTCGGCGGACGCGGCCCCGCCCGCCGGCGTCTGGCCGGGGCCCTGCTCGGTCCCGGCGGGAGCGCCGGTGCGGAAGACGCGGCCGGTCAGCCCGTGCACCCCGGGATAGAGCACGAACCCCAGCCAGCCTCCCCCCGGGGTGTGCACCAGGTACGACACCGGCTCCTGCGACAGCATCGCCGCCCGGTAGCGGTCCTCGTACGCCGGATCGCGCAGCCAGGCGAGCGCGTCCCACGGGTAGTGGCCCAGCATCCGTTCCAGGTCGCAGTCGAGCAGTTGCTGGCAGCGCCGGTTGGCGTAGACGACCCGGCCGTCCTGGTCCAGCGAGAACACGCCGTCGGGCAGCCGCTCGGCGGCCTCGGCGGCGACGATTCCGACGGCCGCGTCGACGAGGGCGCCCACCAGGAGCCGGGTCGCGCCCTCCGTCCGTACGACGTGCCCCCACAGTTCGACCGGCCGGTAGCGGATGTGCCCGTCGGTGCCGGGCTCGTCCAGCACCCTGAAGTGCCGGGACCTGACCTGCCCGGTCTCCGCCGCGTCCCGCCGGCTCGCCCGCAGCTCGTACAGGTCGTCGGGGCTCACCCGGTGCTCGACCTCCGCCATGGTGCCGCCGAACTCCGTCCGGGTGACGCCCAGGAGGGACAGCGCGTCGTCGTCCCCGGACCACCGGTCGGTGTCCAGGTCCCACTCGATCATGCCGACCGACACGGACCGGGAGGGCGGCGTGGGAAGCCGCACACTGACCGGCTGGTCGTCGTAGTCGATGCCGTACGCGACGGCGTCCGGGCCCTCCCTGCCGGGCACCCGACGGGCGAACTCGGTGAGCCGCTCCTCCATGTCCCGCCCGGCGTCGCGCAGCGCCGCCCGCACCTCCCGCTCGCCGATCGGCTCCCGGGCGGCCGACCGCAGCACGGAGATGACGCCCACGGGTTCGCCGCCGACGTGCACCGGGTGGAAGGCGGAGCTGAACGAGTACGGCAGCGCCGCGGTGAACTGCGGGAAGCGCAGCATCGTGGCCCGCTCGTCCGGCAGCCACAGGCTCTCGCTCCTGCGATACGCCTCGGACATCGGCAGCGTGCCGCCCACCGGCACCCGCCACCAGGACATCAGCAGCGACCGGGGGACTCCGGCCACCACGCACAGCACCAGCGAGCGGCGGTCCCGCGAGCGCAGGTACACCAGCCCGCCGTACCCGCCGATGCCCTGGACCGCCGCGACCACCGGCCCCGCCAGCGCGTCCTCGATCCGGGCGGCCGGGTGCACGGTCCGCAGTTCCTCGCCGCTCCGCCCGTCGCCGCGGCCGGGCGCGCCGCCGGGCCGCTCCCCGCGCGGTCCGGCGGCGGCAGTGTCGTCCATGTCGCGCCCTCCCGGTGCGGACGCACGTGACTTCCGTCCGTTCCCACCAGGATGTGCCATGCCGGAAGGTCCGGCGCGGCGGGGCCGCAACCTTCCGGTCATCCCGGTCGTCTCACCCGATACCAGAAGGATGCGAGCCCAGGGGGCCGAAAATGCTTCAAAGAGGAACGATTCGCACGCGCGCCGTCTGCGCGACCCTCGCACTCGTCGGCGCCACGCTGGCGACGGCGACCGTCCCGGCCGTCGCCGCCCCCGCGGCGGCGCCCCGGGCCACGGCGTGCCCGACCGGCTGGGGCAGTCTGCCCGAGGCCGACTCCACCGACAGCACGGCCACGCCGGTGCGGAACGTCAGGACCGGGCGGCACGCCTGCTACGACCGGATGGTCGTCGACGTGCCCGGCGCCCCGGGCGCCGACCTCGGCTACTCCGTCCGGTACGTCGACCGGCTCCTCCAGGACGGATCGGGCCGGCACATCCCCGTCGCCGGCGGAGCCGTCCTGGAGGTGCGGGTGGCCGCGCCCGCCTACGACCCCGAGACCGGCGAGCCCACCTACCCGGCCCGTGCCGGAAGCCTTCTGCCGGGCGTGAACCTCACCGGGTACCGCACGTTCCGGGACGCGCGCTACGCCGGCAGCTTCGAGGGCGAGACCCAGATCGGGCTCGGCGTGCGGTCGCGGCTCCCGTTCCGGGTGCTGCGGCTCGAGGGACACCTCGTGATCGACGTCGCCCACAACTGGACCGGCAGCCGCTGAGTGCGGCCCCGGGCGTCGGTCACTGCTCCACCGTGCCCGTCTCGACGACCCGGCGCGCCACGTCACGCAGCTTGGTGTTGGTGCGCTGGGACCGGGTGCGCAGGATGTCGAAGGCATGATCCTCCGTCACCTGGTGCCGGCCCATCAGGATGCCCATCGCCTCGCCGATCAGATGCCGCGTGGCGATGGCCTCCTGCAGCTGGGCGTCCGTCTTGGCGGTGGAGAAGGCGACCGCGGCGTGGGAGGCCAGCAGCCAGCCCGCGGTCTCGCTGTCCTCGGTGAACATCCCCGGCTTGCGGGAGTACATGTTGAGGGCCCCCAGCTCCTCCTCCCGCGTGTACAGCAGGAAGCCCATCATGCTGCCCACCCCGAGTTCCCGGCAGCGGGGCACGAAGGACGTCCAGCGGCCGGGGTCCTCCGTGAAGTCGGGGATGCGGAAGACCCGTTCGGCGCGGTCGGGCCGCGCGGCGTCGAAGCAGGGGCCCTCCTTCAGCTGCTCCTGGAGGCGGTCGCTGTCGGTCACCAGCTGCTCGGTGGGCGCCAGCGAACTCACCCGGTCCCCGCGCAGCACCAGGATCCCGGAGGCGTCGCAGCCGTCGACCAGTTCCACCGCGGAACTCGAGATCTGCCGCAGCGTCGAGTCGAGGGTGTGCTCGGCCAGGAGATCCCGGGCCATCGAAGCCATGTGCTGCGCGAAGACCCGCCAGTCCACCTGCCGCCTCCCTGGTTGCCGCCGTCGGCCCTGCGCCCATCGTGGCACGCCTGCCCCGGCGGCACTCCTCCATGCCGCGGCCGGGACCGATTGTCAGTGGGGGATGTCACGCTGCCCGGTATGGACGAACTGGAGTTCATGCGCGGCAGGGTCTACGGCGCGGACCACGACGACCCCGGCCCGCGCGACGGGCGGACGTACGTGGAGCTGGCCGGCGGGCCGCTGGACGGTCTGCTGCTGGACGTCACCGACCACGGCGAGACGGAACTGAGGCACGGCGTCGGCCTGCCCACCGAGATAGGCCGCTACGGCGCCGGCGGGCGCGCGCTCTACATGCCCCGCGGCCCCGGCGGCCGGGTGTACGACTGGAGGGGCGACGTCCCTTAGGGCTTCGGTGCCGTCCGGGGATACGGGGCGGGGGAGCGGGGCACGCGTAGCAGGGGAAGCCGACCGGTCGTCGCGGGCGTGAGGAGGCGGAGCGAACCATGGGACTGCTGACCGAAGGCGGCTCGGCGCTGCGCGACCGGATCGGCCACGCGATCTTCTCCCGGGTGGCGGGACCGGACGGCCCGGACAACCGGGCACGCATCCACGGCACGCCCGGCCCGCGCTGGTTCGGCCCCGAGCGGCCGGTCAGGACGGTGCACGGGGACGCCTCGATGTTCATCGGCGGGCTGTCCGCGCTGCTCCTCCAGTCGCTCCACCCGCTGGCCATGGCCGCGGTCGCCGGGCACTCCGGGTTCCGCGGCGACCCCTGGGGACGCCTCCAGCGGACCAGCACCTTCCTCGCCGTCACCACCTACGGCACCGCCGACAGCGCCCAGCGGGCCGTCGACCGGGTGCGGGCCGTCCACGAGACGGTGCGCGGCACCACCCCCGACGGCGAGGAGTACCGGGCGGCCGACCCCCGGCTGCTGTGCTGGGTGCACGTCGCCGAGGTCGACTGCTTCCTGCGCGCCCACCAGCGCTACGGCGCCCACCCCCTGGACGCGGCGGGCTGCGACGGGTACGTCGCCGACATGGCGCGCATCGCCACCGCCCTCGGCGTCCCCGACCCGCCGGTCGACCGCGCAGGGCTCGCCGAACGGCTGGAGGCCTACCGGGGCGAGCTGCGCGCCACCCCCGAGGCACGCGGCACCGCACGCTTCCTGCTGCTCAACCCGCCCGTCCCGCTGCTCGCCCGGGTGCCGTACGGCGTGCTCGCCGCCAACGCCGTGTCCCTGCTGCCCGTGTGGGCCTCCCGTGCCCTGTGGCTGCCCCGCATCCCCCCGGCCGAGGGCGTCTGCGTCCGCCCCCTGGGCACCGCAGTCACCGCGGGCATCCGCTGGGCCCTCACCCCGACCCGCCCCGCCCCCTGACCCCGCTTGCGTTCCCGCGGGCAGTCGTGTCTCCCCCAGTGCCCGAAGGGCCTGGGTGGTACCCCCCGGGGCGGCACGGGTGGGCGCGACGGCACCCCGCGAACCGGTACGGCACCGCCGTGTCGGTTGACGCGCCGCAGAGAGGGCACTCAGTGCTGACTGGCGTCACCCTCGGACACGGGAGGTCGAAGTGGCGGTTCGCCATCGTCTGATCCGTACGAGCCCACGGTCCGTATGGGCCGTCCTCGCGGACGGCACCCGTTACGCCGAATGGGTCGTAGGAACCGCGTCGTCGCGACCGGTGCGCGGCCACTGGCCCGAGCTGGGCTCCGCGATCGGCTTCGAGGTGCGCCTCGGCCCCGTGAGCCTGTCCAACGAGACCGTCGTCCGACGCTGCGAACCAGGCGAGGCGCTGGAGCTGGAGGCCAAGGCCGGCCCGCTCGGCACCGCCCGCATCTCCATCGAGCTGCGCCCCTGGGGCGACCAGTGCCTGGTCCTCGTCGACGAGCACCCCTTGCGGGGAGCGGGCGGCACGTTGCACAACGTGGCCGTGGAGGCACTGATCCAGATCCGCCACCGCACCATGCTCGCCCGGCTGGCGAAGATCTGTGAGACCGAGGCGGCCGAGGCGGAACAGCGCCGCCCCCTCGGCCAGGTGGTGTCACCGCATCCCGACGAGGGAGGCCCCCGTGCCTGACGCCGTGGTGATCGGGGCCGGCCCCAACGGACTGGTCGCGGCGAACCTGCTGGCCGACGCCGGCTGGAGCGTCGAGGTGCTGGAGGAGCAGCCGGAGCCCGGCGGGGCGGTACGCCACGACCGGGGTGTCGAGCCGGACTTCGTCAGCGACCTCTGCAGCTCCTTCTACCCGCTCGCCGCCGCCTCCCCGGTGCTCGCCGGCCTCCGCCTGGAGCAGCACGGGCTGCGCTGGAGCCACGCCCCGCAGGTCCTCGCCCACCCGCTGACCGACGGCAGGTGCGCGGTGCTCGACCGCAGTGTCGACGCCACCGCCGACTCCCTGGACGCCTTCGCGCCCGGCGACGGAGCCGCCTGGCGGCGGCTGCACGAGGTGTGGGAGAACCTCCGCCCGGCACTCCTCGACGCGCTGTTCACCCCCTTCCCGCCGGTACGGCCCGCGGCCCGGCTGGCCGTCCGGCTGCGCGGCGCCGGCGGACTGCGCATGGCACGCACCCTGGTCCTGCCGGTGCGCCGGCTGGGGGAGGAGGAGTTCCGCGGCGAAGGGGGAGGGCTGCTGCTGGCGGGGAACGCGCTCCACGCCGACCTGGCGCCGGAGGCCGCGGGCAGCGGCGGCTTCGGCTGGCTGATGTCGATGCTCGCGCAGACCTACGGCTTCCCCGTGCCGGCCGGCGGCGCGGGGGAACTCGTCCGGGCGCTGGTGAGCCGCCTGGAGTCGCTCGGCGGGACGGTCTCCTGCGGCAGGCACGTCGACCGCGTCGTCGTGCGCGACGGCCGGGCGACGGGGGTCCGCACGGCCGACGGCGAGACGGTCGCGGCGGGCCGCGCCGTCCTCGCGGACGTGGCCGTGCCCGCCCTGTACGGCGAACTCCTCGCACCCGAGGACCTACCCGCCCAGGTGCTGTCCGACCTGCGGCGCTTCCAGTGGGACTTCGCCACCTTCAAGGTCGACTGGGCGCTGGACGGCCCCGTGCCCTGGGCGTGCCGGCAGGCCGCGGGCGCCGGGACAGTCCACCTCGCGGACGGCCTCGACGAGCTCACCCGCTTCGCCGCCCAGCTGGCCGCCGGCAGCATCCCGGACCGCCCCTTCTGCCTGTTCGGCCAGATGACGACGTCCGACCCGTCCCGCTCCCCCCGCGGCACCGAGTCCGCGTGGGCCTACACCCATGTGCCCCACGACGTCGCCGGCGACGCGGGCGCCGAGTCGCTCACCGGCGCCTGGGACGCCGGGGAGCAGGAGCGCATGGCCGACCGCGTCGAACGCCAGGTGGAACGCTTCGCGCCCGGCTTCCGCGGCCGGATCAGGGCCCGGCGCGTCCTCGCCCCGCCCACCCTCCAGTCCCTCGACCGGAACCTGTACGGGGGCGCCATCAACGGCGGTACCGCGGCCATGCACCAGCAGCTGTTCTTCCGCCCGGTCCCCGGCACCGGGCGGCCCGAGACCCCCGTGAGGGGGCTGTACCTGGCGTCCGCCGGCGCCCATCCGGGCGGCGGGGTGCACGGGGCGCCGGGCGCCAACGCCGCCCGTGCCGCGCTGCGCCGGCCCCTCGCGCCGGGCCTGGCCGGCGCCCAGCGGCTGCTGGCCCGCCGCGACCGCGCCGGCCGCAGCCGGCCGGCCTCGGGCGGCGGGTGACGGACGACCGGTGAGCAGGAGCAATCGACCACGGGCGAAGGACGAGCACAGGTGAGGGAAGAGACGATGACCGGACAGGACGACGGCCCCGACCCCGCCCACCGGCGACCCGAGGGCGTCAGCGACGAGACCGTGGAGGCGCTCGGGTCGCTGTCGAAGGCGCTGGAGACGACCGAGCGCGCCCGCGGCCACCTCTACAGCTTCCACCAGCTCACCGGCACCGCAGACCTCGAACTCGACCGGGCGGTCGAACTGCTGCGCGAGGCCGGGCATCCGGAGTGGGCCGAGACGGTGCGGACCCAGGTGCTCGGCCGCAACGTGATCCCCGGGCACTGGACGTTCCAGATCGTCGAGGCCTACGACGCCACGTACTACCAGCCGTTCCGGGAGACCGAGCGGGCCGCCGTGGAGGAACTGGCGGAGGGCCGCGACCACCTCCACGAGGCCGAGATGAAGGAGGCCCGCCGCACCGCGGGCCACCCCGACCACACGGCCCGCCCCGGCACCGGCCCGTCGCCCGGCGCGGAATCCGCCCGATGAGGGGATCCCGGCCGTGCGCCCCGTCCGGTCACCCGGCCGGGGCGCTGAGATGCTCCGGCACGCCGGTCCGGCGCGGCCGCCGGTCGAGGACACCGGGCCGGTCGTACAGCCGCAGCGGGACCCGTGCCGCACCGGTGTGACGGTGGGTCATCCGCAGCGCGGATGGGACCAGTGGGCGGGCACCGCTCACGCGGCGGTGCCGGGGACGAGGGGGCCGGACAGGCCGGCGAGGTGTGCCGCGCCGTCACGGACCATGCGCAGACCGCGGGGGAAGTCGCGCACCTGTCCGGCCAGGATGTCCAGGCCGGCGACCAGCGAGTGCGCCGGGACACCGCGGGCCGACAGAACCCCGGCCGTCCAGTCCAGGAAGTCGGTGAAGACGGCCGCGTCGTCCATGTACAGGGCCGTGGCCAGGAAGTCGACCAAGTGGGCCAGGTCCTCCGCAGTGCGCTCCCGCCGCGCTTCGTCGCCACCGCACGTGGCCGGGAAACGGCCCTCCAGCTCCGTCAGCGTCTGCCCGATCAGGCGCCGCCGCGACTGGACCACCATGGTGTACTCCTGGTCGACCAGATGCGGCAGGTCGTCGACCGCCTGCCGGATCACCGTCGGCCTCGGCAGGCCCGCCTCCAGCACGGCGGCGGCGCCGCGGGCGTCCGCCGCCCACGCGTCGGCGCCGAGGGCCCGCGCGTACCTGCCGTCCCGGCCGAACGCCCGGCCCCCGGCCAGGACCGGCACCCCGACGGACCGGCAGGCGGTGATGGCCGCGTGCGCCGTCGGAAGCTGGGTGGGGAGGGACCCGGAGAGCAGGACGGCGTCGGAGTCGGTCCGGTGCTGATGGGCGACCAGGTACGGCGTGGGCGTCTGGGCGCCCAGATAGTCGACCTGCCACCCCCGCAGCCGCAGGACCTCGGCGACGAGGCGGGCCGGGAACGCGTGCCACTCGCCGTCGACGCAGCTGACCGTCACCCGTCCGCGGCGCGGCTCGGACGGTCCACGCGTGTCGGGACGGGGCACCAGGGCGGTGATGACCCGCTCGTTGATCGCCGTGGCGGCGTGCTCCTGGGCGACGGTGATCCGGTCGGCGGCCCACTCGGCACCGATCCGTGCCTGCACCGCCGCGACCGCGTCGAGCAGCAGGCTCTCCTCGTCCCAGCCCGCGCCGAGAGCGGAACGGACCAGGTCGACGGCGTGGTGTTCGTCCCCGTCGAGCACCGCCCGCCACAGCGCGTCGCACAGGCCGTCGTCCGGCGCACGGGTCTCGCTCACGCGTTACCTCCCCGGCCGGCCCGCGACGGCGTTCCGCCCGCCCGTGCCGCCCGGCGCGCCCCTTCGCGGCGCGCCGATGGCGACGGCGGCCATGTCGTCGTGGCGGCCGGACCCCAGCCACTGCGCGGCCAGCATCTGCACCCGCTCGACGATCGCCTCGCCCGGCATCCCCGCGCACTCCGCCAGCGCCTTCCGCAGACGGTGTTCCCCGAACAGTTCGTCGCCCAGCGGCCCGCCGCGGGCCTCGGTGATGCCGTCGGTGTAGAGCAGACAGGTCTCCCCGGGAGCGAGTTCGGTCTCGGCCGTCCGCCCCGGCGTGGTGGGCAGCGCTCCTACGAGGGTGCCCCGCGTGTCCACCTCCTCCACCGTGCCGTCCGCGCGGACCACGAGCGGCGGCAGGTGCCCGGCGCTGGTCAGACGCAGCCGCACGGTGTCGCCGTGCCGCTTCACCGAGGCCAGCACCAGGGTGGCGAACCGCGCGTGGTGCGAGTTGAGCAGGGCCCCGTTGAGCAGGCTGAGGACCTGCTGGTGGTCGGAGGCCAGCGGCAGCAGGGCCTGCAGCGTGTTGCGGATCTTGCCGGTCAGCACCGCGGCGTCCAGGCCCTTGCCGGCCACGTCGCCCAGTACGACGAACGTCTCCTCGGAGGCGTCGGCGCCGGGGTGGACGTCGTAGAAGTCCCCGCCGACCCGTTCGTGGTCGGCGGCGGCGCGGTAGCGGCCCGCGTACTCCACCCCGTGCACGCTGTGCAGGGCGGGGGGCAGCAGGTCCCGCATCAGGGTGGCGGTGATCGCGGTCTGCTCGCTGTACAGGCGCGCCGCCGACAGCGCGGTGCCCGCGCGCGCCGCGAAGAGCCGGGCGAACCTCTCCTCGTCGGGGGTGAACGCCTGCTCGGTGCCGGACCGCAGCAGGATCAGCGCGCCCGCGGGCACTCCGTGACCCGGCAGCGGGGTGACGATCACGGAACCGACCGGCCCGGCGAAGCCGTCCGGGACGACCCAGCCGGGGATGTCGTCGGGATTGATCCAGCGGGCCGGCACCGGAGGGAAGCCGCGGAGGGCCTCGGCCAGCCCCGGGACGCCGTGCGGATCGACCTGGCGGGTCTCCTGGACCACCGGCTCGCCGCGCCGGGCGTGGGTCACGGCGTACCCGCGGCCGACGGGCGGGGTGACGAGCACGGCGGCGTCGGCGAGATGGTCCGCGGCCATCCGGGCCGCTATCTCGGCGCAGCGCGGCACGTTCAGCGACGACAGCAGGGTGCTGAAGAGCAGGGAGGCGGTGTCCGTCCGGTCCTGGGCGCGCAGCAGGGCCGCCTCGGCCAGGCGGCGGTCCGTGTCGTCGACCAGCCACCAGGCGACGCCGTCGGCCGTGGGGGTGGGACGGGCCTCGAAGACGCGGTCACCGATCGTTCCGGACGGCGTGCCCTCCGCGGTGCCGCCGGTGTGCCGCCGGTGCGCGTCCGACAGCCAGCCGGGCGGCTCCCACGACGAACCGTCGTCGGAGGGCAGGCCCGGCACCAGCAGGCGGGCGGCCCGGTTCCGGCCGACGACACGGCCGTGCGCGTCGAGCACCAGAACGGGGCAGGGGGCGTCGTCCCAGGTCGGAACGGAACCGACCCGCGCGTCGCCCGGGTGGGTGGGGGAGCCGGGGGAAGGAATCACGAGCTGAGGCACGCGTCGTGCGCACCCCACCCCCTCTCTGTCGCAGAAACCAGGTCCGACGGCCACGGTCCCCCATTCGTGCCGACGAAGCAACCTGCCCCGGACCGGCGTGGCCCGCCGGCCGACGCCATGGCCGGGCGGCCGTGTACCCTCGGCGGATCCCTCCATGCCGCGCGGCTGGTGACGCCCGGTGTCAGGGTGCGGTCACGGCCTCGCGCACGGCGTGGTGTACGGCGCGTGCCAGCCGAGCTCCCCACAGGGAACGGGGGCCGGCGAAGGCGTGCGCCCGCTGGTCAGGGCCCGGTGCGAGGGCGGCGACGCACACCGCGTCCGTGGGCGTTCCCGAGCAGTCCAGACCGGCCTCCACGAGCGCCTGCACCTTCGCCTCCGTGGCCGTGGTCACCGCGTTGACCAGGGCGGCGTCGCTCAGCGGCGCGGGCACGGCGACGACGATGTTGATCGTTCCCGGCTCCCGGTGCCCGTCGGTGCCCCCGCCGGGCCGTGCGGCCCAGCCGCGCACGTCGACGCCCGCCGTGACATAGGCCTCCACGCCCGCGTCCTGCGCGCGGGTGTACGCCGCGACGTCCGCCGCCGTCATCAGCCCCACCCCCGGCCCCCGCGCACCCGCCCCGGCGGCGAGAGCGGCGAGGTGCCGGTCGGGGTCGGTGCGCCGGTAGCCGTGCGCGACCTGGGCGTTGAGGACCCAGGCACGCTCGCCGATGCCCCCGCCCAGCACCGCGCTGCTGATCATCCGCCGGCCGGGTCCCGCGGTCCACAGCAGCGACGTCAGCCGTTCGCCGTCCTCCACACGGGTCAGCAGGCGCGGGGGCACCAGGGCGGGGGCGGTGCTGGTCAGGGGAAGGACGGCGGTCACCGTACGGAAACTCCTCGCGGGGTCGGGGCGACCGATCCTAGGCCGGACCGGCGGCGCTCCCCGCAGGAGGGGGTGGGTCAGCTCCCCGCGCCCGCCGGCAGCCGGAAGCAGGCCGTGACGGTCTTGCCGTGCGGGCAGGGCCTGGCCTCCCAGGTGTCGGCGAGGGCGTCGACCAGCAGCATGCCCCGGCCGCCGAGGCCCTCGGTGCTCGGCACGCGCGGCGCCGGCAGGTCGGCGGACCTGTCGTGCACCGAGACGTGCAGACAACTGCCGTCCCACGACATGACCAGCTGCGCGGAACTGCCCGCGTGGACGTGCGCGTTGGTGACCAGTTCCGAAACGGTCAGCAGCACGTCGTCCGCCGTGTCGGGAGCGGTGCTGTCCCAGCCCAGTGAGACGAGGTGCTCCCGGGCCCAGTCGCGGGCCTCCTTCACCCCGCGGTCCATCGGCAGTGAGCGTGCCCAGCCCACCGTCCGGACCGACTGTTCCTTCATGGGTCCTCTCCGGTCGGGGGGAAGCGGTCCGGCCAGGTGCCCGCCGGACCGCACGGAAGCGGACGAGGAGGGGCTCAACGGTGACCGCCGCGGAACCGGCCGAGCAGCCGCTGCGCCTGGGCCCGGCGCCGGGGGTCGGCCGCCGCCCGCCGCACCTGCTCGGCCGTACGCCGGCCCTGAGGGCTCCTGGCGAACTGTTTGATGCGTTCCATCATGCTCGGCATGGTGGTTCCTTCCCGCGATGTCCGCTGTGTCCTTGCCGTCACTCCGCCTACCCCCGGCGGGCGAACTCAGCCCCGCGGGCGCCCGGACGGGTTCAGGTCTCCTTCAACGGCTCGTACCCCTCCGCCCCCAGACCGAACGTCCACGCCACTCCCTCACGGGCCGTCCGGGTGGCCGGCGGCACGCGCAGCCAGTACGTGCGGTGGGTGCCGTCCGGTTCGGGCGTGGAGTTGAGCACCTCGACCATGACGACCGGTTCGTCGCCGGCCAGGTCGATGCGCCAGAGCGTGCCCGTGCCGTCCCGGTGCAGCGGCCGCGCCCCGGAGTCGGCCAGGTAGCGGTCGTAGCCGTAGTACTCGAGCATCACCCGCCGCAGTTCGGCGTTCTCCTCCTCCCGTATCCGCTCCGGCGTCAGGGTGCGCAGCTCCGCCAGGAAGGCGCGCGTCACCGGCATGCCGCGCCAGGCGCACAGGGCGAAGCCGTCGGGGAACTCCAGGGCGGGCCCGTCGCCGTGGTCGAGCCGGCCGGCCTCGTCCCGGTGCAGCGCCACGGGGCGTTCGCACACCACGGCCACCTTCTCGAACGGCCACCACCAGCCGGCGCTCCGGCACACCTGGGCCGGCCCGGCCAGCGCGGAGCCCTCGGTGCGCAGGGCGGCCAGCCACGGCGCGTCGTGCTGCCCGAGCAGCGCGTCCAGCAGCACCAGCCGTATCTCCCCGCGGACGGCGGCGTCGTCGCCGGCCAGGTCGTCGAGGACCCCGGCGCGGATCCGGTCGACCAGCGCCTGCGTGGTGTCCCACAGGGCGCCGCCGGTCGCCGACCAGTGCCGTGACCAGCCCACCGCACCCAACTCCGCGTACATCCGGCCGCGTTCCGCCGCCCACGGCGCGGTGCGCAGCGCCTCCCGCACGCTCGCCCCGAAGTCCGTCCCGCGCCGGACCAGCGTCACGCCCTCGCGCGGCGATCCGGCCCAGATCACCCGCTCCGGCCCGGCCAGACCGGCGCTCCGGTAGGCCAGCCGGACGCCCTCCTCCGCCGCGGCCCGGTCCGCGGGCACGGCGGCGGCGGCCCACGCACGCCAGCGTGCCGTCCCGTCCACCCCGCCCCCGGCGCCGTCCGGCGCGACGGCCGTCCCGCTCTCCTGCTGCTGCGCGCTCGTCATCGTCGGCGTCCCCTGTCCCTTGTTCCCTGTTCCCGCCGTGTCCCTGTGTCCCATGCCGCCGCCGTGCCCGTCAGTCGGCCACCAGCCGCACCGAGCCGGGGACGTACTCCCGCTGCCGGATCACACGGAACCACCCCTGGGGCAGCGTGATCGCGGCATGCTCCTCGTGGACCACCCGGCCGCCGTCGGGCAGGTGCAGCAGGAACGGCCCGTACGGGCCGGGCTCGCGGACGAGTTCGCCCCGGCCGACCACCGCGTGCGCGTGTCCGGTGACCTCCCCCAGAGCCAGCACCAGCCGGCCCCTGCCGTCACGCGGCTCCCTGGGCGCGTCCGGTACGTGGGACGGCACCGCCCCGTCCGCGACGGGCACGATCAGCACGTCTCCCTGCCGGTACATGGCTCTCCCCTCCGCTCCGGCGCACGGCGCTCCGGAGTCCATGCGCAGACCGTACGAGCCGGCACTGACAACGGACCGTCACCAGCCCCGCCGCCGGACGCTGTCAGTCCCTGTTGGTAGAACTGCTGCACGCACCGCCGGCCGGCTCGCACCCCGCGCGCCCCCACGGCGCTGCCCAGGCACCGCCTTCCTTCCCGTGTCGCACGACAGGAGCAGCCCGTATGACCATCGGTGGCCACCTCGAGGAGCTGTACGGCCTTCCCGCCTTCACCTTTCCGGGGCCGGGCGAGACACCGCGGGAGCTGCCCGAACCCGACGCCGTGGCCTGGCGGATCACCGCCGACAGCTACGACGCCGAGGAACAGTGGACCGAAGCCTTCGCCCGCTTCTGCTCCGCCGTCGACACCACCCGGGTCCGCGCCCTGGCCGTCGGCGCCTGGGAGGACGCGTACGACAGGGGTCCCGGCGACATCATCGAGGCGCTGGTGACGGCGCGTGACCGGCTGCCCGGACTGCGGTCGCTGTTCCTCGGGGACATGCACTCCGAGGAGTGCGAGATCTCCTGGATCAACCAGACCGACGTCACCCCCCTGCTGTCGGCCTACCCGGCCCTCGAGGAGTTCGGTGTGCGCGGGGGACAGGGGCTGCGGTTCCCCGCCCTGCGCCACGACGCGCTGCGCACGCTGATCGTGGAGACCGGCGGCCTCCCGGTGGAGGTCGTCCGCGGGATCGGGGCCAGCGAACTGCCCGCGCTGGAGAACCTCGACCTGTGGCTCGGCACCTCGTGGTACGGCGCCGACAGCGAGGCCGCCGACCTGGAGCCGGTCCTGTCCGGCGCCCGGCTGCCCCGGCTGCGGTACCTGGCCCTGCGCAACAGCGAGATACAGGACGAGATCGCCGCCGCCGTCGCGTCGGCGCCGGTGGTCGCCCGGCTCGAGGTGCTCGACCTGTCGATGGGCACCCTGGGCGACGACGGGGCCGCGGCCCTCCTCGGCGGCCAGCCGCTGACGCACCTCAGGAAGCTGGACCTGCACCACAACTACCTGAGCGAGCCGCTCCTGCGGCGCCTGCGGGAGACCCTCGGGTCCGCGGGCGTCGAACTGGACCTCGACCGGGACGACGCGGACTGGGACGAGGACGACGACGGCACCGTCCACCGCTACGTCGCCGTCGGGGAGTGAGCGCGCCGTGGCCTACTACCCCTCGCACCTGACCCACTTCCACGGCCTGCCCGTGCACCACTTCGACGGCGGCGGGCAGCAGGAGGACCCCGGCCCGGACCTCCCGCCCCCCGCCTCCGTCGCGTGGCGGCTGGCGGCCGACTGGGAGGTGCCGTTCGAGGACCGCTGGAGCTCCTTCCTGGACCGGGTGACCACCGAAGAGGTCGTGGCCCTCGTCGTCGGCGCCTGGTGGCAGGAGTGGGACGAGCACGGCATCAATCCCGCGCTCGACCTGCTCACGGCCGAGGCGCACCGGTTCCCGAGGCTGCGGGCGGTCTTCCTCGGGGACGTCGAGTCCGAGGAGTCGGAGATCTCCTGGATCAAGCAGGGCGAGGTCAGCCGGGTGCTGCGCGCCTGGCCCGGCCTGCGCGAACTCGGCCTGCGCGGAGCCGGCGAACTGGTGATCGAACCGATGCGGCACGACGGGCTGCGCAGGCTGCGCATCGAGTCCGGCGGCCTGCCCCCCGAACCGGTCCGCGGCCTCGCCGCCTGCGACCTCCCGGCCCTGCATCACCTGGAACTGTGGCTGGGCACCAGCTGGTACGGGGGCGACTGCACCCCGGCCGACGTCCGGGCGCTCCTCGCCATGCTGGAGCGCAGCCCCGAACTCGCCCATCTGGGGCTGTGCAACAGCGACATCCAGGACCATGTCGCCGCCGCGGTGGCCGCCGCGCCCGTCGTCGCGGGGCTGGACTCCCTCGACCTGAGCATGGGCGAACTCGGCGACGACGGAGCCACCGCGCTGCTCTCCGGGCAGCCGCTGACCCATCTGCGGGCGCTCGACCTCGGGCACCACTTCATGAGCGAGGAGATGACCCGCCGCGTCCGCGAGGTCCTCGGACCGCACATCCCGGACCTCGCGCTCGGTCCCGCGCGCCGCAGCGCCCACCGCCCGGAGACCCGTTATGTCGCGGTCGGGGAGTGACCCGGTGCCGGCCGGACCGGCCCGGCGCTTCGCCGTCGTCGGCAACCCGGAGAACCGCAGGGTGACCCTGTTCGCCGACGCCGTCCGCGCGGCCGGACTGCCCGCACCGCGCACGGTGCCCTGGACGGAGGTGCTGCGCTCGGGCGGAGCCGACTTCGCCCCGGACGAGATCGTCAGGCTCGACTCCCCCGGGGAGAACCCCGAGGTCGACCGGCTGCTGCGGGACGTACGGGACCCCACCGCGGTCGAGGGCTCGGCACGCTGGTACACGCGGTTCATCGGGGCGTCGCGCGCGCTGCGGGGCGGCGTCCGGCTCGACGACGCCGGTGAACTGGCCGTCCTGTTCGACAAACGGCGCTGCCATGCCGTCCTCGACGCGGCCGGCGTGCCCGTGCCGTGGTCACCCACCTCGGGCCCGGACGCCGTACCGGTGACCGGCTGGGACGACGTGCGCGCCGCCATGCGCGAGCACCGCATGCCGAGACTCTTCGTCAAGCTCGCCCACGGCTCCTCGGCCTCCGGGGTGCTCGCCGTCGAGGCGTCGGGCGGCGGCCGCGTCCGGGCCACCACCTCCGTCGAACTCACCCCGGAGGGCGCGCTGTTCAACTCCCTGAAGGTGCGCCGCTACGAACAGGAGCGGGACATCGCCGCCGTCGTGGACGCCCTCGCCCCCGACGGCCTGCACCTGGAGCGCTGGCTGCCCAAGGCCTCCCAGCGGGGCCGCGCCGCCGATCTGCGGGTCGTGGTGGTGGCCGGCCGCGCCACCCACGCCGTCGTGCGCACCAGCACCACACCGCTGACCAACCTCCACCTCGGCGGCAGCCGCGGCGACCTCGACGCCGTCCGCGAGGCCGTCGCGGCGGCCGGCGGACGCTGGGCGGACGTGCTCGCCGTGTGCGAGCGCGCGGCGGCCTGCTTCCCGCGCACCCTCTGCGTCGGCGTCGACCTGCTCCCGGCCGTCGGCTGGCGCCGGTTCGCCGTCGGCGAGGTCAACGCCTTCGGCGACCTGCTGCCCCGCCTCACCGGACTGCCCGGCAGCGGAGCGGAGGGCCTCGACACCTACGCGGCCCAGGTCGCGGCGGCCCTGCGCCACGCCGCCGGCCCGGCCCGCCCGCACCACCGGCACCACTCGCACAGAACGGGAACCGTCCATGTCAGCGCCTGAACCGACACCCGCGCCCCCGGCGCGCACCCCGCGGGGAGCCGCCCCTGAGGGCGACCCGGACATGAACGAGATCGTCGGCAGCCACGACATCCTGCTCGTCACCCTCGACACACTGCGCTTCGACGTCGCCGCCGAACTCGCCGCCGCCGGGCGCATCCCGAACCTGGCCCGTCATCTGCCCGGCGGCCGCTGGGAGCGGCGGCACGCCCCCGGCAGCTTCACCTACGCCTCCCACCAGGCGATCTTCGCCGGATTCCTGCCGACGCCCGCCGCCCCCGGCCCGCATCCGAGGCTGTTCGCGGCCCGCTTCGCCGGCAGCGAGACCACGGCAGGGCGCACCTTCGTGTACGACACCCCGGACCTGGTGTCCGGGCTCGCCGGGGAGGGCTACCGCACGGTGTGCGTCGGCGGGGTCGGCTTCTTCAACAAACAGGGCCCGCTTGGCTCGGTGCTGCCCGGCATGTTCCAGGAGTCCCACTGGGAGCCGGAGTTCGGCGTCGCCTCGCCCACCTCGTTCGAGGCGCAGGTCACCCGCGCCGAACACGTCGTACGCGAACTGCCCCGCGAGCAGCGTCTGTTCCTCTTCCTCAACGTCGCCGCGCTGCACCAGCCCAACTGGTTCCACCGGCCGGGCGCGACCCGCGACGACGGCGACACCCGTGCCACCCACGCCGCCGCCCTGGAGTACGTGGACCGGCACATCGGCCGGCTGTTCGCCGCCGCGAGCAGCCGGCGCCGCTGCTTCGCCGTCGTCTGCTCCGACCACGGAACCGCCTACGGCGACGACGGCTACACCGGACACCGCATCGGCCACGAGTCCGTGTGGACCGTGCCCTACGCCCACTTCTTCCTTGACCACACAGCCGAGGCCGCCCGATGACCACCGCCCCCGCCGCCACGGACGCCCCGGAGAGCCCGTACCGGAGCTACGTCTACGCCTACCCGCACAAGACCGCCTACCGCCGGCTCGCCGACCGCCCCCGCCTGGACGCCCTCTGGGCCGGCGAAGCCAAGGACGCCCTCTCCCTCTATCTGCACATCCCGTTCTGCGAGGTCCGCTGCGGGTTCTGCAACCTGTTCACCCGCATCGGCGCCCCCGACGGCCTGACCGGCGCCTATCTCGACGCCCTCGACCGGCAGGCGACGGCGGTGCGGGAGGCGCTGGGGGAGCGGACACCGGTGCGGTTCGCGACCGCGGCCTTCGGCGGCGGCACCCCCACCTTCCTCACCGCCGCCGAACTGGAACGGCTGTGCGACATTGCGGAGCGCCGGATGGGCGCCGACCTGCGCGCGGTCCCGCTGTCCGTGGAGGCCTCACCGGCCACGGCCACCGCCGACCGCCTCGGCGTCCTGGCCGAGCGGGGCACCACCCGCCTGAGCCTGGGCGTGCAGAGCTTCGACGACACCGAGGCCCGGGCCGCCGTACGGCCGCAGCGCCGCGCCGACGTCGAGGCGGCCCTCGGCCGGGTCCGCGACGCCCGGATCCCCGTCCTCAACATCGACCTGATCTACGGCATCGACGGGCAGACCGAGCACACCTGGCTGCGCTCCCTGGACGCGGCCCTCGCCTGGCGCCCCGAGGAGCTCTACCTCTACCCCCTCTACATCCGCCCCCTCACCGGCCTCGGCCGCCGCGCGGGCGACCCCGACCCGGCCTGGGACGCACAGCGGCTGCGCCTGTACCGCGCGGGCCGCGACCACCTCCTCGCCCACGGCTACGAGCAGCGGTCCATGCGCATGTTCCGCCGCGCGGACGCCCCGCCGCAGGGCGCGGACGACTACGCCTGCCAGACCGACGGCATGATCGGGCTGGGCTGCGGCGCCCGCTCGTACACCGCGGAGCTGCACTACTCCTTCGACTACGCCGTAGACATGCACGAGATCCGCGGCATCGTCGACGACTACGTCGCCCGCCCGGCCGCCGACTTCGCCCACGCCGAGTACGGCCGCCGCGTCGACGCCGGCGAGGCCCGCCGCCGGCACCTGCTGCAGTCCCTGCTCCAGGCGGACGGCCTCGAAGTCGCCGACTACCGCGCCCGGTTCGACGGCCGCACCCCCCTGGAGGACTTCCCGGCCGAACTGGCCCGCTTCGCCGGCCGCGGCTGGCTGCACGACGCTGGCCCGGACGCCGCGCTGCTGCGGCTGACCCCCGAGGGCCTGGCCCACTCCGACGCCATCGGCCCGGAGCTGTTCTCCCCGGCGGTGCGGGCCGCCATGGCCGCCTACGAGCGCAAGTGAGACCACCGCCGATGGACCTGACCCTCCTGTACCGGGGCCCGCTGGCCTCCTGCGACTACGACTGCCCCTACTGCCCGTTCGCCAAGCGCCGTGACAGCGGCGCTCAGCTGCGCGCGGACCGCGCCTGCCTGGAGCGGTTCGCGGACTGGGCCTGCGCGGGGACCGCCGACCGGCTCTCCCTCCTCTTCACCCCGTGGGGCGAGGGCCTCGTCCGCTCCTGGTATCGCGACACCCTGACGCGGCTGTCCCACCAGCCGCACATCCGCCGCGTCGCCGTCCAGACCAACCTCAGCTGCCGCACCGGCTGGCTCGCCGACGCCGACCCGGACACCCTCGCCCTGTGGTGCACGTACCACCCGGGCCAGACCCCCTACGACCGCTTCCTCGCCAAGTGCCGCGAACTGGACCACCTCGGCGTCCGGTTCAGCGTGGGCGTCGTCGGACTGCCCGCGCACCTCGAGGCGGCCCGGCGGCTGCGCGCCGACCTGCCCGAGAAGGTGTACCTGTGGGTCAACGCGGCGGAGGGCCACACCTACGACGACGCCGAGGCCGGTGTGTGGACCGCGCTGGACCCGCTCTTCCCCTACAGCCGCCACCCCCACGCCAGCGCGGGCCTGCCCTGCCGCACGGGGGAGTCCGTGATCTCCGTCGACGGCGAGGGGACGGTCCGCCGCTGCCACTTCGTCCGCGCCGAACTCGGCAACCTCTACGACGGCAGCTACCGGCGGGCGCTGCGGCCCCGCCCCTGCCCCCTCACCACCTGCGACTGCCACATCGGCTACGTCCACCTCGAGACGCTGCCGCTGTACGACGTGTTCGCGGGCGGCGTGCTGGAACGGATACCGGCACCGGCGGGGTAGCGGCCCGCGCCACACGATGTGTTTGCCGCCGGAGCAAGCGGCAAGTCGGTGTCCATGAGTGAACAGAGCAAGAACACCAATCAGAAGACCGCCTCCGCCCGCAACGCCGCGTCCAAGGCCCAGGAGACCACCGGCAAGGCGACCGCCCCCGCCGCGCGGGCGGCGGGCACCGCGGCGGACAAGACGGGTGACGCGGCGTCAGCGGCCGCGTCCGGCGCCGGACGTGCGGCGCAGGCCGCGAGCGGCGCGGCGCAGTCCGCGGCCAAGGGCGTCGAGGCGGGCCGCCGCGCGGTCGTCGCCACTTCGGGTCAGGTCGCCGCGGGCGCCAAGACCGCCTGGACCGTCATCGCCAACCGCAGGCTGGTCGCCGCCGGGGCGGCAGCCGGTATCACCGCGCTCACCGCCGCCTCCTACGCGGTGGGCCGGCGCGCGGAACGCCATGCGCACGGGCCCCTCACCCGGATGACCGGCGGCCGGATCTGACACCGGGCGACCGGGCGGAGCCGGGCCCCACTCGCGCGGTGCGGCCCCGAAGAGGAAAGATGTCTCCGCAGGCGAAGAACCAACCCATGCGGAGGAGCGGGCTCATGCAGCACGAGCGAGCGGGCGGTCCGGCCGGTCCCGAGGATCTCGTCGACGTCGCCCGGCTGGTCACGGCGTACTACGCGCTGCGCCCCGACCCCGAGGACCCGGGGCAGCGCGTCGCCTTCGGGACGTCCGGACACCGCGGCTCGTCCCTGGCGGCCGCGTTCAACGAGGACCACATCGCCGCGACCAGCCAGGCCATCTGCGAGTACCGGGCCCGGCAGGGCACCGACGGCCCACTCTTCCTCGGCGCCGACACCCACGCGCTGTCCGAGCCCGCCCGGGTCACCGCCCTGGAGGTGTTCGCCGCCAACGGGGTGGCCGTGCTCATCGACAGCGCCGACGGCTACACGCCGACGCCCGCCGTCTCGCACGCCGTCCTCACCCACAACCGGGGCCGCGCCACGGGCCTCGCCGACGGCGTGGTCGTCACCCCGTCGCATAACCCGCCCGCCGACGGCGGGTTCAAGTACAACCCGCCGAGCGGCGGCCCCGCGGGTTCCGAGGCGACCGGCTGGATCCAGGACCGCGCCAACGACATCATCCGGGGCTGCCTTGAGGACGTCCGCCGCATCCCGTACGCCCGTGCCCTCGCCGCGCCCGGCACCGGCCGCCACGACTTCCTCGGCAGCTATGTCGCGGACCTGCCGAACGTGCTGGACCTGGACGCGATCCGCGCGGCGGGCGTACGGATCGGCGCCGACCCGCTGGGCGGGGCGTCCGTCGCGTACTGGGGCAGGATCGCCGAACAGCACCGACTGGACCTCACCGTGGTCAACCCGCTCACCGACCCCACCTGGCGGTTCATGACGCTGGACTGGGACGGGAAGATCCGCATGGACTGCTCCTCGCCGCACGCCATGGCGTCCCTCATCCGGCAGCGCGACCGCTTCGACATCGCCACCGGCAACGACGCGGACGCCGACCGGCACGGCATCGTCACCCCGGACGCCGGGCTGATGAACCCCAACCACTACCTCGCCACGGCGATCGGCTACCTCTACGCCCACCGCGACCGGTGGCCGGCCGGGGCCGGTGTCGGCAAGACCCTGGTGTCCTCCGCGATGATCGACCGGGTCGCCGCCGACCTGAAGCGCGAACTCGTCGAGGTGCCCGTCGGTTTCAAGTGGTTCGTGGATGGTCTGGCGGGCGGCACCCTCGGCTTCGGCGGTGAGGAGTCGGCCGGCGCCTCCTTCCTGCGCCGGGACGGCTCGGTGTGGACCACCGACAAGGACGGCATCATCCTGGCGCTGCTCGCCTCCGAGATCACCGCCGTCACCGGGAAGACGCCCTCCGCGCACTACGCCGCGCTCACCTCCCGCTTCGGCGAGCCCGCCTACGAGCGGATCGACGCGCCGGCGACCCGGGAGGAGAAGGCGCGCCTCGCGAAGCTGTCCCCCGCCCAGGTCACCGCGGACACCCTCGCCGGGGAGGCGGTCACCGCGGTGCTCACCGAGGCGCCGGGCAACGGCGCGTCCATCGGCGGCATCAAGGTCACCACGGACAGCGCCTGGTTCGCCGCCCGTCCCTCCGGCACCGAGGACGTGTACAAGATCTACGCCGAGTCGTTCCAGGGACCCGACCACCTGCGCCGGGTGCAGGAGGAGGCGAAGGGCGTGGTCCTCGCGGCCCTCGGCGGCTGAACCGCTACCCCCATGCGGGGGCCCCGGTCACCCGCGCGGTGACCGGGGTGCGTCAGCCCGCCCGCACGGCGGGGTCGGACGGGGACGGGGAGACGAGCTCCGCCGGGACGGACGTCGCCGTGGGCACATCCGCGGGCACGTCCTCAGACTGCTGCAGCACGGTGTCGGCCGGCCCCTCCTCCGAGGTGCCCGCACCGGTGGACAGCTGCGCCCACGCCCCCAGCGCGAGGGCGATCGCGGCGGCCGTGCCCGCCACCCGGCCGACGCGGCGCAGCCGCGCGCGGCCGTCCAGCTCCCGCCAGGACGGGCCCTCCCACGGGTCGTCCGGATGCCACAGATCACCGACCGGCTCGACGGCGGCGGCGTCCTCCCGCCGCGTGCCGCCGGCGCGCGTCCGCGTCCGCTGCAGCGCGGAGGGTTCCCGGGGGGCGGTGGCCCGGATGGCCTGCTCGTTGTCGGTGAGGAACCGCTGCCAGACGTCCTCGGGCAGCGACGGCGCACCGTCCCGCTCTCCCGGCGTTCCGCCGTCGTCCGGCCCCTGCGCGGTCACGTCTGTTCGATCCTTTCGACAATCCCGCCAGGATCATTGCACAGCGGGCGCGGCCCGTGACACGGCACCGCCCAAATGTGCATGCTAGGTTCGCATTTGAAGGCGACGGCGGACGGCCCGCCGTCCGCACATCAGGGACGGTGACCTCTCATGACGTCGGACGACGGCGACTTCCCGGGCGGTGACGCCCCGCTCCCGCGGATCCTGTGCGACACGTCCGCCCTGGCCGCCCTCGACGACGGATCCACCGGCGCCCTGTGGCGGCTCGCCGAGTCCGGCAGGCAACTCGACGCCAACGTCGTGCGGGTCCCGCCGGGACACCGGGTCGGCACCCACCGCGAACCCGAACTCGACGTCCTCCTGCTGGTCCTGGCCGGTGACGGCACCCTCACCGCCCCCGACGGCCCGCACCCCCTCGCCGCCGGCGCCCTCACCTGGCTCCCGCACGGCTCCACCCGCAGCCTCGACGCCGGTCCCGACGGCCTGACCTACCTCACGGTCCACCGCCGGCGGCCCGGCATGCGCATCGGGCGCGGAAGTCCGGAAGGACAACAACAGTGATCATCGCGGCCACGAACCGGTAACAACGGACAACGCCCGAACGCCCTTTGCGGTCTAGACCGCTATGAAGATCTCATTTCTGATCCACAACGCCTACGGGATCGGAGGCACGATCACCACCACGTTCAACCTGGCGGCCGCACTGGCCGAACGGCACGAGGTGGAGATCGTCTCGGTGTTACGGCACCGCGAGCACCCCAATCTCACTCCGCACCCACGCGTGCGGCTGCGGGCGCTGGTGGACCTGCGGCACGAGAAGGACCACCCCCTGTTCGGCAGACCGGCCAAGGTGTTCCCCTCCGCCGAGTACCGCCACCACCAGTACAGCGAGCTGACGGACCGGCGGATCGCCGAGTGCCTCGCGGACATCGACGCCGACGCCGTCATCGGCACCCGGCCGGGACTCAACGTGCACCTCGCCCTCCAGGCCCCGGAGCACGTCGCACGCATCGGCCAGGAACACCTCACCCTGGACAACCACCCGCCCGCGCTGCGCACCGCGCTGCGCCGCGCCTACCGCCGGCTCGACGTGCTCACCACCGTCACGGACGCCGACGCCGCCTCCTACCGGCGCAAGATGCGCCTGCCCGGAGTCCGGGTGGAGGCACTCCCGAACAGTGTCCCCGACCCCGTGCTGCCCGCCGCCGACAGCACCGCCAGGGTCGTGGTCGCGGCGGGCCGCCTGGTCCCGGTGAAGCGGTTCGACCTGATCATCGAGGCGTTCGCGCGGGTCGCCGCGGAGTTCCCCGACTGGCAGCTGCGCATCTACGGCAAGGGCGAGGAACAGGAGCGGCTGCGCGCGCAGATCGAGACGCTCGGCCTCTGGAACAACGTCTTCCTGATGGGCGCCGCGACCCCCATGGAAGCGGAGTGGGTCAAGGGCTCGATCGGCGCGGCCGCGTCCAACTTCGAGCCGTTCGGCATGACCCTGGTCGAGGCCATGCGCTGCGGACTGCCCGTGGTGAGCACCGACTGCCCCTACGGCCCCGGCGAGATCATCGAGGACGGCGAGGACGGCCGGCTGGTGCCGGTCGGGGACGGCGCGGCCTTCGGCGCGGCCCTCCTCGACCTGGTACGCGACGACGAGCTCCGCCGCCGCATGGGCCGGGCGGCCGTGGCCAACGCCGAACGGTTCGCCCCCGGACCGGTCGTGGCCCGGGCCGAACGCCTGCTCCAGGACGCGGTCGGGGCCAGGAGCGGCGGACGGCGCGGCGCACCGGCGGACGCCGGCGGCATGCACCACACCCTCGTCAGCCAGGGCCACGCCGCCCGTGACCTCGCCCGCGCCGCCGCCTCCAGCGCGCTGCGCACCGTACGGAAGGGACGCCGATGAGCACGGTCCGCACCCACTGTTCCATCGACGCCGACGGCCGGATCACCTTCCGCCTCCGGCCGCCGGCGGCCACGGAGCCCCGGCTGGTGCTGGCGCTCAGACCCCGGAAGGGCCGGCCCGAGGAGACCACGCACACCCTCGGTCTCGCACCCCACGGCGACGACGGCGAGTTCCGCGCCGTGCTGGAACCGGAGCCCCGGCTCGCGGAGGGCCGCTGGGACGTGTACCTGCTGGCGGGTCCCGACGACGCCGGACGGGAGCGGCTGCGCCCCGGGCTGCGGGACGTGGGCGCGCTCGTCGACGGCGGCCGGCGCGACCGGCCGTCACCGGTGGCCGTCAGGGTGCCGTACGCCACCAAGGACGGCTTCCTCGCGATACGGGCCTGGCTGCGCACCGCCCACGCGGAGGCGGGCCCCGTCACGGTCGCCGACGGGGGGACGACGGTCCGGGCCCGCCTGCACGGCGCCCCGCTCTCCGACGGGGCCGAGGCGGTGCTGCGGCTGCGGGGCGGCAAGGACACGCTGCTCGGCGTCCCGGTGCGGCCCGCGGAGGACGGCTGCTTCTCCTTCACCGTCGCCCACGAGGACCTCGTCGGTGACGGCGGCCGGGTCTGGGACGTGTTCCTCCGGCCCGCCGCGGGCGCCCCGCTGACCAGGGTCGGCCGCCTCCTCGACGACGTGGCGGACCGCAAGGACGTGTTCGTGTACCCGCGGGTCACCGAGGGCGGGTCCGCGGTGCGCCCCTACTACACGGTCGACAACGACCTCGCCGTCGAGGTGACCGCCCTCGGCTGAACGGCCCGCGAAGCAGGGCGCCGGGCGGGTGCGCGACGGATCGTTCCGCGGTCTTCGACGATCGTTATGATGGCCCATATCGTTCAAACGAACATCCGGTGCGGGGAGGGGCTTCATGCGGGAGCCGGTCGAACTCAGGAGACAGCGGATCCTGGCCGCCGTCGAGTCGCGGGGTTCGGCCCGGGTGAGCGACCTGGCCGCCGAACTCGAGGTGTCCGTGGTGACGGTCCGGCGGGACGTGGAGGAACTCGCCCGCGAGGGCCGGCTGCGGCGCGGCCACGGCCTGGTCCGCTCCGCCCTGGCCGCCCGGGACCTGCCGGCCGCGCCGCCGGTGCCCGACGGTGAGTCGGTGGCCGTCGTGGTCCCGGAGCGGCACAGCTATCTGTACGAGTCGCTGCACGGCGCCCGCTCGGTGCTCGAGGCGGCCGGCAAGCGGATCGCGCTGCACATCGCGCCGCAGGTGGGCGGCGCCGAGCGGCCGCTGGTGGAACGTGCCCTCGCGGACGGCGCGGCGGGCCTGCTGCTGGCCCCGCGCTGGCGCACCCGGGCCGACGAGGAGGACGACTACGGCTGGCTGGCGGCGCTGGACGTGCCCGCGGTGCTGATGGAGCGGCGGCCCCGGCCGGGCAGCGCGCTGCACGCGATGGACTCGGTCTGCTCCGACCACGCCCACGGCATCCATCTCGCCGTGCAGCACCTGGTGGGGCTCGGACACCGGCGGATCGTGTTCGCCACCCGCCACGACAGCCCCACCGCGCGCACCCTGCGCTCCGCGTGCGCGCGGATCGCCGGCGAGCACCCGCTGGTAGAGGACTGGGCGTGGACGCTGAGCGCCCCGGAGGCGGGCCCCGACGGGCCGTACCCGGCGGAGGCGACGGCGGAGCTGTCCGCGCTGCTGCGCAAGGTGGGGGCCACCGCGGCGGTGCTGCACGGCGACGTGGACGCGCTGATGCTCGTCCAGCAGCTGGCGGACAACGGCGTACGGGTGCCGGAGGACTGCTCGGTCGTGGCGTACGACGACGTGGTGGCCGGGCTCGGGACCACGCCGCTGACGGCCGTCGCCCCGCCCAAGGCGGACGTCGGACGGGCCGCGGCGGAGCTGCTGCTCCGTCGGCTCGACGCACCCCGGGGCGCCGGGGGGCCGGTGCGGCGGACCGAGCTGCTGCCGTCGCTGATCGTGCGTGGATCCACGCGCGCACGGGCCGGCTGCACGGACCCATCGGAGTGAGCGTTTGAACGTTTCATTTTCTTCTGATCGATCTATTGACCGTTTGCGGGTCGAGCGCTGAGTATTCCCGTGTCCCGAACAGTCGTGTCCCCCCGACACGCAGGAGCCGCGGGAGGCGCCATGCCCGGACGACCCAGCCGTCGCTCCGTGCTCGCCGCGATGGCCGCCGTACCCCTGACAGGTGCCGTGAGCGCCTGCAGCGGGGGAGACGGAGCCTCGTCGGCGCGCACGGGCGGCACCACGCGCATCACCTTCTGGTCCGCGCTGCGCGGCAGCCAGGAAGTGGTCGACGCGTTCAACCGCACCCACCGCACCGTCCAGGTGGAGTTCCAGCAGATCCCCTCCGGCGGACAGGGCGGCTACGCCAAGCTCAGCAACGCCGCCCGGGCCGGCAACGCGCCCGACGTCGCCACCATCGAATACCCGCAGGTCCCCGGCTACGCCATCGACGGCGTCGCCCGCGACATCACCGACCTCGTCAGTGACGGCCTGCGCCGCAAGCTGCTGCCCCGGGCGCTCGGGCTGACCACCTTCGAGGACCGGGTGTTCAGCGTGCCGCTGGACGTCGAGCCGATGGTGATGCACTACCGCGCCGACCTGTTCGACCGCCACGGCCTGACGCCCGCCCGTACCTGGGACGAGTTCGCGGAGCAGGCCGCGACCGTACGCCGAGCGGCCCCCGGCCGGCGGCTGGTGCTCTTCCCCACCGACGGCATGACCCAGTTCGCCGCCTACGCCTGGCAGGCCGGCGCCCGCTGGTTCGACACCTCGCGCGGCGCCTGGAACGTCTCCCTCGCGGACGCGCCGTCCCGGCGGGTCGCGGAGTACTGGCAGGGACTCATCGACCGCGACGACGTCTTCGTGAACGCCGTCGAGAGCCGGCAGTCCGACGCGCAGATCGGCGACGGCCTGGTCCTCACCCGGCTCAGCGGCGCCTGGGACGCCGGCGCGCAGATGAACGCGCGCCCCGGGCAGAAGGGCCAGTGGCGGATCGCGCCGCTGCCGCAGTGGGACACCGGCAGCCCCTCCGTCGGCACCCACGGCGGCTCCACCTTCGCGGTCACCAGGGACAGCAGGCATCCCGAGGCCGCCATGGAGTTCATCGAGTGGCAGGTCTCCCACCCCGACGCCCTGCGCGCCCGCCTCTCCAGCGGCACCAGCAGCCAGTACCCGGCCGCCCCCGGCCTGGTCCCGGTGGGCCGGGAGGCGTTCGACCGCTCGTACTACGGCGGACAGGACATCTACACCCTGTTCGAGCAGGAGGCCGGCAAGATCGGCGCGGACTGGCTCTGGGGACCGCGGATGAGCGCGACGCAGAAGGTCATGCAGGACTCCTTCGCCCGCGTCGGCGGCGGCCAGGGCACCCTCGCCGAGTCCCTGCGCACCGCCCAGGAGGGCACCATGCCCGACCTCAAGGCCCTGGGCCTGTCCACCACCCAGCACAGCACCTGAGCCGACGAAAGGCAGGTGACACCCCATGACCACGACCACCCCGCCGCGGGTGCCGGCCGGCGCCCCCGGCACCACCGCACCGGCGCCCGCGAACCCGCGCGCCCGCAGGGCCGCCCGGCGCCGCCGGCTGACCGCCTGCGGCGTCCTCATGACCCCCTTCTTCGCCCTGCTGGTCACCGTCTTCCTGATCCCCGTCGGCACCGCCGTCCGCCTCAGCTTCTACAGCGACGACCAGCCCGGACTCGGCTTCGGGCCCGAGCGCACCGTCTTCGTCGGACTGCGCTCCTACGCCGCCGTGCTGACCGACCCCACCTTCCTCGGCGGACTCGGCACCGTCGCCCTGTACTGCCTGGTCTACATCCCCCTGCTGGTGCTCGGCGCGCTCGCACTCGCCCTGCTGCTGGACTCCGGCGCGGTCCGGCTGCGCGCCTTCGCCCAGCTCGGCCTGTTCCTGCCGCACGCGGTGCCCGGCATCATCGCGGCCCTGATCTGGCTGTACCTCTACACGCCCGGGATCAGCCCGGTGATCGAACTGTTCGCCAAGGCCGACCTCACCATCGACTTCCTCGGCATCCACACCGTGATCCCGTCCATCGTGAACATCGCCCTGTGGAGCAACCTCGGCTACAACACGGTGGTCTTCTACGCCGCCCTGCGGGCCGTTCCCCGCGAGGTGATCGAGGCGTCCGTCGTCGACGGCGCGGGCCCGGTGCGCACGGCGCTCCAGGTCAAGACGCCCCTGGTGCGCGCCTCGATCGTCATGGTCGCGATCTTCACCCTGATCTGGGCGCTCCAGCTCTTCACCGAGCCGATGCTGCTCAGCCAGTCCTCACCCATGATCAGCTCCCGGTTCTCGCCGAGCATGTACATCTACGACGCGGCCTTCACCCGCAACAACTACAGCCTCGCGGCGGCCGCCTCGGTCGTCCTGCTCGTCTGCACCATCGCCCTGTCCTACGGCGTCACCCGCTTCACCAGCCGCGCCGGCAACGCCGAGGAGGCCCGATGAGCGTCACCGACAGCTCCCTGTCCCGCCCCGGGCTGCTGGGCCGCACGACGGTCAACGCGGTCGTCGCGATCTCCGTCCTCTACACCCTGCTGCCCGTGCTGTGGCTGGTGCTCGCCGCCTCGAAGGGCCGGGACTCCCTGTTCGGCAGCGACCTGCTGTCGCTCGGCGACTTCTCGTTCCTGCAGAACCTGGGGGACCTGTTCGCCATGGACGGCGGCCTGTACGGCCGCTGGTACGTCAACAGCCTGCTGTACGCCGTGGCCGGCGCCGCGATCGGCTCCCTGGTCAGCGTCGCCTGCGGCTACGCCTTCGACAAATACCGCTTCCGGCACAAGGAGAAGCTGTTCGGCCTGGTGCTGGCGGCGGTCATGGTGCCGCAGACGGTGCTCGCGCTGCCGCTGTACCTGATGGCCTCCGGGGCCGGCCTGGTCAACACCTTCTGGGCGGTCTTCGTCCCCGTGCTCTTCAACCCGTTCGGGGTCTACCTCGGCCGCGTCTTCAGCCAGGGCTACGTGCCCGACGAGGTGCTGGAGGCCGCGCGCATCGACGGCGCGGGGGAGCTGACCACCTACGTCAGGGTGGCGCTGCGGATGCTCGGCCCCGGCCTGGTCACCGTCTTCCTGTTCCAGCTCACCGCCATCTGGAACAACTTCTTCCTGCCGATGGTGATGCTGTCCGACCAGGACCTCTATCCCGTCAGCCTCGGCCTGTACCAGTGGAACAGCTCCGCCTCGGTCTCCCCGGAGTACTACCCCGTCGTCATCATGGGCTCGCTCCTCGCCGTGCTGCCGCTCATCCTCGCCTTCACCCTGCTCCAGCGTTTCTGGCGCAGCGGTCTGACCGCCGGCGCCGTCAAGTGACCCCGTCCGCACAAGGAGTTCCCCCACCGCCATGACCGAGCCCACGCCCGGCCACCGCCCCCGCGCCGCACTGGCCATGTCCCCGGACGCCGCCGCGGCCGTCCTCGACGCCGAGTCGCTCACCGACCTCGCGGCGCTCTGCGACCTCGCGCCGCTCCCGGTGCTGGACGACCTGACCACGTCCCGCGCCCGCACCGTGCTCGCCGACGTCGACCTGCTGGTCACCGGCTGGGGCTGTCCGCCGCTGGACGCGGACGTGCTGCGGGCGGCGCCGCGGCTGCGGGCCGTCGTGCACACCGCGGGCAGCGTGCGCGGCCATGTCACCGACGCCTGCTGGGAACGCGGCATCGAGGTGTCCTCCGCCGCCGCGGCCAACGCCGTCCCGGTCGCCGAGTACACCCTCGCCATGATCCTGCTCACCGGGAAGCGGGTGCTGGAGACCGCGCGCGACTACCGCGCCTCCCGCACCCGGCCGGACTGGCTGAGCACCCCCCGCACGGTCGGCAACCACCGCCGCACCGTCGGCGTCCTGTCGGCGTCCCTCATCGGCCGCCGGGTCATCGAGCTGCTGCGCCCGCACGACGTCGAGGTGCTGCTGCACGACCCGTTCGTCGACGAGGCCGGGGCCGCGGAACTCGGCGTGCGAAGCGTCGGGCTCGCGGAGCTGTTCCGGCGCAGCGACACCGTGAGCGTGCACACCCCGCTGCTGCCCGCGACCCGCGGACTGGTCGGACGGGAACTGATCGACACCATGCGCCCCGACGCCGTACTGATCAACACCGCGCGCGGCGCCGTCCTCGACCAGGACGCGCTCGCCGACGCCGCCCTGGCCGGCCGGATCCGCGCCGTGCTGGACGTGACCGACCCCGAGGTCCTGCCGCCCGGCCACCCGTTGTGGCAGTGCGACAACGTGCTCCTCACCCCCCACCTCGCCGGCTCCCAGGGCAACGAATGGCGCCGGCTGGCCGGCCTCGCCCTCTCCGAGATCACGCGCTGGGCCTCCGGAGAGGGCTTCCTCCACCCCGTACGACGCGAAAGGCTGGCCTTCCTGGCATGAGCATCCCGTTCGAACTGCCCGCCGACGACCACGACCTCAGCCCCCGCACCGGATACACCCGCGCCCACTGGGAAGCCGTGGCCGACGGCCTCCTCAGGGCGGCCTGGCGACGGAGCACCCCCGGCTGCGCGCTGCTCGACCTGCCGGGCCGGCCCTCCCGCTCCGGTGTGCGCTCCGACGGACTCGAGGGCTACGCGCGGACGTTCCTCGCCGCGGCCTTCCGCGTCGCGGGCTCCGGCGGCGACGACCCGCACGGACTGCTGGAGCGGTACGCGAGCGGACTCGCCGCCGGCACCCGCACCCCGGGCCGCGACGACACCGAGTCCTGGCCGCTGATCCTTGACCACGACGTGCAGGGCCAGCCCATGGTCGAGTCGGCGTCGGTCGCGCTCGGCCTGCGGCTGACCGCGCCCTGGCTGTGGGAGCGGCTCGACCCCGGTGTCCGGGACCGCGCGGAGGAGTGGCTGCGGGGCGCGCTGCGGCACACCCCGGCGCCCAACAACTGGTACCTCTTCCCCTACACGGTCGCCGGGTTCCTGGAGTCCGTCGGCCGCGGCGACGCCGAGACGGCGGCGGCCCGCGACCGGGCGCTGGAACTGCTGGAGGGCTGGTACCGGGGCGACGGCTGGTACGCCGACGGCGACGGCCGCGCCTTCGACCACTACAACGGCTGGGCGCTGCACCTCTACCCGGTCCTCGACGCCCATCTCGCCGGCGACGGCGAGGCGGCGGCCGCCCACGGGGAACGGCTGCGCACCCACCTGGAGAGCTTCGCCCTGATGTTCGGCGGGGACGGGGCGCCGCTGCACTTCGGCCGCTCGCTGACCTACCGCTTCGCCGCCTCGGCCGCCGTCTCGCTGGGCGCGGTCACCGGCCACACCCCGCTCACCCCCGGCGCCTCCCGCCGCGTCGCCAGCGGCAGCCTGCGCCACTTCCTCGACCGGGGCGCGGTCACCGCCGACGGACTGCTGAGCCTGGGCTGGCACGGCCCGCACGAAGCGGGTCTGCAGAGCTACTCGGGTCCGGCGTCGCCGTACTGGGCGTCGAAGGCGTTCGTCGCCCTGCTGGCCCCCGCCGGCCACGCCTTCTGGACGGCCCGCGAGGAGCCGGCCCCGGTCGAGGAGTCCGACCGCGTGCTCGCGCTGCCCGCGCCGGGACTGCTCGTACAGGCGACCCGGGCCGACGGGATCGTACGGCTGCACAACCACGGCAGTGACCATGTACGCCCGCACGAGGGCGAGTCGGCGGCCGAGGACGACCCGTACTACGGGCGGCAGGCCTACTCCACCCGCACCGGGCCCACCGCGGCGGGGAACGTCGCCGACAACCACCTGTCGGTGCACACCGGCGGGCGGCACAGCGTGCGCCGCCGCATCCACCCGCTGGGCGCGGGGCACGGCGACGGGTGGGGCTGGGCGGCCTCGTGGCACCGGCCCGTCTTCGCCGGCGGTCCGCCGATGGTCCCGGGGCTGCGCGTGGAGAGCGTGACGGTGGCGCACGGCGGTCACGAGCTGCGGGCGCACCGGGTGCTGGGGGCGCCGGCGGGCTCCCGTCTCACCCTCACCGGCTGGGCCACCGGCCCCGAGGAGCCCCTGACGTCCGCCCTGTACGGACTGCACGGCTGGTGCGACCCGTCCCCGGACCCGGTCCGCGCGCCCCAGGGCACGGCATGGACCCCCTGGGCGCGGGTACCCCGCCTGACCGGCCGGTGCGAGGGCGCCTCCGTGCACCTCGCGCTGGCGTCCCTCACCGCGGACCAGGGGGCGGTGCCGCTGCCGGAGGCGGTCGACGAGGTGCGGGTGGACGACGGGACGTGCGAGGTGGTGTGGGCCGGCGGCACGGCCCGCACCCGGATCGCCTTCGAGCCGCTGGAGGTGACTCACACGGTGGGGTGACGGCCGGGTGAGGCGGTGTCAGGACCGCGCGTCCCCGCTCCCCTCCGCGGCCTGCCCGGCGGTGTCGGACGCCGTGTAGAAGACGGACGAGCCCTGCTTGCTGCGCTGGGCCTGGTTGCGGGCGACGAGGCCCTCCAGGGTGCTGCGCACGACCGTGGTCCTGACGGTGCGTCCGGGCTGCGACTCCCCGAGCGCACCGGCCACCTCGGCGGCCGAGCGCGGCTCGCTCTGCTCGCTCAGATGCCGGCGGACGAGGTCGACCAGCTTGGGCCGCTCCGTCCCGGCCTCCTCCTTGCGGGGCGTCTGCGCCCTGCTCACGGGCGACTTGCGCGCGGACTTCCCCGACGCGGTGCGCGCGGACGCCTTCTTCGCCCGTTTCGGCTTGTCCGCGGCGGTCTTGGCGCCCGCCCTCCGGCGCGGCGCCGGGACCGTCGTACCGCCCGTCACCGCACCGGCTTCCGGCGTGTCCTCGGGCCCGGACGCGGCCGCGGGCACGGGGGGTGCCGGGGCCAGGCCCAGGGCCTGCTGCATGTTCACCAGGATGGTGTGGTCGTGCTGGAGCACCGTCAACTGCTCCTGCAGCGCGGCGATCTCGGCCGTGACCCGCTCCTGTTCCCCGACGTTGCGCTCCAGGTCGCCCGCGACCTGCGCGGTGTACTGCGATGTGAGATCGGTGGCGGCGGTCGAATTCTCGGACACGGCGGTGCCCCTTTCTTCCTCTTGGTTCCCCGATGGCCAGCCATGGTACGGCCGGACGCGGCTGACCGTTTCTGCCGAGCGGCGCCGGGTTGACGTCCCGGCACGGTGCGAGGGCCCTGGCGTTCACCCGTTCGGGTCCGTGCGCGGGGTGCTCCCCGGCACGGCAGATGGGGGACTTCGCCGGACTCGCGCGGGGAGCTGACGCGTTTCCGGGAAGTCGAAGTCAGGCTGAGGGCATGGTTTCATCGATCGACTGCCCCCGCCGCCCGCCGCATCGCGCCTCCCGCCGCGCCGGACGGTGGGCCGGCGCCGCCGCCCGTGCGCGCGCCCGGGGGGTGCCGGCGGCCGTCGTCCTCGTCGTACTGGTGGCGTTGAGCGCCTGCGGGGCGGGCGGCACCGCACGGGAGGTCCCGGCGGCCGGGGCGCCGGACGCGGCCCCCACCGCGCCCGGCACCGCCGGCCCCGTGCCGGGCACCGCCGACGCCGCGCCCGGCACCACCGGCACCGCCCAGGGCAGGGCCGGCGCCGTACCGCCCGCCCGGCTGCCGGCCCGGATCCCCGGCCTCGGCGCCCGGACCCTGGCCTGGATTCCCGCGAACGCCCGCCAGGTGGTGGTCGTCACCGGGCGGGACAGGGACGCCAACCATTCCGAGGCCGTGCTGTACCAGCACACCGGCTCCGGGTGGCGGAGCGGCCCGGCATGGCCCGCGCGCAACGCCCTCAAGGGCTGGACCGAGGACCACTGGGCGGGTGACCTGCGCTCACCCATCGGCGTGTTCACCCTCACCGACGCCGGGGGACTGCTGCCCGATCCCGGCACCGAGCTGCCGTACGACCGGTCGGACGCATTCGGCGTCGGCGGCACCGGCTTCGAGGGGGAGCCGCTGGAGGGCTCCTTCGACTACGTCATCGCCATCGACTACAACCGCGAACCGGGCACGTCCCCCCTGGACCTCACCCGCCCGCTGGGCGCCGGCAGGGGCGGCGGCATCTGGCTGCACGTCGACCACCAGGGACCCACCCAGGGCTGCGTCAGCCTCGAGGAGCCCCATATGAGGGAACTCCTGCGCACCCTCGACCCGGACCGGCACCCGGTGATCGTCATGGGCGACGCCGCCTCCCTGCGCGAGTGAGGGGCGCCGCCCGGACGGGCGGGGTCAGGGCGCGATGCCGACACCGTCGACGCGGCTCCAGGACTTCTCCTGCGCGGCCGTCATGGCCGGCCAGCTCGTACCGCCCGGCCGCGGCAGGACCCGCGAGGAGTACGACGACGGCCGGTACTCCGGCTCGTAGAAGCACCCGGTGCCGTACGCACGGTCGAATCGCGCGCAGGACGCGGCGATCGACCGAGGGGTCGGCCTGTCCCCCGTGCGCACCCAACCGTCGAGCGCCGCGATGGAATTGGCGTACTCCGACGTGCTCAGCCCGCTGTGCTCGTGCTCGTCGGTGAACGTCTGCACCAGGTTCCGGTCCCGGTGGGCGCCGGCGAGCGCGTCACGGTAGGCGGCCTCGTGCTCGACGAACGCGGTGGGGTCGTCGATGGCGTGCAGGGTGAGCACCGGGATCTTCACCTTGCCGGTGAGGTCGCTGTCGTACGACAGGTCGCGCGCGGCCGCCGGGTCGGCGGTGAACCGCTCCACCCCCGCGTTGAGCGCCTCGTCGTCGTGCGAACCGGAGTACCGCACGCCCGTGTTGGTGAACGGGTTGCGGTCACCCAGCCGCTTGTGCACGATGTCGCGGAACGTGAACACCGAGAACCGCAGGTGCGACTCCAGTGTGCGCTCGGGGATGCCGGTGACGGCGAGGATGTCGTCGAGGTTGCGCTGCTGGAGCGCGGTGCGCTCCGCAGGCGGGGAGGCGTGGCCGGTGCACTCCTCGAGCCGGGCGCGCAGCCCGGTCGCCGTCAGCGTCGACGTGGGGCGCAGCCCCTGCCAGAGCGGGTACTGCGGCTCGTCGGGGCGCGGCAGGTTGTCGCAGTAGTACTGGTAGACGACGCGCAGGTCGACCCGGTAGTCGTAGCCGCGGGAGCCGCCGCCCAGGACCCCGTTGGTGAGCAGCGCGCCGTCGTACGGGCCGTTCGCCCCGCCGTACATCTCGACGGTCTTGGCCGCCACGTTGCCGCCCCACGACTGTCCGTGGAGGTACGTCCGCTGCGGCCGGCCGAACTCCTCGGTGAACAGGCGGCGGAGGTTCTCGGTGTCGGTCGCGGCCATCCGGGTGCCGTAGCCGCCCCGGCGGTACGACGAACCGGCCCAGGCGTAGCCCTGGTCCACCATGACCTGCCAGCGCTCCAGGTCCCCGGTGCTGCGTTCGGGGTCGGAGCCGTCACCGAGGTCGGGGCCGCCGTGGGCGTGCACGACGAGCTTCTTGTTCCAGTGCTCGGGGATCGCGATGGTGTAGTACGCGCCGTTCGTGTCCCGGCCGGTGTAGCAGGTGGCCTTCCCCGCCAGGCCGGAGGGACAGCCGGCGGGCGACGGGGCGGAGTCCCCGGCGAGGGCGGTGGCCGGCGCCTGGGCGAGGGCGCCGGTGACGGCGGCCGCGAGGCACAGGCTCAGCGCGCGCCACCGGCCGCCCCGGCGGGGGCGGGGCGAGCGGGGGGCGCGGGACACGTGACGGGATCTGTTCAAGGCGCGGCTCCTGGTTCGTCGGCGCGTTTTCGCGCATGGCCCGGGATGCTAGGAATCCCGGACCGCGAGGACCATGGACTCGGCCTTTGCGTTCATAGTGTTCGCCCGGCCCATGCCCCGCCCGGAGCCGGAGCCGGAGCCGGAGCCGGAGCCGAGGAGTCACTCGTCCGTGTGACGAGGGGGACGCGCGGGGGCGGATTCCCCGGCGGTCAGGTGCTCCAGCACCTCTACCAGTTCCTGACAGGCCCGTTCCACGGAACGTCTGGTGTTGTGCTGCTCGGTGATCACCGCGGACAGCAGCAGGGCGGTCAGCGCCATCGCCATGTTGAAGGCCTGGAGATTGATCATCACCTGTACTTCCGTCAGGTGCCGGAAGGGTCCGATCCGGTCGGTCGCCGCGGTGGTGGCCATGACGGAGGCGAACAGGGCGCACAGCATGCTGCCGGTCAGCTCGAACCGCAGAGCCGCCCAGATCAGCAGCGGGTAGATGGAGAACAGCACACTGCCCGGGCTGTGCGTCGCCAGCGGCACGAGCACCGCCGCGATCACCGCGAGCCCCACCGCCTCCTTCCACCTCGCCCAGTGCACCGGCGCGCGGGCGCGGTACAGCACGAGCAGCACCGGGGTGACGAGCAGGACGCCCATCGCGTCGCCGACCCACCACGCCAGCCACACTCCCCAGAAGTCGTCCGCCGGGAGGTCACCGGTGGTGAAGAGCGTCAGGGCGCCGGTGGTGGAGCTGATCAGCATGGCCGAGAAAGCGCCGAGGAACACCAGGTAGAGACAGTCGCGTAATCGGGAGAGCTCGATGCGGAAGCCCGCCCTGCGCAGCAGCAGATACCCGCACACCGGCGCGAGGGTGTTGCCCGCCAGGACGCCCAGGGAGGTCCACCGCAGCGAGGTGAGGTGCACGAGGATCAGCAGGGCGCCCAGCGCGATGCCGGCCCAGCACCGCAGCCCGAGGACCAGCAGACAGGCGACGGCCACCCCGGTCGGCGGCCACAGGGGCGAGACCACCGCGCCGCTGACGGTCAGGTCGCGCAGCAGCCCCAGTCGTCCCCCCGCGTAGTAGCAGGCGGCGACGGCCAGCGTCTCGAGCACGAAGACAGCCGGTGTACGAAGATCCTGGCGAGCCACCACACAGCCATCAGACACCGGGCCCGCCGCCTCGGCGAGGCGGGAGGGCCGGGCCTGCGCCCCTATGGCCGAGTGACGGGACCGTCGTGCCCTATCACCAGCACGGCTGCGTCGTCGTCGTGCCCCACCCGCTCCGCCTGCTTGATCACGGCGGCCGCGAGCGCGTCGGTGTCCATGCGCGCGACCGCCGCGATGCCCGCCAGCCGCACCACCTGGTCCAGTCCCTCGTCGAGCCGCATGGACGGGCCCTCCACCACCCCGTCGGTGAGCATCACGAACACCCCGCCCGTGTCGAGCCGGTACCGGGTGACGGGGTAGACCACGCCGGACTGGATCCCCAGCGGCGGGCCGCCCTCGTCCTCGGTCACCCCGGAGCGGCCGTCGGAGGTGGCCCAGACGCACGGCAGATGACCGGCCCGGGCGCTCTCCATCAGCCGGCTGACCGGATCGAGCCGCATGAAGGTGCAGGTGGCGAAGAGGTCCGAGCTCAGGGACAGCAGCAGTTCATTGGTCCGGGCGAGGATCTCCCCGGGGTCGCTGTCGACGGAGGCGAGGGCCCGCAGTCCGACCCGGACCTGCCCCATGAAGGCGGCCGCCTCGATGTTGTGCCCCTGGACGTCGCCGATCGAGAGACCGAGCCGGCCGTCCGGCATGGTGAAGGCGTCGTACCAGTCACCGCCGACGTTGAGGCCCTGGTACGCGGGCGAGTACCGCACGGCCAGCCGCACGCCGTCGGCGACCGGCAGCCCCCTCGGCAGCATGCCGCGCTGCAGGGCGACGGCGAGTTCGACCCGGGAGCGCTGTCCCTCCGCCTGCGCGCGTGCCTGAGCGATCAGCGTCCCGAGCCGGGCCAGCAGCTCGTCGCCGTCGTCCGTGGAGCCGGTGCGGGACATGGATCACTCACTCGGGCGGGGACGCCGCCGCTCGGCAGCCGCCCTCGATGGACAAAGTTCCCATTCTTCTATGAAAAGGATGATAGTCAGAAGGGGTTCGGCCAGGCCAGTCCATGTCTAGGCTGTGCCCATGGAGCAGCGGGAGATCATGCAGCGGGGCGTCGGCATCCTGACCGAGGCCCTGGAGATGCGACGGCGACTCCGTGCGGACCCGGGCGCCGACGTGGCGCGGAACGGGGCCGTCGCCCAGCTCCTGGAGGAGATGCTGCCGCGCATCCAGCTGCCGGCCGACGCGAGCGCGCGCGAGGTGGCGGAGATCGTCACCGAGAAGCTGGGTCCCGCCATCGTGCAGATCACCTCCGCGCTCACCTTCGCCTTCGTCCAGCTCGCCGAGATCCACGACGAGGGCCGCACCGACGTCTCCTCCGCCGACGTCCTGCGCTCCATCTCCCTCCACTACGAGAGGAACGGCGAGGGGTAGCCCGAGGCGCCGCCTCCGGGCCGTACGGGGGGAACCGGACGATTCTCCGTCGTGCCGGCCCGTGCCCTTGACGTGGTGCGGGGGAGTGGCGATCCTCTGGCCATAGCTTGCGCCGGTCATGACAACTCCGTCGACGGAGGGACGTGCGTAATGGCCACGTATCGCGGACGGCGCCACGTCGCCGTCGTCTCGCTGCTCCTCCTGGTGCTGGCCGTGGCCCTCGGGCCGACGCCCACCGCCGCGGCCGGCGGCAACTGGTGGGATCCGGTGGCCCGTCCGGCGCCCGACTCCGGGATCGACGTCACCGGTGAACCGTTCAAGGGCACCAACGCCGCCGGCGAGGTACGCGGATTCGTCGACGCGCACAACCACATCATGGCCAACGAGGCCTTCGGCGGCCGGCTCATCTGCGGCAAGGCGTTCTCCGCGAAGGGGATCGCCGACGCGCTCAAGGACTGCCCCGAGCACTACCCCGACGGCTCGCTCGCCGTGTTCGACTTCATCACCAACGGCGGCGACGGCAGGCACGACCCGGTCGGTTGGCCCACGTTCAAGGACTGGCCCGCCCACGACTCCCTGACCCACCAGCAGAACTACTACGCGTGGATCGAGCGCGCCTGGCGCGGCGGCCAGCGGGTGCTGGTCAACGACCTCGTCACCAACGGCGTGATCTGCTCGGTGTACTTCTTCAAGGACCGCGACTGCGACGAGATGACGTCCATCCGGCTGCAGGCGAAGCTGACGTACGACCTGCAGGCCCACATCGACGGCATGTACGGCGGGCCGGGCAAGGGCTGGTTCCGGATCGTCACGGACAGCGCGCAGGCGCGCGACGTCGTCGCGCAGGGCAAGCTCGCGGTCGTCCTCGGCGTCGAGACCTCCGAACCGTTCGGCTGCAAACAGGTCCTGGACATCGCGCAGTGCGACGAGGAGGACATCGACGCGGGCCTGGACGAGTTGTACGCGCTGGGCGTGCGCAGCATGTTCCTGTGCCACAAGTTCGACAACGCGCTGTGCGGCGTGCGCTTCGACGAGGGGACGCTCGGTACGGCCATCAACGTCGGGCAGTTCCTGTCCACCGGCACCTTCTGGCGGACGGAGCGGTGCACGGGCCCCCAGCACGACAACCCGATCGGCCTGGCCGCCGCCCCGGAGGCGGAGAAGAGGCTCCCGGCGGGCGTGGCGGTCCCGTCCTACGACGAGGACGCCCGGTGCAACGTCCGCGGCCTGACCGCACTCGGCGAGTACGCCGTGCGCGGCATGATGGAACGCAACATGATGCTCGAGATCGACCACATGAGCGTCAAGGCCACCGGCCGGGTGCTCGACCTCTTCGAGGCCGAGTCGTACCCCGGAGTCCTCTCCTCGCACAGCTGGATGGACCTGAACTGGACCGAACGGGTCTACGGTCTCGGCGGGTTCACCGCCCAGTACATGCACGGCTCGGAGGGCTTCGTCGCCGAGGCGGACCGCACCGGGGCGCTGCGCGACGAGTACGGCGTGGGCTACGGCTACGGCACGGACATGAACGGCGTCGGCGGCTGGCCGGCCCCGCGCGGAGCGGACGCGCCCGACGCCGTCACCTACCCCTTCCGCAGCGTCGACGGCGGCTCCGTCCTCGACCGGCAGACCACCGGCGAGCGCACCTGGGACCTGAACACCGACGGAGCCGCGCACTACGGCCTCGTCCCCGACTGGATCGAGGACATCCGGCGTACCGGCGGACAGCACGTGGTGGACGACCTCTTCCGGGGTGCCGAGTCCTACCTCGACACCTGGGGGGCCTCCGAGCGGCACCGGGCCGCGGTGAACCTCGCCAAGGGCGCCCCGGCCACGGCCAGTTCGGCGGAGTGGAACCCGTTCACCAGTTACGCGCCCGGCCGGGCCGTCGACGGCGACCGGGGCACCCGCTGGGCCAGCGACTGGAGCGACGACCAGTGGCTGCGGATCGACCTGGGCGCCACCCGGCAGGTGGGGCGCGTCACGCTGGACTGGGAACGCGCGTACGCCACCTCGTACCGCGTCGAGCTGTCCGCCGACGGCACGGACTGGCGCACCGTCTGGTCCACCGCCTCCGGCGACGGCGGCCTGGACACGGCCGCCTTCACCACCTCACCGGCCCGCCATGTGCGCGTCCAGTTCCTGGACCGGGGGACCGAGTGGGGCTACTCGCTCCGTGAGGTCGGTGTGCACCCCCGCTGACACCCCGCTCAACCGCCGTGTGACGACGCCCGGTCGACGAGCCCGCGCACCGCGTCCAGCGCCGTCGCCCGGTCGGTCGGGACGAGGCCGATGCGGGTACGGCGGTCGAGGACGTCCTCCTCGTCCAGCGCCCCCTCGTGGAGCAGTGACCAGAGCAACTCGGCGCCGGTGACGGGGTACCCGGGCAGCACCGGCTCGCGCAGCCGGGCGTCCCGCGCACCGAGCGCGTGCACGGCCGGGGCCTCGGTGCCGTAGTGCCGCACGAGGCGGCGCGGCGCCGGCAGGGCGGCGAGGACGTGCGGCGGCGCGGCGCCCACCAGGGGCAGGGTCGCGGTGGGGGACGGCCCCGCCCCCAGCCCGCGGACGCGGACGGCGGCGTCGACGGCGTCCTCGGCCATCCGCCGGTACGTGGTGAGCTTGCCGCCGACGACGGTGACGACGCCCTCGGAGGAGGTGAGCACCGCGTGCCGCCGCGAGATGTCGGCGGTCCTGGGCGCCGTGCCGGGATCTCCCGCGGTGGTGTCCAGCAGGGGCCGCAGTCCGGCGAACGCGCCGACGACGTCGGCCCGGTGGACCGGTGTGTGCAGGACGGAGCACAGGACGTCGAGGAGGAAGCCGATGTCCGTCTCCGGAGGACGGGGCACGTCGGGGATGTCGCCGTCCACGGGTTCGTCGGTGAGGCCGACGTAGACCCGGCCGTCGTCCTGGGGCAGGACGAGGACGAAGCGGTTGGTCTCCCCGGGGATCGGGATGTGCAGGCCCGCGGTCAGCGGGCCGAGGCTCTCGGGGCGCAGCACCAGGTGGGTGCCGCGGGAGGGCCGGATACGGACGCCGTCGACGAGGCCGCCCGCCCAGACGCCGGACGCGTTGATCACCGCGCGGGCACGGATCTCGCCCTCCTCGCCGGTGAGTTCGTCACGGACCCTGGCCCCCGTCGAGGTCAGCTCCAGGGCCCGGACCCGGGTCAGGATCCGCGCGCCGCGCGCCGCGGCCGTACGGGCCAAAGCGGTCACCAGACGCGCGTCGTCGGTGAGCCGGCCGTCCCAGGAGAGCAGTCCGCCGCGCAGGCCGTCGCGCCGCAGGGCGGGCGCGAGATGGCGGGTCTCCAGCGCGGAGAGCCGGCGCGGCGGGGGCAGGGTGGCCCGGGCGGTGCGGGCGGCCAGCCGCAGGGCGTCGCCGGCCCGGAAGCCGGCCCGCGCGAGAGCGCCCTGACCGCGCGAGACCAGCGGGGTGAGGGGCAGCACGAACGGCTGGGCGTGGACGAGATGGGGTGCGGTGCGCTCCATCAGCACTCCGCGTTCGACCGCGCTCTCGTGGGCGACGTCGAGCCGTCCGGAGGCGAGGTAGCGCAGTCCGCCGTGGATGAGCTTGCTGCTGAAACGGGAGGTGCCGAAGGCCAGGTCGTGGGCGTCGACGGCGACCACGTCCAGTCCGCGGGCGGCGGCGTCCAGCGCGGCCCCCGCGCCGGTGGCGCCGAGACCGACGACCAGTACGTCGGCGACGGGACCGCCCACGGAGCCGGTCAGCTCACGCGCGCGCCGGGCGGCGGACAGGGACGAGGCGGGGGCGGGGCCGCCCCGGGCGTCGGCGTTCACGGCGTGAGGGTCCTCTCCAGGATGCCGCGCAGTTCGCGGAGGAAGGCCTCGGAGGCGAGGTCGGGGTCGTCCTCGTCGGTCATGGTCCGCAGGGACAGGGTGAAGGACTGCACGATCAGCAGCACCGACCGGGCCTGCCGTTCGGGGTGGCCCTCGCGCACCGAGCCGTCGGCGTGGCCCTCGCGCAGGGAGCCGGACAGCAGCTCCAGCAGGGCCTCCTGGCTGGCGCCGCGGCGGTCCAGCACGTAGGGCAGCAGCAGTTCCGGGTCCACGTCGAGGATCTTCCGGAAGAGCGGATGGGCGCGGAAGGCCCGCACCGCCGTGATCAGTCCCTCGGTGAGCATGTCGCGGGCCGTCGTCCCGGGCTCGCGCGCCGGGATCGCCCCGGTGGCGACCTCGATCCACTCCCGGGTCATCAGATCACCGACCAGCGACCGCACATCGGGCCACCGCCGGTACAGCGTCATCCGCGAGACCCCGGCGCGGCGGGCGACATCGGTGAGCGTGGTGCGGCGGACCCCGACGGCCAGGACGCAGTCCCGCACCGCGTCGAGCACCGTGTCGTTGTCCGAACCGCCGGAAGCGTTGTGACGAATAGGCGTCATGTGTCACAGTGTAACGCCAGGTGAGGCCGTCGGTCGACGGCAGCGCTCCGTTCCGACCGGTGAGGACGACAGCCATGGACATGCTGTGGAGCGGCTGGGGCGACCCGGCCGAGGCGACGCCGCTGCCCGGCACGGTGATCGGGCTGTTGCGCGATCTGCTCGGCGTCCGGCCCCGCGAGACGGCCCCCGTCGCCCTCGACGACATGGCCGTCCCCGAAAGCCCCCTGGAGCCCGCGGCGCGCCGCGCCCTGGTCGCGGCCCTGGGCGGCGACGGGACCCGGGTGCGCACCGACGCGGAGACCCGCGTCCGGCACACGCGCGGCAAGTCCACCCCCGACCTGCTGCGCATCCGCGAGGGCGACCTCGCCGACATCCCCGCGGCCGTACTGCTGCCCGCCGGACACGACGAGGTGCTCGCCGTCCTGCGGGTGTGCGCCGCACACGGCCTGCCGCTGGTGCCGTTCGGCGGCGGCACCTCCGTCGTCGGCGGACTCGCCCCCGAGCCGCGCGGCGCCTTCGTCGCCCTGGACCTGCGGCGCATGGACGCCCTGCTCGACCTCGACCCGGTCTCCCGCACGGCCACCCTGCAGCCCGGACTGCGCGGCCCCCGCGCCGAGGCACTCCTCGCCGAACACGGCTTCACCCTCGGCCACTTCCCCCAGTCCTACGAGTGGGCCACCATCGGCGGCTTCGCCGCCGCCCGCTCCAGCGGCCAGGCTTCCGCCGGGTACGGCCGGTTCGACGAGATGGTGCTGTCCCTCACCCTCGCCACCCCGGAGGGCACCCTCGACACCGGCCGCGCCCCCCGCTCGGCCGCCGGACCCGACCTGCGCCAGCTCGTCCTCGGCTCGGAGGGCGCGTTCGGCGTCATCACCTCGGTGACCGTACGGATCCGCCCTGTTCCGCGGACTTCGGTCCACGAGGGCTGGCACTTCCCCTCCTTCGAGGAGGGGACCACCGCGCTGCGCCGGCTCGCCCAGGACGGGCCCCGGCCCACCGTGCTGCGCCTGTCGGACGAGACCGAGACGTTCATCGGCCTGTCGAACCCGGAGGCCATCGGCTCCGGCGCGCCGCCGGCCGCCGGCTGCACGGCCGTCGCCGGTTACGAGGGCACGGAGGAGGACACCGCGTACCGCAGGGAACGCGCCGCGGCCGTCCTGCGCGACTGCGGCGGCACCCCCCTCGGCGAGGAGCCGGGCCGGCGCTGGGCGCACGGCCGCTACTCGGCCCCGTATCTGCGTGACGCGCTCCTCGACGCCGGGGCGTTCGCCGAGACGCTGGAGACCGCGACGTTCTGGTCCCGCGTCCCCGCGCTGTACGCCTCCGTGCGCGAGGCGCTCACCGACATCCTCACCGGGGCCGGCACCCCGCCGCTGGTCATGTGCCACATCTCGCACGTCTACGAGAACGGCGCCTCGCTCTACTTCACCGTGGTCTCGGCCCAGGGCGAGGACCCCGTCGCGCACTGGAACCGCGCCAAGCACGCGGCCAACGAGGCGATCCTCGCCGCCGGCGGCACCATCAGCCACCACCACGGGGTCGGCACCGACCACCGGGACTGGTACGTCCGCGAGGCGGGACCGCTGGGCACCGGCGCCCTGCGCGCCGTGAAGCGGCGACTCGACCCGGCGGGAGTGCTGAACCCCGGAGTCCTGCTGCCCTCCGACTGACCGGCCCCGGCCGGACCCTCACCCGTTCCCATCCCGTCGGCCCGCCCGGAGGCACACCGATGCGACAGTTCACCGCCGTCGTCAACCCCACCGCGGGAGCGGCCACCGGAGCGGCCGCGCTGCTCGCGCTGGCCCGGCACCTCCGCGAGGCGGGCGCCGAGCTGCGGACCGACTACAGCCACAGCCTGGACCACGCACGGGAGCTGGCCCGCGACGCCGGCCGGCGGGGACGGATCGTCCTCGCCGTGGGCGGGGACGGCATCGCGGGCGCGGTCGGCGGCGCCCTCAGCGGAACCGGCGCGACCCTCGGACTCGTCCCGGCCGGACGCGGCAACGACTTCGCCCGCGCCCTGGGAGTGCCCCGGGAGCCGGAGGCCCTGGCCCGCACACTGCTCCACGGGGAGCCGCGGCCGGTCGACACCGTGCAGGTCAGCTCCGCCGTCCACGACCGCGCCGTCGTTCTCGGCAGCGTGTACGCGGGGGTGGACGCGCTCGCCAACCGTCACGCCAACCGGTCCCGGCTGCTGAGGGGTTCGGCCTCCTACTACGCGGGCGGCCTGCGGGCCGTGACGACCTGGCGTCCGGCCCGCTACCGGGTCACCGTCGACGGCGAGGAGCACCCGCACACCGGGTACACGGTGGTCGCCGCCAACTCCGGCTTCTACGGATCCGGCCGGATCATCGCCCCCGGCGCCCGCGTCGACGACGGCCTGCTGGACGTCGTCATGATCCGGGAGGCGCCCCGGCGGCTGTTCTTCACCCTGATGAACGAGCTCAGGACCGGAGTCCATGTCCGCCGGCCCGAGGTGCGGATCCTGCGGGGCGCCGAGATCCGCGTCGAGGCCGACCGGGACCTCCCCTACGGCACCGACGGCGAGGTCGACGCCACCCTCCCCGTCACGGCCAGGGTCCTCCCCGGAGCGCTGCGCGTCCTGTACTGACACCCGCGCCACGGTGTGGTGGCGGTGTCACCGGCGGCTCGTCGCAGACTCAGCCCCGGACGCAACTCGGGAGCCACCCGCCGTTACCGGACAGGCCCCAAGACTGGACCCGTTCGTTCTCTGGAATTATTCGTGTCTGGGGCTCTAGGCTCACGCCCATGACCGCATCCCGGCCGCCGTCAGGCGCCGAGGAGCTGCGCGGTGCGGGCCTCCGTGCGACGGCCGCCCGCGTCGCCCTCCTCGACACCGTCCGCCAGGGCGGCCACCTCGGAGTCGAGGCGCTCGCCTCCGAAGTGCGCCGGCGCATCGGGCACGTCTCCCTGCAGGCGGTGTACGACGCGCTGAACGCGCTCACCGCGGCCGGCCTCGTACGCCGTATCGAACCGGCCGGCAGCCCCGCCCGCTACGAGGGCCGGGTCGGGGACAACCACCACCACGTGGTGTGCCGTTCCTGCGGCGCCGTCGCCGACGTCGACTGCGCGGTCGGCGACGCGCCCTGTCTGACCGCGTCCGAGAGCCACGGTTTCACCATCGACGAGGCCGAGGTCGTCTACTGGGGCCTGTGCCCCGCCTGTTCCCCCGCCCGCAGTACCTGAACTGCGCGAACCTTTTCGCCCGGAAGGACTTCCATGACCGAGAACCATGACGCGATCGTCACCGAACCCAAGGTGGAGGAGGCAGGTGGCTGCCCGGTCGCGCACGGGCGCGCCGCGCACCCCACCCAGGGCGGCGGGAACCGCCAGTGGTGGCCCGAGCGCCTCAACCTGAAGATCCTCGCCAAGAACCCGGCCGTGGCGAACCCGCTCGGCGGGGACTTCGACTACGCCGAGGCCTTCCGGTCCCTCGACCTCCCGGCGGTGAAGCGGGACATCGCCGAGGTCCTGACGACCTCGCAGGACTGGTGGCCCGCCGACTTCGGCCACTACGGCCCGCTCATCGTCCGGATGGCCTGGCACAGCGCGGGCACCTACCGCATCAGCGACGGCCGCGGCGGCGCCGGCGCCGGCCAGCAGCGCTTCGCGCCGCTCAACAGCTGGCCCGACAACGCCAACCTCGACAAGGCCCGGCGGCTGCTGTGGCCGGTCAAGAAGAAGTACGGCAAGAGCCTGTCGTGGGCGGACCTGCTGATCCTCTCCGGCAACGTCGCCCTGGAGTCCATGGGCTTCGAGACCTTCGGCTTCGCCGGCGGCCGCGCCGACGTCTGGGAGCCGGAGGAGGACGTCTACTGGGGTCCCGAGTCCACCTGGCTCGGCGACGAGCGCTACACCGGCGACCGCGAGCTGGAGAACCCGCTCGGCGCGGTCCAGATGGGCCTCATCTACGTCAACCCGGAGGGCCCCAACGGCAACCCGGACCCGATCGCCTCGGCCCGCGACATCCGTGAGACGTTCCGCCGGATGGCGATGAACGACGAGGAGACCGTCGCCCTCATCGCGGGCGGCCACACCTTCGGCAAGACCCACGGCGCCGGGCCGGCCGACCACGTCGGCCCCGACCCGGAGGCCGCCGGCTTCGAGGAGCAGGGCCTGGGCTGGAAGAACACCTACGGCACCGGCAAGGGCGGCGACACGATCACCAGCGGTCTGGAGGTGACCTGGACCAACACGCCGACCACCTGGGACAACAGCTTCTTCGAGATCCTCTTCGGCTACGAGTGGGAGCTGTTCAAGAGCCCCGCGGGCGCCAACCAGTGGCGGCCCAAGGACGGTGGCGGAGCCGGCACCGTGCCCGACGCCCACGACGCGTCGAAGAGCCACCAGCCGACCATGCTGACGACGGACCTCGCGCTCCGCTTCGACCCGGTCTACGGCCCGATCTCCCGGCGCTTCCTGGAGAACCCGGACCAGTTCGCGGACGCCTTCGCCCGCGCCTGGTACAAGCTCACCCACCGCGACATGGGCCCCAAGTCGCTCTACCTCGGCCCGGAGGTCCCCGCCGAGACGCTGCTGTGGCAGGACCCGCTGCCGGAGCGGACGTACGACCTCGTCGACGCCGCGGACGTCGCCGGTCTGAAGGAGCAGGTCCTCGCCTCGGGCCTGTCCGTGTCGGAACTGGTGTCGACGGCATGGGCGTCGGCCTCCTCCTTCCGCGGCAGCGACAAGCGCGGCGGCGCCAACGGCGCCCGCATCCGCCTGGAGCCGCAGCGCGGCTGGGAGGCCAACGACCCCGACCGCCTCGCGACGGTGCTGCGCACCCTGGAGGGCATCCAGGAGTCCTTCAACGCCGCGCAGTCCGGCGGCAAGCAGGTCTCGCTCGCCGACCTGATCGTGCTCGCCGGCGCCGCGGGCGTCGAGAAGGCCGCCAAGGAGGCGGGCGTCGAGATCGCGGTGCCGTTCACGCCGGGCCGGGTGGACGCGTCGCAGGAGCAGACCGACGTGGAGTCGTTCGCCGCGCTCGAGCCGGCCGCCGACGGCTTCCGCAACCACCTCGGCAAGGGCAACCGCCTGCCGGCCGAGTTCCTGCTGCTCGACAGGGCCAACCTGCTGACGCTGAGCGCCCCCGAGATGACCGTCCTCGTCGGCGGCCTGCGGGTGCTGGGCGCCAACCACGCGCAGACCGCACACGGCGTGTTCACCACGGCCCCCGGCACGCTCACCAACGACTTCTTCGTCAACCTGCTCGACCTGGGCACGGCGTGGAAGGCGACGTCCGAGGACCAGACCCTGTTCGAGGGCCGTGACGCGGCCACCGGCGAGGTGAAGTGGACCGGCACCCGTGCCGACCTCGTCTTCGGCTCCAACTCCGAGCTGCGCGCGCTCGCCGAGGTCTACGCGAGCGACGACGCGAAGGAGAAGTTCGTGGCGGACTTCGTCAAGGCGTGGGACAAGGTCATGAACCTGGACCGGTTCGACCTCGTCTGATCTTCGCGCCCCGCCGCTGATCCGGGCCGGCCCCCGCGGGGGCCGGCCCGGACGTGCGTCGCCCCCGGGATGCGCCCCGGCCGCCGTGGCATCAGGGTGGAACCGGACCGGCCACCACCGAAGGAGGCGCTGGGAATGAGCAAGGGAAGCGACCGCGGAAAGAACCTCCGCGAGGGCGACGAGGTCGCCTGGAGCAGCCACGGCAGTGAGACGAAGGGCAAGGTCGAGAAGAAGCTCACCGAGCGCACCGAGGCGGCCGGACGGAAGGTCGCCGCCTCGGAGGAGGAACCTCAGTACAAGGTGCGCAGCGAGAAGTCGGGCAAGTCGGCGGTCCACAAGCCCTCCGCGCTCAAGAAGAAGAACAAGTGAGCGCGGCGGAGGGCGCACGCCAGGACGAGACCTGGGACGAGTTCCGCGAACTGGTCAACATGAAGCCCGCCGAACTGGAGAAGTGGCTGGGCACGGACGAGTCCCGCGGCGCGGGACAGCACGAGGACGGCGGCGAGTCCACCGGCCACGCGTCCGGCCGCCGCATCGTCGGCATCCTCCGCACAGGGAGGAAGGACCTCTCCGACGACGACTACGCGCACATGCGCAAGGTCGTCGGCTACATCCGCCGCCACCTCGCCCAGCGCCCGTCCGGCGACGTACGCGACACCCGCTGGCGCCACTCGCTGATGAACTGGGGACACGACCCGCTCGGCGACGGGACCTGACACCCCTCCCCACGTGCGCCGGCACCGTGCGGGGGTGGTGCGCGCCGGTGCACCCGGTGCCGTTGTCGTCGGCCGGTGAAACCAACCACCGCGTGCCGCCGCAGTGTTGTGCTCACCGCTCTCACCACGGCGACCGCCGCCGCGTGCGGCGGACGGCGCCGGCGGCCCGCCGCACCCACGCAGGACGAGCCGTCGGGGGGACCGGGCCTGGACCCGCGGACGGAAGTCGGGCAGCAGTGGGGACGCCTCACCTCGTGGCTGCGGCGCCACGCGCCCGCCACCCACGCCCGGCTCCGCCCGCCGGTGACCCCCGAGGCGCCCGCCCGGCACGAGCGGCGCATCGGCAGGCCGCTCCACGACGACCTGAAGGCGTTGTGGGAGTTGAACGAGGGGGCGCCTACCTGTTCGGCTTCCCCGGCTTCCTCGACGGCTGCGCGCCACTGAGCATCGACGGCTCGTTCCTCTGCCACCCGCTGGAGCGCGCGGGGGAGTGGGGCTGGGAACCGGCGCGGGTCCCGTTCGCCTGCGACGACCCGGCCGACCCGTACCCACGTGGCCGACCGCATGTGCGGGCGCGCACCTCCCCGCCGGCTCCGCCACGGCCCCGTGCACGCCCGGTGTGACGCGACAGGAGGTGTGACGGGAGGAAATGGGGCCATCAATGAGGGGAGCAGAACCAGTCGAGGCGAGGAGCGTGCGCCCATGGGAACCGTCGTCCGTGTCCCGCAGACCCGGGACATGATCGGAGAGGAACTCTCCGGAGACGAGGCGTTCGCCGCGCTGCGGCACTACGGGAGCCTGCGGCTGCTGACCGACTCCTTCGCCCGCTTCCGCTTCGCCGACGGTTTCACCAACGCCCGCGCCCTCGCCTTCCAGTTCGTGCTCGGCCTGGTGCCGTGCACGGTGGCGCTGGTCGGGCTCGCGACCTCCGTGCACACCGAGAGCGTGGGCCGCGTCATCGAACTCACTCTCGGCCGGATCGTGCCCGGTACCGGCGCCGGGCTCGTCGAGGACGCCCTCGACGGGACCCGGCGCAGCGCCCACGACGACTTCGCCGGCCCGCTCGCGCTGTGGCTCGGCCTCGGCTTCGCCCTGCTGAACCTCGCGTCCGCCATGGGGCAGATCGAGCGGGGAGCCAACCGCATCTACGGGATCGAACGCGACCGCCCGCTCCCCCGCAAGTACGGCAGGGCCGTGGTCCTGGCGCTCACCGCGGGCCTGCCCCTGGTCCTCGGGTTCGTCGTGCTGGTCGCCGGTGACGCGGTGACCGACGCGGTGGTCGAGGTGGCCGGGGACCCGGACGGCGGCCCGGGGTGGTGGACCGCCCTGGAGCTGCCGCTGGGGCTGGCGCTGGCGTGGGTCGCCTCGGCGGTGATCTTTCGCTGGTCGCCCCGGCGGACCCAGCCCGGCTACACCTGGCTGGCCTTCGGTTCTGCCGTCCACCTCCTGCTGTGGGTGACGGCGACATGGCTGCTCGCCCTGTACGTCAAGGGCAGCGGGGCGTTCGGCGCCCTCTACGGGCCGCTCACCGCCGTCATCGCGCTGCTGCTGTGGGCCTACCTCACCGCCGTCGCCCTCTTCCTGGGCATCGCCTTCGCGGCCCAACTGGAGGCCGCGCGCGCCGGAGTCGGCGAGGCGGTGCGGCCGGACCCGGGACCGGGCGGCTGACCTCGAATCCGGACACGCCGGAGCGGGAACAGGGCGCGCCGCCGACGCATTGTCAGTATGAGGTTGCACAATAATCAGAAAAGGAGATCAACTCCGGGGCCGTGCTGGGTAGACGGTCTGGTGTCCCGGCTCCGGAAAGGTCCTGCTGATGCTCGCCACCGTCGACCGCCCCACGACCCTCGTCGCGCTGCCCACCGCCCGCGGCCGGCGCTCCCGGAGTGCCGCCGCCCCGGTCCCGGCCGTCCGGCCGGCGGGCGCCGCCACCGATGTGCTGCGCATCATCGCCGACCCGCGCACCCCCACCTACGTCACGGTGCACGCGAGCGGCCGCCGCCGGTACAGCTACTGGCGCCCGCTCGACTCCACCACCGGCGCGGGCGGTTGCTACGCCTCCCTGCCCACCGCCGAGTGCGACGCACTGCACGAGGCCGGGCGGATCACCCTCGGCGAGCCCGTGGTGGACCCCCACCGCACGACGTACCGCGTCAGCACGGCCACCCGCGTCCAGCCCGCCCCGGTCCGCGGCACGGCGCGGGAGGGCTCCCGGGTGCGCGAGGCCTCCCGCCGGGAGGGCTTCCGGGTCGCGTAGCGCGTCGACGGGCCGGACCGGGGCGGTACGGTCCGGCGTCAGCCGGCTCGCGACGCCCCGGCGCCCGGGCCGGTAGCGGGTCAGGCGATGGAAGCCGAGATGATCGCCGACACCGCGAGGTTGCAGGACGCCGTCACCCAGACCGCCGGGTGGGGTTCGGGCTCGACCAGCGTGGCGCCCAGGCGCCCCGGCGTGATCAGGTCGACCACCAGGAACGCCAGGGCCATCATCACCAGGCCCAGCAACCCGAACGTCGCGGTCGACGCGAGTCCCTTGCCGAAGTCCTCGTACGTCGTCCAGATCGACGTGAACACGATCCCGCCGATGCCGAGCAGCGAGGAACTGAGGACCACGGCGGCGTTGCGGTTGCGCTCCTGCCAGATCTGCCTGCCGAGTTTTCCGGGCGTCAGCACGTCGACCAGCACGATGCCGAGAACCAGCAGGACCAGTCCGAGTGCGCCGTAGGCGGTGGCCCGGCCGAGTCCGTTGACGATGTCGCACATGGGGTTGCCGGCTCCGTAGCGTTGGGGATCGTGAGTGATCGCGGTCAAGGGCGAGCAAAAATGTAGCGCACCCGTTCGACGCCTTGAGCTGGTGCCCCGTCATGTCCGGCTGCCGGGGGCGTCCGCGGTGGCCGCGGCACGGCCGCGGCGTCGACGGCGAGTCATGCCCGCGCGTATCCGGGGCATCAGGAATCCATCGGACGGACGGAGAAGGGGAACCAGCCATGAGCAGGGGCAGTCGCACTCTCACCGTCATGTACGCAGCCGTCGCCCTCTGGCTCTCCTTCTGCACCGTACGCACCTGGGGCACCGTCCCCGCCTGGACCACCCTCGCCATGGCGGTCGCCTCCCTGGCGCCGGTGATCGGTGTGGTCCGGGAGACCGTCGTCGCCGACGAGCGCCGCACCGTCGCCGTCCTCCGGGAACGGGAGGGCCGTCGCGCGGCGTGGCGCGACGCGGCGGCCGCCGCGCTCGCGCGGGCCGAGGTGGAGGCGGCGTGCTGCGAACGCTGGTGGACCTCGTGTGCGACGTCGCACGACCCCGGCTGCGCACACCGGACCTCCCGGGGCACGACGGCGTGAACCGGGGCTCTGCCCCGGCCTGAGTCCCGGCCGTCGAATCCTGGTACGTACCAGGGTCTTGACGCCCTCTTATCTCACTTCTTAAATCAAGTGGTTGCACCTACTTGCCCCCCACAACCTCGGTCGGCGCACCCGCACACCGGGTCGCCGTACGGAAAGGGAGAGCCATGTCCTCTCCGCGCAGACTCCGCAGATGGCTGATCGCCGCCGTGTCGGCCGCGCTGGTCGCGTCCGCCGCGGCCGGCACCGCGAAGGCGGAACCGGCGGACGCCACCGCCGCGGCGGCCGTGACCTTCTCGGACACCTTCGACGGCCCCGCGGGCGCCGCCGTCGACTCCTCGAAGTGGCAGATCGAGACCGGCGACAACGTCAACAACCACGAGCGGCAGTACTACACGTCCGGCAACAAGAACGCCGCCCTGGACGGCCAGGGCCATCTGGTGATCACGGCCCGCAAGGAGAACCCGGCCAACTACCAGTGCTGGTACGGAACCTGCCAGTACACCTCGGCACGGCTCAACACCTCGGGCAAGTTCACCGCGCAGTACGGGCACGTCGAGGCCCGGATGAAGGTGCCGCGCGGACAGGGCATGTGGCCCGCGTTCTGGATGCTGGGCACTCCGGTCAACTGGCCGGACTCGGGCGAGATCGACATCATGGAGAACGTCGGCTTCGAACCCTCCACGGTGCACGGCACCCTCCACGGCCCCGGCTACTCCGGCTCCGGCGGCATCGGCGCCGGCTACACGCTGCCCGGCGGCCAGGCCTTCGCCGACGCCTTCCACACCTTCGCCGTCGACTGGGCCCCCGACTCGATCACCTGGTCCGTGGACGGGAACGTCTACCAGCGGCGCACCCCCGCCGACCTCGGCGGGAAGCAGTGGGTGTTCAACAAGCCGTACTTCCTGATCCTCAACCTCGCGGTGGGCGGCTACTGGCCGGGCGACCCGGACGGCTCCACCGTCTTCCCCCAGCAACTCCTGGTGGACCACGTGTCGGTGACGACGAGCGACTCCTCGACGGGCGGCGCGATCCGCGGCCTGGCCGGCAAGTGCGTCGACGTCGCGGGCGCCAACACCGCCAACGGCACGCCCGTACAGCTCTACGACTGCAACGGCACCGCCGCCCAGAACTGGACCGTGGGCGGCGACGGCACCCTCCGCGCCCTCGGCAAGTGCCTGGACGTCGCCTCCGGCGGCACGGCCGACGGCACCCCCGTACAGCTGTGGGACTGCAACGGCACCGCCGCCCAGAAGTGGGTCGTCACCGGGGCGCGCGACATCGTCAACCCGCAGGCCGACAAGTGCCTGGACGTGACCGGCAACAACTCCGCCAACGCCACCCGCCTGCAGATCTGGACCTGCTCGGGCGGCGCCAACCAGAAGTGGACCGTGGGCTGAACCCGTGAGGCGCCCCCGCTCGCCGAGCCCGGCGAGCGGGGGCGTCGGCGACCGTCCGGGCGGCGGCCGATCGTCCCCCGGTCAGCGCCTGAACGCCCAGTGCGGCTTCGGCTCGACCGCCCAGTGGAAGACCCGCCTCACCGGCGCCGTGCACAGCACCGTCACGATCACGGCGGCGACCACGGTGACGGTGATCTCGCCGAGCGGGCGGTACAGCCACTCCGGGTCGTACCAGCCCCAGTACTTGCTGACCTGCGCGACGAAACCGTGCAGCAGGTAGCCGTACATCGTGGCCGCGCCGAGGGCCGTGAACCAGGTGCGCCGGCCCGGCACCCAGGCCAGGAAACAGGCGACGAGGACCAGCGCGCAGCCGAACAGCAGCAGCGTCATCAGGGGGCCGTACCAGGCGGGCGCGGACAACTCCTGTGCGCTGTCGCGGTGGTAGAGCCAGCCGGACGTCACCCGGGGGACCGCCCAGTACGCCAGGGCCAGCGCACCGGCGAACACCGGTACGGCCAGCACCCGCACCCGGCGGCGGCGCACCATCCGGAAGTGCTCGGAGCGCAGGCAGAGACCGAGCACGAAGTACGGCAGGAACTGCAGGGTGCGCTGTATGTCCAGGTCCTCGCCGAGCGAGGGGGACACGGTCGCCAGCATGGCGACGACGAGCGCGAGCGGAACCGGCCACCGCACGAGCTTCCACAGCGGCGTGGTGAGCCGCCAGACGAACAGCGCGGCCAGGAACCAGGTCAGGTACAGCGGCTCCAGCAGAGTGACGGGGCGGTCGGGCACGCCGTCCGTCCACCGGGTGAAGAAGGTGTAGGCCGTCTCGAACACGACGTACGGCAGCGCGACGCCGGTGACCAGCCGCTTGACCCGCTCCGGGCTGCCGTCGAAACCGCGCGAGTGGTACCCGGCGAGGACGATGAACGCGGGCATGTGGAACGCGTAGACCAGCAGGTACAGCGCGCTGACGGCCCGGCTGCCGTCGCGCAGCGGCTCCCAGGCGTGCCCCACCGCGACCAGCACGATCGCCAGGTACTTGGCGTTGTCGAAGAACGCGTCACGACGTGGCGCCCGCCGGGAGACGTCGTCGCCGCCGGCGGGCGCCTCCCGCTCCGGCCCGGTCGCGTCGTCGGCCCCGGCGGGGCGCGACGCGGCGAGAGGTCTGGCTGGGGAGGCGGCGGCGGGGACGCGGGGCGACGACATCCCAGCCGCCTCACCCGTCCCGCGGGGGGTTAAACCTGTGATCCGATCGGCAGCTGAGCCGATTTTGCCTTTCTTTTGCCATCGGGGAACCTGGCCGCCACGGTGTCCGTTTGACCGGACGAACCGCGACAGCGACAGCGACAGAAGAGGTGGCACCAAGTGGCGATGTGGGACCGGCTCAAGGAACAGGCCAAGACCCTCCAGCAGTCCCAGGGCGCACGCACCGGGAGCGGCGGTGGCCACCAGCAGGGACAGGGCCCGTCCTCCTCCGGCGGCTCCAAGAACCAGCTGATGGGACTGTTCAAGTCCCAGCTCGCGTCGGCCAAGGCGGAGCTCAAGAGCGGCGCCTACCGCGACGCCAGCATGGCGATGTGCGCGCTGGTGGCCGCGGCCGACGGCCGGGTCGACCCGGCCGAGCGGCAGCGCGTGGAGGAACTGATCGTCTCGAACGAGGTGCTGCAGAACTTCCCGGCCGACCAGCTCCGCAAGCGGTTCAATGAGCACGTGGACCGGCTCACGGCCAACTTCGAGCAGGGCAAGGCCCGGGCCCTCGAGGACATCGCCAAGGCGGCGAAGAAGCCGGTCGAGGCGCGGGCCGTCGTGCAGACCGGCATCGTCGTCGCCGGGGCCGACGGCAGCTTCGAGCCGGCCGAGCAGTACGCCGTCCGCGACGCCTGCTCGGCCCTCGGCCTGTCACCGACGGAATTCGGCGTCTGACGGCGGCTCGGTCCCACCGGCGCCCGCTGCGGGGGCGACGGTGTGACCGAGCAGGTGCAGCGGCGCCGCCGTGATCCCTGCCTCCTCCACCGCGTTCCAGTGCGCCCGTGCCACCGCCGCGTCCACCAGCCCGTGCACCAGCGGCAGCCGGGCGTCGGCGGCCCGCAGCAGCGATTCGGCGCGGCAGGAGGCCAGGGTTCCGTCGATCCAGGGCTGGGCGAGATGGCCGGCCGCCGCCGCGGCCGGGAGGTCGGCGGCGGCCTCCCGGTCGGTACGGCCGACGTGCAGCAGCCCGCCGCCCAGGACCAGGACGTCCCCGCGCTCCCGCATCCGGGCGAGGGCCCGTCCGGTGTCGAAGCAGTGCGGGAACGAGTCGTCGACCACCACGGCACCCGGCCGCAGCCGGTCCACGTCGAGCACCGCCGTCGCCCCGCTCACCGCCGTCACCAGCAGATCCGCCCGGTGGACGGCGTCCGGCAGCATCCGCTGCGCCTCGGCGATCTCCACCTCGCCGGCCAGCCCCCGCTCCCGCAGCCGGCGTCCGAGTTCCGCCAGCCGGGGCGCGCTGCCGCGCACATCGCACAGCAGCAGCCGCCGTGGCGGGCGGGCGGCCAGCGACAGCAGCAGTTCGAGCGACGACGCCCCGATCGACCCGAGGCCCGCGAACGCCACCTCCAGCTCCGCGAGGTCCCGCCCCGTCGCCTCGAGCGCGGCGTGCACGGTCTTCACCACCGACACCACCGTCGCCGCGTGCCCCGTCGTCACGGCCGCCGGGTACTGCCGGTGACGCAGCACGTCGAAGCCGTACCCGGTGAGCGAGGGGATCATCCCGGCCAGGGACACACAGCGCGCGCCCAGCGAAGCCGCCAGCGACACCGCGCGGGCGGTGTGCTCCACCAGACCGTTGCCCCGCCCGAGTTCGTCGGCGAAGAGCGGCACGCACACGAAGCCCGACCGGCCCAGCGGTGTCCGCACCGTCTCCAGCAGCCGCGGACGGCCGTCGGGGAACAGCAGCTCCCGCACCTCGGCCCGGGGCAGTGCGGACTCGGGCATCCCGGCCAGCCGCGCCAGATGGGCCGGAGCGGGCAGATAGCCCACGAGGGCCGCGTCCATCGTCTCCCGCCGCCTCCTCGGCGGCGGCACCACGATCCGCGGGCTCTCCGCCGCCCGCACCAGACGGCCGCGCACCGCGCGGGCGAAGTCGTCCAGCGAGTCCGGCGAGAACGCGGCGGCGGAGCCGCGGACCGTGACCCGCAGCCCGCCGCCGGCCGGCCGTACCGCCAGGAACAGGTCCGTCGCGGACGACGGCGGCAGGAAGGTGCTGTCCCCGTCCTCCCACGACACCCTCAGTGCGCCGTCGCCCCGCGGGGCGAGCGCGGCGAAGTCGAGGTGGGTGAAGAAGAACTGCGACGTCATCGGCAGACCGTCGGCGTGCCGCGGCACCACGTCCTCATGGGCGCGCGCCTCCTCCGCCTCGGCCGCGACCCGGCGCAGCGCGTCCGTGAACTCCCCGTCCGTGAGGGGCTCGTCGGCCGCCCCGGCCGGCCGCACCGGCACCGCGGTGGCGAACGGGCCGAAGACCAGGTGCGCGTCGGGCAGCGTCTGGTCCCGTCCGCTCACCGCGAGGCCCACGACCAGATCGGGACTGCCCGTCACCGCCGCCAGCTCCTGGTAGTAGGCGGTCAGCAGCGGCGCGTACAGCGTCGTCCCCGCGCGGGAGGCGACCGTCCGCAGCGCCGCCGTCACCTCCGCGTCGAGCGTGAACTCCACCGACCCGAACCCGGCGTCGCCGTCCGCGGCGGTACGCAGCACCGGCGGCCGGTACGGAGCGCTCAGCCGGGCGGCCCGGGCCACCCGCTCCACCGTGGCGGGGGTGCCGGTGCCGGAACCGGCCCGCGCCAGGGCGTGGTCCCGGAAGCGGCTCCGCGGCCCCGGCGTCGCGGGCGCGGCACCACCGGCCAACCGGTCGTAGGTCTCGGTGAGTTCCCGTATCAGCAGGGCCGAGCTGTATCCGTCGCCGATGAGATGGTGCGCGTGCACCAGCAGGACGTGGTCGTGCGGGGCCAGGGTGAGCACCCGCAGACGCAGCAGGGGCCACGCCCAGGGCTCCAGGCGCCGCTCCGCCTCGGCCGCGGCGTGTGCGTCCACCTCGGCGGGGCCGGCGGCCTTCTCGAAGTCGACCGGCAGCCGCAGCGACCGGGGCAGCTCCTGCTGGACGGGTGGCCGGGCGCCGGCCGGGAAGACGGTGCGCAGCATGCCGTGACGCTCCACCAGCAGGTCCACCGCCCGCTGGAAGAGGCCGGGATCCAGCGGCCCGGTGAGCCGAAGCCGGGCCAGCCACGTCCCGCCGCCCGGTGAGAGCGCCTCGGCGAGGAGGAAGCCGCGCTGGCCGGGGGTGACGGGGAACGGGCCCTCGGCGCCGTCCCCGACGGCGTCCCGCACCTCTTCCTCCACCCCGTCCCTGACACCGTCCACAGCGGGCGGAGCGGCGGCGGCCGCCCCCGCGGGGCCGGGGTCCGCCGCGGCGGCGTCCACGGCCTCGGCGAGCGCGGCGAGGGTGCGGTGACGGTAGATCACCGTTGGCCGGGGCAGCGGTCCCGCCCGGTCGTCGAGCCGGGCGAACACCTGCAGCACGAGCAGTGAGTCGCCGCCCAGCTCGAAGAAGTCGTCCTCCCGGCAGACGGAGGCCACCCGCAGCACCTCGCGCCAGACCGCCGCCAGCCGCCGCTCGGTCGCCGTCGCGGGGGGAGTCCTCCCCGCCTCACCGGCCGGAACGCCGGGGACGCCCCCGGTGTCCACCGGCAGCGCCGTCCGGTCGACCTTGCCGGTCCCGGTCAGCGGCAGCGCGTCGACGAACGTGATCCGCGCCGGGACCATGTACGCCGGCAGCAGCCCGGCCAGCCGCCGGCGCAGCTCCCCGGCCGCCGGCCGTACGGCCCCGGCCCGGGTGGTGACGAAGGCCAGCAGCCGCCCCTCGTGCGCGAGCACCACGGCCCGCGCGACACCCGGGCAGGTCTGGAGCGCCGCCTCGACCTCCCCCGGCTCCACCCGGTTCCCGCGGATCTTCACCTGGTCGTCGATCCGGCCCAGGAACTCCAGGACGCCGTCCGCCGACCGGCGCACCCGGTCCCCGCTGCGGTACCAGCGCCGCCCCTCGCGGAGCGTGAACGCCCCTGCGGTCAGCTCCGGTTCGCCCAGATAGCCGGGGGTAAGACCGGTGCCCGCGATGAGCAGTTCGCCGGTCTCGCCCGCCCCGCACACGGAGCCGTCGGCACCGATGACCTCCAGCAGGGCGCCGGCGGCGGGGAGCCCGATCGGCAGCCGCCGCACCTCGTCCCCGGGGCGGGAGTCGATGATGTGGCAGGTGGCGTTGATCGTCGCCTCGGTCGGTCCGTACAGGTTCGCGATCCGCGTGCCGCTCCCGAACAGGTCGAACCAGCGGCGCACATGGTCCACCGGCAGTGCCTCACCGCCGACGTGCACCCAGCGCAGCGCCGACAGGTCCACCGGATCCCCGCCCCGTGCGGCCCGCGCCTCGGCGGCGGACAGCAGCTGCTCCCACAGCGTCGGAACGGAACTCCACACGGTCACCCGCGTCCGCTCCATGTGCGCCAGCAGCAGCTCCGGGTCGCGCAGCAGCGGCCTGGGCACGGTCACCACCGTGCCGCCGGCCAGCAGCGGCGCGAGCAACTGGCGCACCGAGGCGTCGAAGCACGGCGACGCGGTCTGCGCGAGCCGGTCGCCCGCGCCGTAACCGAAGGTGCCGACCGCCCAGTCGAGGTAGTTCTCCATCGCCCGGTGGGTGACGGGAACCGCCTTCGGGCGTCCGGTCGACCCCGAGGTGAAGATGACGTACGCGATCGCCTCGGCCGCGGAGTGCACGGAGACGGGCACGGACGGGCCGGTGGTACCGCCGTCGTCCTGCGGGCTGTCGGCCGCCACCGCCCGTACGCCGGTCAGGGCGTCCGCGAGGTGCCGGGTGGGGGAGTGGCACACCACCACGGCGGCGCCGGTACGGGCCAGCTGACCGTCGAGCCGGGCGCGGGGGTGCTCCGGGTCCAGCGGGACCCAGCCGGCGCCGGCGCGCAGGACGCCCACCACGCCCACCACCGTGTCCGGGCCGGGTTCGGTGAGCAGCCCGACCAGGTCGCCCCGGCGGACGCCGTGCGCGCGCAGCCGCGCCGCGAGGGCGGCGGAGGCGCGGTCGAGCGCCCCGTAGGTGAGGGACGCCTCCCCGGCGTCGACGGCTGTCGCACCGGAGCGCGTGCGGAAGGTTTCGAGCAGCCGGTCGACCAGGGAGCCGGCACCGCCTGTTCGCGGGGACGGCGCCGGGCCGGCCGGCGGGGGCGCGAGGGCGGCCAGTTCCGCGCGGAACTCCTCGTCCAGACGCGCCACGGTCGCCGAATCGAACAGTGGGGCCGGATAGTTCCACGACATGCGCAGCACCGGACCGTCCGCCCAGCACAGCAGCGTCAGCCGGGTCGCGGCCGACCCGGTGCCGGCCGCGGTCGCCCGCACCTCCACGGGACAGCCGGCGGCCGAGGCGGCCGGGAAGCGGGCGAAGCTGAAGCCCGCGGGGCTCACCGTGCGGGGGCCGGCACCGGTGCCGGGCAGCATCCGGGCCAGGTCCAGGCTGCTCACCCCTGCGTGCCGCTCGCTCTCCAGCCACAGCCGCCGCAACCGCTCCGCCAGCGCCACCGCCGGCTCGTCGCCGGTCACCTCGCACAGCAGGGGAAGGGTGTCGGCGAGCGGCCCGACGAGTCGCTCGACACCGTCGAAGCGGTCGTCGCGGCCGGCCCTGGCCACGTTGACCGCGACGTCCGGGCGGCCCGTCCACCGCGCCAGACAGCGCGCGTACGCGGCGAGCAGCAGATGGAACAGGGACACGCCGTGCGCGGCGGCCAGCCGTTCCAGCCCGGCGGCCGACTCCGCGTCGAGTGCGCCGTGATGCTGCACGATCGGTCCGCTCGCGGGCGCGTCCGGATCACCGTCGTAGGGCAGCCGCGGGGGTTCACCGCGCCCGGCGAGACGCTCCGCCCAGTGACGTCGTACGGCGTCCGGCACGCCGGAGCGCCGGGTGCTCGCCGTGTACCGCGCGAAGTCGGGGGCCGGCGCCCCCGCCGCGGGCTCCCCGTGCCACAGCGCGGTGTACGCGGCCCACAGCTCCTCGGCGAGGACGCTGAGGCTGTATCCGTCGGCCGCCGCATGGTGCACGACCAGCAGCAGCTGGGCGAGTCCCGGCTCGTGGCGCAGCAGCACGGCGCGCACCGGCGGCTCCGCCGTCAGGTCGAAGGGCCGGTTGCAGACCGCCGATTCGACATCGGCGACGTCCTCGGCGGCGCAGTCGAGCACCTCGTACCAGTCCGTCACCGGAACGGGCGCAGCCACCCGCTGGACCGGCTCCCCGCCGGTCTCCGCCACCCGCAGCCGCAGCATCCCGTGCCGTTCGGCCAGCGACGACAGCGCCCGGCCGAGGAGACCGGTGTCGAGCGGCCCGCGGACCGTCAGCCGCAGATGGCCGCGCGCCGGGACGTCCGGGTGGAGCCGGCCGCTGGTGTACAGCGCCAGCTGGACGGGCGTCAGCGGGAAGGGCGCTCCGTCCGGGCCTTCCGGTGCCCCGCCGTCGAGGTGGGCGGCGAGTTCGCGCACCGTCCGGTGCTCGAAGAAGAGCGTGGTGGGCAGGTCCCGCCCGAGCGTCCGCTCCAGCCGCTTGACGAGGTCGACGGCGCCCAGGGAGTCCAGACCGAGGGTCAGGAACGGCGTGTCGTCGTCGACCGACGCCTCCGGGACGTCCAGCGCCCCCGCCAGCAGCTCCCGCAGCACGGCGGCCGTGCCGGACGGGGCAGGGGCCGGCGCCGCCGGACCGTGGGGCCGCTCGACGGCCCGGGACGGGACGCCGGCCGTGGGGGGAACGGCGGCCGGCGGGGCCGCGGGCTCCGTATCGGCGAGGACCAGCTGTGCCACGTCCACCCCGCACGCGGACCGCAGTGCCGCCAGCGCGGGCCCCGTGGCGAGGGGCCTGCCCGCGCCGCTCGCGACGGCGGCTGCGCCTCCGGCGGCCAGGCCCGTGTCGCGGAACGGGCCGAGGTTCACCGACAGCCACGGCCGGCCGGCCGCCCGCTCGGCCCCGGCGAAGGAGTCGAGGAAGGCGTTGGCCGCCGCGTACGCGCCCAGTGCGCCGGCCAGTCCGGAAAGCACCGACGACACCGACGAGAACGCCACGCACACCCCGGGGCGCTGTCCGTGCCGGTTCAGCGCCTCGGCCAGCAGGACCGTGCCGAGCGTCTTCGCGCCCAGCGCGTCCACCGTCTCCGGTACGTCCGTCCCGCGCAGGGTGCCGGGCCGGGCGACTCCGGCCGCGTGGAAGACGGCGTCCAGCGGCGGCAGCCCGGCGACGAGCCGCTCGACGTCCTGCGGCGCGGTGAGGTCGGCCGGGACATGACGGGCGTCGGCGCCGAGAGCGGCGAGCTGCTCCAGGAGCCCCTGGGGCGGCTGCGGGGAGCGTCCCGCCAGGACGAGGGTGGGACGGCCCCGGGCGGCGAGGTCCCGGGCCAGGGCCGAGCCGATGCCTCCGGCGCCGCCCGTGATCAGGTACGTGCCGTCGGCGGGCAGCGGGTCCGCGCCCGGTGCCGCTCCCGCGGTCCGCGGCACGACCACCCGCAGCAGGCGTTGCCCGGCCCGCCGGGCGAGGGCGCCCTCCGCCTGCGGTGCCGCCGTCTCGGCGGCCAGCGCCCGCAGCCGCTCGTCCGGGTCGTCGAGGGAGGACAGGTCCACCCAGTTGGCGGTCACCCCCGGTGATTCCCGGGGGACGGCCAGGGCCAGGCCGCCGAGGACCGCCTGCGCCGGGTTCGGACGTTCCCCGGTCCGGCCCGTGACGTGCGCGTCCTCGGTCACCACCACGAGCCGCCGGGCGCCGGTGCGGTCGAGGAGCGCGAGGGCGTCGCGCATCGCCGTGACGGCTTCCCGCTGGTGCCTGCCGAGGTCCTCCGCCGTGTCCGGCCGGGTCGCGTCGCCGAGCAGGACGACGGTTTCCGGGGACCCGGCGTCGTCCGACGCCGTGACCGCGGGTACGCCGTGCGCGGTGAGCCGGTGCGCCAGCCGGCGTGCCGCCGCCGGATCCGCGCCGGTCACCACGACGCCGTCCCCGGCCCGTCCGGGCGAGGGCGCCGGCCGCCACACCACGTCGTGCAGCAGGGCGTGCGGAGCGGGTTCGGGCCAGTACGCGCGCCGCTGGTACGGGTAAGGGGGCAGCGGTACCCGTCGGTGGTCTTCGCCGGGGGCCGCGCGGTGCACGGGTACGCCGCGCGCCCACAGCCGGGCCACCGTCTCCAGCAACTCGCGTGCCCCGCCTGGTGCGGCGGGCGCCGGGACCGTGAAGGGGCCGCCGGCCGCCGCGGCGGCGCGGATCGGGCCGAGCTCGACGAACGTGTCGTAGCCCTCCTCCACGAGACGCTCCACCGCCCGGCCGAACAGCACCGGCCGCAGGGCGTGTTCGCGCAGGTGGTCGGGGTCCATCGGCGGGTGCCACGCGGCGGTGAGCGTGCTCATCACCGGCGTCGTGGGCGCCTTCGGGTCCAGTGCGCGCGCCGCGTCCGCCAGGGCCCGCGCGACCGGCTCCATCAGCGGGGAGTGGAAGGCGCGCGACACCCGCAGCGGGCCGACCGCCGCGCCCAGCCGGACGAGCCGGCGCGTCGCTTCCCGGACCGCGTCCGGGGTGCCGGAGATCACCGTCCGGCCGGGGCCGTTGTACGCCGCGACCGCGAGGTCACCGCCGGCGGCTTCGACCAGGGCGGTCACCTCCCGCTCCGACGCGCCCCGCACGGCCGCCATGGCGCCCGGCGCGGTCGACGCGCCCATCAGCCGTCCCCGTTCCGCCGCGAAGGTCACCGCCTCGCGCAGCGACAGCGTCCCGCCGGCGCAGGCGGCCGCCAGTTCGCCGACGCTGTGCCCGACGAACGCGTCGGGCCGTACGCCCCAGGCGGTCAGCTGACGGGCGAGCGCGACCCCGTGCGCGACCAGCAGCGGCTGCGCCACCTCCGTGGCGGCGAGGTCGTCCTCGGACGCCCCCTCGTCGGCGCACCAGTCCGCCAGCTCCCGCCCGTTGATCCTCCCGGCCGCCGCCGACGCCTCGTCGATCGTGGCGCGGTACACCGGTGCCGTGGCGTACAGCGCCCGGCCCGGCCCCGGACGCAGCCCGCCCTGACCGGGCAGGACGAAGACGGTCCGGGGGCGGTGCGTGACCGTCCCGGTGACCGCGCCCCGCCCCGTGGCGCAGGCCGCGGCGAGCCGCTCCCGCAGGTCGCCGTCGGCCACGACCGCCAGGCGGTGGGGCCGCTCGTCCCGTGCCGCGGCGGCCGCGGCGCACACGTCGGCCTCGTCGAGCTCCGGATGCTCGCCGAGGTGCTCCGCGAGCCGCGCCGCCCACGCCCGCAGCCCCTCCGCGCTGCCCGCCGAGAGGGTCAGCAGACGGGGACCGCCGACCACCCGGCGCGGTACGGTCACGGGGGCGGGCGGGGCCTCCTCCAGGACGGCGTGCGCGTTGGTGCCGCCGAAGCCGAAGGCGTTGACGCCCGCCCTGCGCGGCCCGGCCGACTCCCAGTCGGTCACCTCGGTGACCAGGGCGAACCCGGACTCCGCCACCGCGGGCGAAGGCGGCGTGTGATGCAGGGAAGCGGGCAGCCGGCCGTGTCCCAGGGCCAGCACGACCTTCACCAGCGAGGGCAGCGCCGCCGCGTTCAGCAGGTGACCGATGTTGGTCTTCACCGAGCCGAGCAGCCGGGGCCGGCCGTCCGGGAGGGGCGGGAAGGCGTGCGCGAGGGACCGCAGTTCTATCGGGTCGCCGACGGCCGTGCCGGTGCCGTGCGCCTCGACGTAGGTCACCGACCCCGGGTCGACGCCGCAGTCCCGGTGGGCCCGGCCGATCACCTCCCGCTGGCGCAGCGGGTTGGGCGCCAGCAGACTCAGCGACGTCCCGTCGTTGTTGACGGCGGTGCCGCGCACCACGGCCAGCACCGTGTCGTCGTCCCGTCGTGCGGCGGCCAGGGGCCGCACGACGAGGGCAGCCCCGCCCTCGCCGGGCACGAACCCGTCGGCCGCCGCGCCGAAGGCACGGCTGCGTCCGGTGGGGGAGAGGGCCCGCGCCGCCTCCAGCGACCGGTGCGCGGCCGGGGTGAGATGCAGGTTGACGCCGCCGACGACGGCGAGGTCGCACTCGCCGTCCGCGAGGCTGCGCCGGGCCAGGTGCAGGGCCACCAGACCGGAGGAGCAGGCGGTGTCCACGGCCAGCGCCGGGCCGTCCAGGTCCAGGCAGTGCGCCACGCGGGCGGCGACCAGGTTGGGAAGGTTGCCGGTCAGGGCCGCCTCGGCGGGCGGCGCGCCGCCGGGCGCCGCGTCGGCGAGGACCTGCCGGTAGCCGCTGTCTCCGACGGCGGCGAAGACGCCGATCCGCAGGCCGCGGCGGCGCGGCCCGGCGTAACCGGCGCGTTCCAGCGCCTCGTGGGCGAGTTCGAGGAAGACACGCGCTTGCGGGTCGAGGGCGCGTGCCTCCTCGGCGCCTATCCCGAAGTGCCCGGCGTCGAAGGCCGCGGGGTCGTCCAGGAACGCGCCCCAGCGTCCGTCCTCCGCCGTCCCGTCCGTGCTCCAGCGCCCCGCGGGCGCCGCCGTCACGGCGTCACGGCCGGCCGTGAGCAGCTCCCAGAACTCCTCCGGCGTCCCGGCTCCGGGGAACCGGCACGCCATCCCCACCACGGCCGTCCCCGGTCCCCGCGGAGACGGCGGAGCGCCGTCCGCGGCCCGGGGCTCCGGTCTCCCCGCCGTGCCCTCCAGCGCGGCCAGGAGGTGATCGGTGAGAGCGGCCACGGTGTCGTCGCGCATCACGGCCGGCCCGAGCGTCACGTCCAGCGCCCGTTCCAGCTCGGCGAGTACCTCCATCGCCTTGAGCGAGCCGCCGCCCAGCCCGGCGAACCGGTCCCGGTCCCCGAACGACGGCTCCGGCACCCCCAGCACCTTCGCCCAAGCCTCCCGCACCACGCCCCGCACGTGCGCACGGGAGCGGGGCACCGGCACCGGTTCCCCGGACCGCTGCGGCGTCTCCCGGCCGGCCGCGCCCGTCCCCGCACCCGAGGACGCCGTGGGGCGGTACGCCCCCGCCTCGTACCGTGACCGCATCCGCTGCCGCTGCACCTTGCCGCTGGTCGTCCGCGGGAAGGCGGACGGCGGCAGCGCGAACACCCGTACGTCGTCGTGGCCCAGCGCCGCCCGGACCCGGCCCGCGACCCGGTCCAGCACCCCGGCCGCGGAGCGCGGCGGCCGGGGCCAGGCGACGAACACCACCACCCGCTCGCCGCCCGTCACCGGATCAGGCGACCCGATCACCGCGGTCGTGCCGGACGGCACGCCCGGGGTGCCCGCCGCGACCTCCTCCATGTCCGGGGCGTGGAACGTGCGGCCGTTGACGAAGAGCACGTCCTTGTGCCGGCCGCTGACACACAGCCGGCCGTCCCTGAGGAAGCCCAGATCACCGGTGCGCAGCCAGCCGCCGGTGAAGGAGGCGGCCGTCGCCTCCGGCAGACCGTGGTAGCCGCGGGCCACCTGCGGACCCCGCACCTCTATGTGACCCACCCGCCGGTCGCCCAGCGGGCGGCCGCCGTCATCGGTGATCCGCACCTCGCAGCCGGGCACCGGCCGCCCCACGTCCATCAACTCCACGACGTCATCGCCCGGTTCGGTCTCCACCGCCCGCCCGCGGCTGAGCGCGGAACGTTCCAGCGCCACGGGCACGGCCACCTCGCCCGGCGGCGGGAAGGTCACGGCCAGGGTCGCCTCGGCCAGTCCGTACACGGGCGTCGCCGCCCGGGGGGCCAGGCCGGAGGGCCGGGTCCGGGCGGCGAAGTCCCGCCACACCGTCGCGGAGATCGGCTCGGCGCCCACCAGGAGCAGCCGTACCGTGCTCAGGTCGAGCCCGGCGAACACCTCCTCGGGCACCCGGCGGACGGTCAGCGCCAGCGCGAAGTTGGCGGCGGACAGCAGTGTGGCCCGGTGCGCGGCCGCCACCTCGACCCACAGCCGGGGGTTTCTCGCGAACGTCAGCGGGCCGATCCTCACCTGCTTGGCCCGCGCGGCGAGCGGCGCCAGATGGGTGCCGATGAGCCCCATGTCGTGGAAGTACGGCATCCAGCTGACCACCACGTCCCGGTCCGTGAGCGCGGCCGCCGCGGTCAGCTGCCGCAGATTGGCCAGCACGGCGGAGTGGGTCAGCTCCACGCCCTTGGGCGCCCCGGTGCTTCCGGAGGAGAACTGCAGGAACGCCAGGTCGTCCGGGCCGACCACGGCGGGCGCCCCGACGGCGGCGGACCCGCGCAGCACGTCGAGCCGCAACACGGCGCAGTCCTCCCCGAGTTGACCGGCGACGTCCGCGCAGGCCGCGTCCACCGCGACCGGCGGACGGCCGAGGTGCTCCCACACGGCGCGCACCCGCCGCACGTCGGGCGCCAGCGGCACCGGCACCAGACCGGCCGCGAGCGCGCCCCAGAACAGCGCCTGGAAGTCCTCGCCCCGGTCCGCGACCACCGGCACGGGGGTGCCGGGCCCGACTCCCGCGTCGCGGTAGCCGCCCGCCACGCGCAGGGACTCCTCCAGCAGCATGGCGAAGGTGACGGGGACTTCCCGGCCGTCCCCACGGACGTGGACGACCACCTGGTCGGGGGCGCGGCGGGCGGCGTCCAGCAGGACGTCCAGAAGCGTGGTGGCGTTCATGTGTCCGTTCGTTCGTCCGGGGCGGCCGAGAGATGGCGGGGAGCGACCGACCCCATTGTCAGTGGCTGCGCCTACGGTTCGATCAGTAGGACCCGGCGGAGCGGCCGCGGGTTCCGTCCGGGAAGGGGTTCGCCATGTCTGCCGGGTCCGCGGTGTCGACGACGTATCTGGAGCTTTCGCAGGAGGGCGAGGGCGCTCACAAGTTCTACGAAGTGACCGTCGACGCGGTGACGGTGACGGTCCGCTACGGCCGGATCGGCGCGGGGGGCCAGACCCAGACGACGACGTTCCCCTCCGCGGCGAAGGCACAGGCCGCCGCGGCGAAGAAGGTGGGGGAGAAGGTCCGCAAGGGCTACGCGCCCGCGGTGCGGGGGCAGCGGGCGCCGCGCTCGGTGACCCGCCGTCAGGTGACGTCCGCGCCGTCCACCGCGCGCGCCGTGGCGCCCGTGCTGTGGCGATTCGGCACCGGCTCCTCGGCGTTCGGCATCCACGTCGACGACGACCGCTGCTGGGTCGGCAACCAGTCCGGCGACGTCTTCACCCTGGACCACGAGGGCGAGGTGCTGGCCCGCTTCAGCCTGCCGGACGGAGTGAAGTGCCTGGTCGCCGACGACTTCTGGATCTACGCGGGATGTGACGACGGCCGGGTCTACGACCTGTCCTCGAAGCTCCCGTTCGCCGCCTACGACATCGCCGCCGACGTCGACATCTTCTGGCTGGACATCCACGAGGGCGTGCTGAACGTCTCGGACCGCGCCGGCCGCCTCACTGTCATCGACCACGAGGACGAGCACCAGTGGACCCGCCGCAGCCAGGGTGAGCACGCCTGGATGGTGCGCGCCGACGACCGCGCCGTCTACCACGGCCACCACCGGGGCGTCACGGCCTACGCACCCGACGGCGGCGGCGAGTTGTGGCACACCCCGACCCGCGGCGGAGTGCTGTTCGGCTGGCAGGAGGACGACACCGTCTACGCCGGGACGGCACACCGTGTGGTGCAGCGGCTGTCGAAGGCGACCGGCGCCGTCGAGGCAACCTACGCCTGCGACAGCGCCGTCTACTCGTGCGCCACCTCCCCGGGCGGGCGGTTCGTGTTCGCCGGGGACGCCGCCTCGTCGGTCTACTGCTTCGACCGGGACGGCACCCGGCTGTGGAAGCTCGGCACGGGCGGCGGCTCGGCGCTGTCGATGCAGTACCGCGACGAGCGGCTCTACCTGGTGACCACGGACGGTTCACTGGTGTGCGTGGACGCGAGCGAGGCGGCCGTCACCGCGGCGCAGCAGGGCTCCGTGCCGGTGGTGCGGGACGTCAAGCTCGCCGCCGCCCTGCCGACCTACGCGCCCGCCACGGCGGCGACCGCGGTGGCCACCGTCGCGCAGGCGCCGTCCGGCGCCGTCGTCGTCGAGTGCGTCCAGCAGCACGGCCGGATGCGCGTCCACGTCGTCTCCGACGGCTACGACGGCTCCTGGAACGTGCAGTTCCCGCGGGCGATACGGGAGCCGGGGGCACGCTACGTCGTGGACGCGCTGCACCCGGCCGCCGGCGGCTTCTACCGGGTGCGCGGAGAGATCCGCCGCCTGCTCTGACGTCCCGCCGCGAAACCGTGAGCCCTGCACGCGCCCCCGGCTCCGCACGGACAATGCAGTGCCCGTGATCGCCCCGCCGAGTGCCGTGTTCCCCGCCCCCGTCGAGGAAAGCAGGTCGAGCGTCGTGCTGTTGCGTCTGCCCACGTCACTGTCCGAAGCACAGCGGTATCTGGCCGAGGGGGCGGTGCCCGTCGGCGGAGCCACCCTCGTCTGGGCCCTTTGGCAGCGGGAGGGCTTCCCCGAGCAGGCGATGTCCCTGCGCCGGCTCCCCCAGGCCAACCGCCTGGAGCCCGGGGAGCTGGGCGCGGCCGTCCTGCTGCACCAGCTGGACGACCGGGTGCCGGACGTGCTGCACCGCGCCGCCGCCACGGTCGGCACTGGCGCCGTGCGCCGGACGGCCACCGTCGGCGGCAACATCGTGGGCAGCACCCTGCGCTGTCTGCTGCCCGCCGCACTGGTCCTGAACGCGCGGGCGACCGTCCTGGACCCCGACGGCGCCTACGAGACGGATCTGGCCGAAGTCGTGGCCAAGCGCCCCCTGCTGCTCGGCCTCCGCTGGAGCGACCCCGTCGCCAGCGGTTACTACAAGGCGCCCGGCGAAGCCGGCGGGCCGCCGCCGCTCGTCGTCGCCACCGCCGTGCACGCCGGGAGCGACGGCCGCCGCCGCCTCGACGTGGCCGTCCGGGACGGCTACGAGGTGACCGGCGAGACCACGCCCTGCGACACCGGGGCCGAGCGGGTGCTCGAGGAGCTGGGCCGTACCGGCCTGGGATCGCTCCCCGTGGAGGCACGGGACGAGGTGCGCCGGGAGGTGACCGGGATACTGGACCGCACCGCCGGCTGACCCGCCCCGGTGTCCTCGACGGCCGCCCCGGTGCCCTTGAAGGCCGCGCCGTCCCCGGCGGCCCGCCACCGGGGACGGCGCGCGGCGGTCCGCGTCAGCAGATCCGCGGCAGTTGCTCGCCCATCGGCAGGTCGACCACCCGGGTGCCGCCCAGCCCGGTCCGCGCGACGACCATGCCGGGGTGCTCCGCGACCGCCTCACCGATCACGGCGGCCCCGGCGCCCAGCGGGTGTGCCCGCATCGCGGCCAGGACCGCGTCCGCGTGCTCCCGGGGCACGAACGCGACGAGCTTGCCCTCGTTGGCCACGTACATCGGGTCGAGCCCCAGCATGGCGCAGGCCCCGGCCACCGCCGGCGGCACCGGGACGGCACGCTCCCGGACGACGACCCCGCACCCCGACGCCACGGCGATCTCGTTCAGCGAGGCCGCCAGCCCCCCGCGGGTCGGATCGCGCAGCACGTGCAGGTCCGGGGTGACCGCCAGCATCGCCTCGACCAGCCCGCCGAGCGGCGCGCAGTCGCTCTCCACCTCGGCCTCGAACGCCAGGTTCTCCCGCTTGCTGAGGATGGCCACACCGTGCACGCCGACGGCCCCGCTCACCAGGACGACATCGCCCGGCACCACCCGCTCCGGGCGTAGGTCCACCCCGGCCGGGACCAGTCCGATGCCCGACGTGCTGATGTACACGCCGTCACCGTGGCCGGCCTCCACGACCTTGGTGTCGCCCGTCACCACGCGCACCCCGGCGGTACGGGCCGCCGCGCCGAGCGCCTCGGCGACCCGGCCCACGGTCTCGATCTCGACGCCCTCCTCCAGGATCAGGCCGCACGACAGGAACGCCGCACGGGCCCCGCTCATCGCGAGGTCGTTGACCGTGCCGTTGACCGCGAGGTCACCGATGCTGCCGCCGGGGAAGAACAGCGGCCGCACCACGAACGAGTCGGTGGAGAACGCGAGCCGGGCGCCGTCCAGTTCGACCACGGCGGAGTCGGTCAGCGCGGCCGGCGCCGCCGCCCCGAGCCCCGGCAGGACGACCTGCTCGATCAGTTCGGCGGACAGGGCGCCGCCCCCGCCGTGGCCCATCACCACGCGGGGCCGGTCGCGCAGGGGCGCCGGGCAGGACCAGGAGAGCATGTCGGGGGCGGCGGTGGTGTCAGACAACGGAGCTCTCCTGCCGCCGCGGGCCGGTCACGTCCAGTTCCAGCCGCCGGTACAGGTAGTACGCGGCGCAGGCGCCCTCGCTGGACACCATGGTCGCCCCCAGCGGCGTGCGCGGGGTGCAGGCCGTCCCGAAGGCCTCGCACTCGTGCGGCTTCAGCAGCCCCTGCAGCACCTCGCCGCTGCGGCACTCCGCCGGTTCCAGCGTGGCGATGTCCCCGACCTGGAAGCGGTGCTCGGCGTCGTAGTCCCGGTAGCGCGCCGACAGCCGCCAGCCGCTGTCCGGGATGACGCCGATGCCCCGCCACGCCCGGTCGGTGACCTCGAACACGTCGTCGAGCATGGCCCGCGCGGCCGGGTTGCCCCCGGCCCGTACGGCGCGCGGATAGGCGTTGTCGACCGTGTGCTCGCCCCGCTCCAGCTGCCGCACGGTACGCCGTACGCCCTCCAGGATGTCCAGCGGCTCGAACCCGGTCACCACGATGGGCACCCGGAACCGCTCGGCGAGCGCCGGGTACTCCTCCGTGCCCATCACACTGCACACGTGTCCGGCCGCCAGGAACGCCTGCACCCGGCAGTCCGGGGACTGCATGATCGCCTCGATCGCCGGGGGCACCCGGACGTGCGAGACCAGCAGACTGAAGTTGCGGATGCCGCGTGCGCGGGCCTGGTGCACCGTCATCGCGTTGGGCGGCGCGGTGGTCTCGAAGCCGATGCCGAAGAACACCACCTCACGGTCCGGGTTCTCCTCCGCGATCCGCAGCGCGTCCAGCGGTGAGTACACCACCCGCACGTCACCGCCCTCGCCGCGGACCTGGAACAGGTCCCGGCCCGTGCCCGGCACCCGGAGCATGTCACCGAAGGAGCAGAAGACGACGTCGGGCCGCGAGGCGATCGCCAGCGCCTTGTCGATCACCTCCAGCGGCGTCACACAGACCGGACAGCCCGGCCCGTGGATCAACTCCACCTCGTCGGGCAGCAGTTGATCGATGCCGTGCCGGATGATGCTGTGCGTCTGACCGCCGCACACCTCCATCAGCGCCCACGGCCGGGTCACCGTGGCCCTGATGTCGTCGAGCAGGCGGGCCGCCAGCTCGGGATCCTGGAATTCCTCGACGTACTTCACCGCCGTACCTCCCCGCTCAGTTCCTCGCCGCCCGCCTGCGCGGCCTGTTCCCACGGATCGCCGAACTCCTCCTGGAGCATGCCGAGGCTCTCGAACAGCTCCAGCGTCCGGCGGGCCGACTCCTCGTCCAGCCGCTGCAGGGCGAAGCCGACGTGCACGATGGCGTACTCACCGACCTGGAGGTCGGGCAGGTACTCCAGGCACACCTCCTTGACCACCCCGCCGAAATCGACGGTGGCCATCCGGGTTCCGTTCCGTTCCTCGACGCCCAGCACTCTGCCGGGTACCGCCAGACACATGCGGATCTCCTCACTCGTCGCGGGCGGGGGCGCCCGCGCCCGTCATCGGCTTCCGGCTCCCGCCCGCCCGGCCACGACCAGCTGGCCGAGGGCGAGCCCGCCGTCGTTCGGCGGGACGTCGCGGTGACGCAGTACGGTGAAACCCGCGGCGCGCAGCTCACGGGCGCAGGCCGAGGAGAGCAGCGCGTTGGAGAACACACCGCCCGTCAGGGCCACCGTCCGCAGTCCCGCCGCCGCTCGGGCCGCCCCGCACACCTCCGTCACCAGCCGGGCGACCGCCAGGTGGAAGCGGGCGGCGATCACGGCCGGGGGAACCCGCCGCCGTACGTCCTCGACGACCGCCGCCAGCAGCGGTCCCGGCAGCGCGGCCAGCGGTCCCCGCCCGTCCGTGAGACGGAAGGCGTAGCGCGGGTCGGGGGGCTCGCCGTCACCGGCCCGCACCGCCGCCGCCTCCAGTTCGATCGCGGCCTGCGCCTCGTACCCCGCGTGGTGGCACACCCCCGCCAGGGACGACACCGCGTCGAAGAGACGCCCCATGCTGGAGGTCGGCACACAGTTCAGTCCCCGCGTCAGCTGTGCGCGCAGCACGTCGAGTTCGCCCGGCGGGCAGGCGGCGGCGCACGGCAGGTCGGGGTCGAGGGCGAGGCCGGCGGCGTACAGATGCGCCAGCGCCATCCGGTACGGCCGCCGCACCGCCGCGTCACCGCCGGGCAGCGGCACGTACGCCAGGTGCGCGAACCGCCGGAAACCGTCGTAGTCCGCGAGCAGGAACTCGCCGCCCCAGACCGCGCCGTCGTCCCCGTGCCCCGTGCCGTCGAGGGCGACCCCGATCACCCGGTCGCCCTCCGGCACCCCGTTCTCGGCGAGGACGGAGGCGATGTGCGCGTGGTGGTGCTGGACCCGCAGCACGGGACGGTCCCCGGCGTGCCGCCGGGCCCACGCCCCCGACCGGTAGCCGGGATGGGCGTCGGCGGCCAGCAGCGCCGGCCGCACACCGGTCACGGACTCCAGATGGCGCTCGGCGCGGCCGAACGCCTCCTGCGCCGCGAGGCCGTCCATGTCGCCGACATGGGCGGACAGCCAGGCCCGGCCGCCCTCCCCGAGACAGAACACGTTCTTCAGGTCGCCGCCGACCGCGAGCGCCGGCACCACCTCGACCGGCAGGGTGACCGGCAGCGGCACGTAGCCGCGTGAGCGGCGCAGCACCAGCGGCTCGCCGTCGCAGACCCGGACCACCGAGTCGTCGCACGGCACCTGGACGGGCCGGTCGTGCGTCAGCCAGCCGTCGGCCAGCCCCGCCAGCCGCTCCAGGGCCTCGTCGTCGTCCGTCACGATGGGCTCCCCGGACACGTTGCCGCTGGTCATCACCAGCAGCCGGGGTGCGCCCGGCGCCCCCAGCAGCAGATGGTGCACCGGCGTGTACGGCAGCATGACACCCAGGTCGGGGCTGCCCGGCGCGACGGCGTCGGCGGGGACGGGCGCTCCCGGGGCCGGCCGGACATCCGGACGCCGCCGCATCAGGACCACCGGCCGCACCCGCCCCGTGAGCAGTTCCCGCTCCGCCGCGCCCATGCGCACCAGATGTCCGACGTCCGCGGCGTCCCGGGCCATGAGCGCGAACGGCTTGTCCCCGCGGGCCTTGCGGCGCCGCAGTTCGGCCACCACCTGCGGCCGGGTGGCGTCACAGGCCAGGTGATAGCCGCCGAGGCCCTTCACGGCGAGCACACCGCCCGCGGCGAGCAGCGCGACCGCCGCGCCGACCGGGTCGCCGCCGGGGTCCGTGGACGGGCAGCGGGGCCCCGCGACGAACCGCAGCCGCGGACCGCACGCGGGACAGGCCACGGGCTGCGCGTGGAAACGGCGGTCGCCGGGGTCCCGGTACTCGCGGTCGCAGTCCGGGCACAGCGGGAACCCGGCCATCGTGGTGTGCTCACGGTCGTAGGGCAGACCGGTGACGACGGTGAAGCGCGGCCCGCAGTGCGTGCAGGTGACGAACGGGTGGCGGTGGCGCCGGTCGCCGGGGTCGCCGAGCTCGGCCAGACAGTCGTCGCAGGTCGCGGTGTCGGGGGCGACGAGCGTGCGCACCGGTCCGTCGGAGCGGGAGGCGACGATGCCGAAGCCGGTCTCCCGTGTGACGGGCAGTTCGCGGGTTTCCACCGACTCCACCACCGCCAGCGGCGGCGCGTCGGGCGCGACCCGCGCGCAGAACCGGTCGACGGCCGAGGACACCCCCTCGACCTCGACCACCACACCGTCACCGGTGTTCGTCACATGCCCCGCCAGCCGCAGCTCGCCGGCCAGCCCGTACACGAACGGCCGGAAGCCCACGCCCTGCACCACACCCCGGACGACGACCCGGACGCGCCGCACGGGGCCGGCGTCCGGCGGCGGCGCGGGGCGGACGCCGGGAGCGGTGCTCACGCCCGGGCCCGCGCCATCACCGGCGCGTGGACTGTCTCCCCGTCGGCCGCCCCGAGCGCCCGGTCCACCAGGACTCCGGCGCCCTCACCGGTCCGCACCGACGTCAGCACCACCTCCACACCGGGGTTGACCCGCTCCACATGGGCGCGGAAGGCGGCCTCGTCGAACGCGGCCGGACCGGCCAGGTCGGACTTGGTGACGACCACCAGCTGGGCCGTCCCGTAAGCGGTGGGGTACTTGAGCGGTTTGTCCTCGCCCTCCGTGACCGAGGCCAGGACGACCCGCAGCGACTCGCCCAGGTCGTAGGCGGCCGGGCACACCAGGTTGCCCACGTTCTCCACGAACAGCAGCCGGGTGGCGCCGGGCAGCCAGTCGTGCAGGTGCCCGGCGAGCATGTCCGCCTCCAGATGGCACAGCCCGTCGGTGAGCACCTGCTTGACCGGGACGCCCGAACGGGCCAGCCGGGTGGCGTCGTTCTCGGTGGCGAGGTCCGCGGTGAGGGCCGCGGTCGCCACGCCGCGTTCCCGCGCCAGCAGCAGCTCACGCTCCAGCAGGGCCGTCTTGCCGCTGCCGGGGCTCGACAGGAGGTTGATCACCGTCGTCCCGCGGGCGGTGAGTTCGGTGCGCAGGACGTCTGCCGCCCTCGTGTTCTTGGCGAGCACGGCCTGCCGGAGGTCGACGGTGCGGCACATGGTCAGCTCTCCTCGGGTTGCGGTACCGGAGTGGGGTCGGGTGCGTTTGGGGGCGCGGACCAGTGCACCTCCGAGATCCGCAGTTCGCGGCCGGAGAGCAGTTCGGTGGCGCCCCCGCGGCAGGCCGCGCAGATCATGTCCGGCGGCATCCCGGTGTCCCAGGCGCGCCCGCACGGTGCGCAGCGGGCCCGGGCGGGCACGGAACGGGTGACGAGCTCGGCGCCCTCCAGCAGCGTCCCGGCGCAGGCGAGTCCGAAGCAGAAGGAGAGCGAGTCGGGCACGACCCCGGCCAGTTCACCGATGTCGACCGCGACCCGCCGCACCCCGGGCGCGCCGCCGGACCGCGCGGCCCGCTCCACCTGGTCGACGACCGACAGGGCGACGGACATCTCGTGCATCGCCGCTCCGTCCTGGGCCGGGGGTGGGGTTCGCTGCCATTAGAGGCGCGGCCGGAGCGGCCGGCGGCCCGGCGCGCCGGGCCCGTAGCCCGATCGGCGGGCGTCACATGCTGCGGATGCGCAGGTAACGCCGTACGTCCGGCCAGACGTTCGCGGCGACCGCCACCAGTGCGGACATCGTGAGGACGGCGGCGGCGCCGCCGATGAGGCGCTTGCTCATGGTGCTCTCCGAAGGGGTGGGAGTGAGGTGTGGCCGGGCCGGGCGACGGCTTCGCCGCCGACCGCTTCGCCGAGCAGTTCGCGGACCAGGCGGACCGCCCCGGGTACCGCCGCGGCCACCGGCGGGCTGAGGCCGATGCCCTCCTCGACGGTGGCGGGTTCGCAGCCCACGACCAGCGTGCGCCGCGGCGGCACCGCGCCGGTGCCCGCGCACAGGGTGTCGAGCAGGGCGAGCACCGCGTCGGGCGACATGCGGTGGCCGTCCAGGGCGACGGCGTCCGGTGGCCGCCGGCTGCCGGGCTCCGCCGCGTCGATCACGTACAGGGTGCCCGGCTCCGCGCCCCGCGCCGTCGCGTCCAGGACGACGAGCGTGTCGTAGCCGTCGAGGAGCTGGTAGGCCAGATGGACGCCGCGGATGCCGATGTCGGCGACCTCGACAGCCTCCGGAAGCGCCTCCCCGGCCAGCGCGCGGGCGGCCTCGACGCCGAAGCCGTCGTCGCCGAGGAAGATGTTGCCGACCCCGGCGACCAGGGTGCGCGGGAGCGCGGCGCCGCTGGTCACAGCGCCTCCACGTCGATCTCGTCGGGCTGGAAGTAGAGGTAGCGGCCCTGTTCCCGGCGGATGTCGGCGCCCGGGTCGTCGTCGACGGTGACCGCGAGGTGCACGCCCCCGTCGACGTCGTGGAGGACCGCCTCCACCTGTGCGCGCCGCCCGGCGAGGAACAGGTCCTGGGCGTCGGTGTGCCGCAGCCCGGGCCGCAGGACGACCCGGCTGCCCGCCCGCACCTCCCGCCCGTCGACCAGGACGTGGTCGTGGGCCGGGTCCACCGAGGCGTCCGCGCCCGGATCCCACCAGGGCGCGTCGGGCCGGAGGGGGCCTCCCCGCGCGTCACCGGGCACCGCGGGAGCGGGCGCGGTCACCTCGCGCAGGCCGCGGACCGCGCCGTGCAGCCGCTCCAGCACCTCGGCCGGCATCGACTCGGTGAGGTCGATCACCGCCGCCGCCCGGTCGTCCGTGCCCCTCGCCTCGCGCTTCTCCTCGTCCGTGAGGGCCGCGGTGCGCAGGGCGAGGATCTCGTCGATCTCCGTGGCGTCGTACAGGGCGCCCGGGCTCTCCGGGGCGATGGCCGGATGGTCCTCCAGGATGATCGGGGAGGAGAGCACCAGGTCCCGGGAGTCCGGCTCGCCGGCCAGCACGGGCCAGGTGTGCAGATTGCGGCAGGCGGCGGTGGGGCCCTTCGCCCACTCCGGAGGGTCCGTCAGGGACAGGAAGCGTCCGGCGTCCAGGTGCAGCAGCGTGTGCGTGGCGACCAGGGAGCGGGAGAGCGCCTCGTCGCGGCCGGAGCCCTCGCCGGGCAGCCACTCCCCGGTGTTCTCCACCACCACGCTCAGCCGCTGTGTGGCGTACGGGCCGTCCAGCGGGCTCGCCGACAGGCGCACGACGCCGTCCAGCGCCTCCCGGCGCCGTACCAGCCGGCCGACGGGCGCCCCGCCGTCGTCCGTGACCGGCTCGGTCTCCTCGCCCGCGGGCCGGCCGAAGCGGACCACGGTGCCGGCGTCCGCCAGTTCCTCCACCGGGACGGTGAGGCGGATCCGTTCTTCCCGGCCCTCGTCCCACGGCACGATCACCCGGTCCGCGAGGCGCAGTTCGCCGACGGTCCGGAAACCGCCGTCCGGCAGGACCCGCTGCACCGTACGCCGCTGGGCGTGCAGGAAGCGCACCTCGACCGAGAGGGTGGCGCCCCGGCGGGGCTCCATCAGCAGCTCGGTGCGCTGGACGTCGTGCTCCGCGGCCGTCGCCGTCCAGGCCGGGGGCACCAGCACCCCGAACTGCCAGCGCAGCCGGTTCTTGGCGGCCGACGCGCGGTACGGGTAGAGCACGTACCCCTCGAACAGCACGGCGTCGGCGACGTGCCGGGCCACCGCCAGGCGGGCCTCGGCCCCGGAGGTGAACGTCGTCGTGGTCATCGTGTCCTCTCACCCGCCGCGTCCAGCAGCCGGCCGACGGTCTCCTGCCACGACGGCAGCGCCTCGCGGGACCGGTAGGCGAGCAGCGCGTCCATGGCGTCCCTCGGCAGCCGGATCCAGCCCGAGCCGGGGAAGTGCTGGTCGACCATCTCCCGCCAGGTCTTCACCGGCATCCGGAACACGGCCTCCTTGTCCCAGGGGACCGGCTCGACCCGGAATCCGCCGGCTCCGGTGAAGGCGGTGCCGGAGAACAGCATCCGCAGCGGCACCTCCCCGTCCGCCAGGGCGTGGAAGTAGCGGGAGGAGGCGATGTCCATGTCGTAGGTGCAGGGCACCACCACATCGGCCTCGGTCTCGCCGGTGAACCCCCGCACCATCACCGGGACCTGGGCGAACTCCAGGGGGTTGAGGGTGCTGCCCCAGCGGGACCGCTCCCCGAACAGGTCGGTGAGGGCCGCGGCCTCGGCGCCGTCGTACCCCCGGCGGGCGGGCTCGATACGGAGCTGGCAGCGCAGCGCCAGCGCGTGCACCCGGGCCTTCGGGGAGGCGGTCACGCGCAGCCGGAACACCAGCGTCGGACCCGCCGCGTACGGGTCGGCGCGCACCCCGGTGCACGCGAAGCCGAACTCGGTCACGGCCGGCCCCCGTGGATGTCCCGGGCCCGCTCGCGCACCTGGGCGAAGAAGGCCGTCAGATCGGCGCGCGCCTCGGCGCCCCCGTCGAACCCCTGCCAGCGCAGTCGCATACGGCCCACCAGTTCGTAGCAGATGTCGATCGGTACCAAGTGGCACTCCACGCCGCCCTCGTGGCGGCGCAGCAGCAGCGCCTCCACATCGGGTTCGAGGAGCCCGGCCAGCGGGGTGGCGTCCAGGACGGACTGCCAGGACTCCGCCTCCAGTTCGCTCTCGGTCGCTCCGGCCGGGCTCGGATACAGCGCGACCAGCCGGCCGAGGGCGGAGTTGCGGAAGAAGAAGGCGACGCCGACGGGGATGCGCAGCCGCTCCCAGGCCGCCTCGTCGAGGCCGTGCGCGGAGTCGCTCAGACAGCGGCCGGGCACGGTGCGGAACCGGCCCGTGTCCCCGCCCTGCCCGGTGAGGAGCTGTGCGCAGGGGTCGCAGGCGCAGGCCAGCGCGCGGTTCTCGGTGTCGACGAGATGCCGGTGACCGGGGTCGGGCAGCGCGGCCGCGCACAGCTCGCACCGTTCCTCGCGGGCCGGCCGGGGCCCGGTGAACCGGGACAGGCCCCGGCGCACCGGGGCTCGCCGGGTGTCCGGTCCCGGCGGGTGGGCGCTCATGGCGCCGTGGTGGCCGGCGGGCGGCCGTCCGGCGCGGACGGGGACGCTCCGGGCGGGCCGGAGCCGATCTGGAGCAGCACCGGCCCGGGGGCGTCCGCCTCCACCGTCACGGCCGCCACCTCGGGCGCGAGACACGCCAGCGTGTCACGTGCCGCCTGCTCGACGGCCTCCCGGGAGTCACCGCAGCCGCAGCCCCCCGAGCCGAGGAGCCGCAGCCGCAACTCGCCCGTGGCCGGGTCGAATCCGGTGCTCTCCACGGACTGCGGGAGGGCGTCGAGGGCGTGGGCGATCCGGGCCGGGACGTCCTCCGGGTGCAGTCCGTGCAGCACCAGCAGGCCGCCGACCAGTTCGTCACGGAGCAGCGCTGCCACGGCCTCGCGGGCCGGCCGGTCCGGGCCGTGCCTGAGCAGATCCATGGCACGGGCGAAGGCGGCGCCGTAGAACTCCATGAGCACGCGCACGAGTTCCTCGGCGGACTCGCACGCCGCGCGGTCGCCGGCGGAGGCGATCCGGTCGAGGACCTCCTCGACCATCCGGCCCGCCGTCTCCGCGTTCGGCCCGGCGCCCCTGCCGCTCATCCGGCCAGACCGCTCAGGCCGGTGGGCACGTGCATCGACTTCACCGTCCGGCCGTCACCGACGTACATGTGCACCCCGCACGGCAGACACGGGTCGAAGCTGCGCACGGCGCGCATGATGTCGATGCCCTTGAAGTTCTCCGGGGAGTTCTCCTCGAAGATCGGCGTGTTCTGCACCGCGTCCTCGTACGGGCCCGGAGTGCCGTAGGTGTCGCGGGTCGAGGCGTTCCACGGGGTCGGCGGATACGGGTGGTAGTTGGCGATCCTGCCGTCCCGGATGACCAGGTGGTGCGAGAGGACCCCGCGCACCGCCTCGGTGAAGCCGACGCCGATCGACTCCTCCGGCACCTCGAACTTCTCCCAGGTCTGGGTGCGTCCGGCGCGTACCTCCTCGAGGCCCTTCTCCGCGAAGTGCAGTGCCACGGCGGCGGAGTACGCCTGGAAGTAGGTGCGGGCGCGGTTGCGCTCCAGGGCGTTGGACCACTGCGGGATCTTCCACTCGAAGGTGGTCTCCGGCTTGGTGAGCGTACGCGGCAGGTTGATGACGACGCTGTGTCCGGTCGCCTTGACGTACCCGACGTCGACGAGCCCGGACAGCGCGGTGGACCACAGCCGGGCGAGGGGGCCGCCACCGGTGTCCAGCGGCAGGTGCTCCTTGCCGTCGAACCAGCGGGGGGACATCACCCAGCTGTACTTGTCGTCGAAGTTCCGCTTCTGCGGGGCGGGGACGGTGTGCTGGTTCCACGGGTGGCGCGGGTCGACCGGGTTGCCGAGCGGGTCGTGGGTGACGAACTGCTCCCGCCCCTCCCAGTCCTCGTAGTACGAGCTGCCCAGCAGGATGCGGATGCCGAGGTTGATCTCGGTGAGGTCGTTGGTGACCAGTTTGCCGTCGACGATCACGCCCGGGGTGACGAACATGCGCCGTCCCCAGTCGGTCATGTTGGCGTAGGTGAAGTCGCAGTACTCGGGGTCGTTCAGCGCGCCCCAGCAGCCGAGCAGCACCCGGCGGCGGCCGACCTCCTCGTAGCCGGGCAGCGCCTCGTAGAAGAAGTCGAACAGGTCGTCGTGGAGCGGCACCACCCGCTTCATGAACTCCACGTACCGCATGAGGCGGGTCATGTAGTCCGTGAAGAGCTGGACCGAGGCGACGGTGCCGACGCCGCCCGGGTACAGCGTGGAGGGGTGCACATGGCGGCCCTCCATGAGGCAGAACATCTCCCGCGTGTACCGGCTGACCTGGAGCGCCTCCCGGTAGAACTCGCCCTCCAGGGGGTTGAGCGAGCGCATGATGTCGGCGATCGTGCGGTAGCCGTGCTCGGCCGCGTGCGGCGCCTCGGTGCGCTCGGCGAGTTCGAGGACGCCCGGGTTGGTCTCGCGGACCATCTTCTCGCAGTAGTCGACCCCGACCAGGTTCTCCTGGAAGATGTTGTGGTCGAACATGTACTCCGCGGACTCGCCGAGGTTGATGATCCACTCGCCGAGGTGCGGCGGCTTCACCCCGTACGCCATGTTCTGCGCGTAGACGGAGCAGGTGGCGTGGTTGTCACCGCAGATGCCGCAGATGCGGCTGGTGATGAAGTGGGAGTCGCGCGGGTCCTTGCCCCGCATGAACAGGCTGTAGCCGCGGAAGACCGACGAGGTGCTGTAGCACTCGGCGACCCGCTTCTGCTTGAAGTCGATCTTCGTGTGGATGCCGAGGCTGCCCACGATCCGGGTGATCGGGTCCCACGCCATCTCCACCAGGCCGGTGCCGTCACCGGTCGTCGTCGAGGTCGCCATCGTGTCTGTGCTGCCCTTCGGTCGTTCGGGTCGGTGAGCGGGTCACGGGGCGGCGGTCCGCCGGGGCGGGGGAGCGCCGGTCACCAGGGCGGCCGGTAGCCGGTGGTGATCTTCCGGCCGGTGTGCCGCCACTTGGGCTCCTTGTCCACCGTCCGCGCGGTGATGTCCCGCAGCTTGCGCACCACCGCCCCGTAGGCGCCGCTGGCGGTGCTGGAGAGCTTCGCGCCGGGCGGCTCGTCCATGAACGGCATGAACTTGTCGGGGAAGCCGGGCATGGTGCAGGCGATGCAGATGCCGCCGACGTTCGGGCAGCCGCCGATGCCGTTCATCCAGCCGCGCTTGGGCACGTTGCACTTCACCACGGGTCCCCAGCAGCCGATCTTCACCAGACACGTCGGGGAGTCGTACGCCGTCGCGAACTGGCCCTGCTCGTAGTAGCCGGCCCGGTCGCACCCCTCGTGGACGGTGGCCCCGAACAGCCAGGTGGGGCGCAGCTTGTCGTCCAGCGGGATCATCGGCGCGGAACCCGCCGCCTGGTACAGCAGATAGGTGAGGGTCTCGGCGAAGTTGTCCGGCTGGATGGGGCAGCCCGGCACACAGACGATCGGGATGCCGGCCGCCGACTTCCAGTCCCAGCCCAGGTAGTCGGGCACGCCCATGGCGCCGGTCGGGTTGCCGGCCATGGCGTGGATGCCGCCGTAGGTGGCGCAGGTGCCGATGGCCACGACCGCGAGGGCCTTGGGCGCGAGCCGGTCGATCCACTCGCTGGTGGTGATGGGCTGGCCGGTCTCCGGGTTGTCGCCGAATCCGGACCAGTACCCCTCCTTCTTGATCGCCTCGTTGGGGACGGACCCCTCGACGACGAGCACGAACGGATCGATCTCGCCGCGCTCGCCTTTGAAGAACCACTCGATGAACGTGTCGGCCCCGCCGACCGGCCCGCACTCGAAGTCGATGAGCGGCCAGTGCACGGCGATCTTCGGCAGGCCCGGCAGACCGCCCAGGGCGATCTCCTCGATGCTGGGCTGCATGGCGGCGGTCAGGGCGACCGAGTCGCCGTCGCAACTCAGCCCGGCGTTGATCCAGAGGATGTGGATCGGCTTCTCGTCCGTGCCGATACCGCCGGACGTGTCCGCCTCGGCGTGTGCGGCCGGGGGTGCTGCGTTCATCAACGCCTCCTGGGGAGGAATGCGGCAGTGCCGGTGTCTCGGCCCGGTTCCTTGGGTCAAGCGTCGGCCGGTCCGGCCGGCACCGCAGGCGGGGCGGCCGGTGGTTCGCTGCGCACGGGCGTCGGCGCACCGGGGTCGAGGAAAATCCTGCGTGTGTGCGCGCGTTCCCGCTCGCGCACCGCCGCCGGCGGGGTGACGGCCCCGCGGCGCCCGCTCCCGGCCGCCCTCGCCACGAGCCGTGCGCGCGTCCCGGAGGAACCCGCTGGACGCTGCGCCGACCGGGTGACCTCGCGCGGCCGGCCGTACCTCCGGCGCGGGGCGCGGCTGCCGGGGACGCTGAGCAGGACGCGCATGACGAGGGCCCTTCCGGGGATGCTGCGGCCGTCGGTGAGGGGCGGCCCGGATGAATGTGATCGTCGGACATACCGGACCGTGAGCGTGGACACGAATCCCGCTCGTCACCCTCAGGTGTGACTCTTCGGGGCACCTGGCAGGCGGCCGGCCGTGGCGGGCCGAACGCCACCCCACCCGATATGCCCTCTTCTGCCACGAGTGGGAGGCTTTTACTGCCGGGGCGCCGAGGGACGTGCCCCACGAAAGCGGACAGGTGGGCCGACACATGCCCGAAGACCGTAAGTCTCCGCAGCCGTCACGGGGCCAGGGGCCGAGCCGTCACCGGGGGAGCGAACAGCACGGCTGGTCCCCGGACGTCGACGACACACGGCAGGAGGAGAACCCGAGCGCGCGCAGGTCCTTCCACGCGGAGGAACACGCGCCGTCACGCGGAGCGGGCCGCGAGCCCGCCAAGGAGGAGCGCTCCTCCGTCCCGGGGGATGTGACGCGCAGTGACGCCCGGCGGGGCGAGGAGTACGCGGACCAGGAGGAGGAGGGCAGGCGGGGTACGGGCCGCCGGGGCCGCTCCGGGCGTCCCGGCGGAACGAAGGACGAGTCCGCCTTCACCGGGGTCGACCCCGACGACTCCGACACCGGGCGCCGGCCGGGCTGACGCGCCCGCCCGCTTCAGTCGACGGGCCAGGTGTGGACCGGGGCGTTGAGGTGCATGTAGTCGATGTACTGCTGGGTCATCCGCCGCAGCGCCTCGTGCCGGCCGCAGTGCGCGACGGCCTCGATGTGATGGAACATCTCCTTCTGCCACACCGCCCCGTTGCGCCCGGTGACACAGCGCTGCTCGATGACGCCCAGCAGCGGCTCCCGCCAGGCGTCGTCCATGCCGGAGCGTTCCAGCCCGCGGTGCGCCAGCGGCAGCAGCCGCCGCAGCACCAGTTCGGACGCGGGCACCTCGCCCATCCCCGGCCAGAACAGCCGGGCGTCGATGCCGTACCGGGCCGCCGTCCGCAGATTGTCCTCGGCGGCCGAGAAGGACATCCGCGACCACACCGGCCGGTCCTCCTCCACCAGGGCGCGGGTGAGCCCGTAGTAGAAGGCGCCGTTGGCGAGGGTGTCGGCGACGGTCGGGCCCGCCGGCAGCACCCGGTTCTCCACCCGCACATGCGGTGCGTCGTGGGCGACGGCGTAGACCGGGCGGTTCCAGCGGTAGATGGTGCCGTTGTGCAGGGTCAGTTCGCCGAGTTCGGGGGTGTCGCCGCGCTCCAGCGTCTCGGCGGGGTCCTGGTCGTCGCACAGGGGGAGCAGGGCCGGGAAGTAGCGCAGGTTCTCCTCGAAGAGGTCGAAGACGCTGGTGATCCAGCGCTCCCCGAACCAGACCCTGGGCCGCACCCCCTGCACCTTGATCTCCTGCGGGCGGGTGTCGGTGGCCTGCTCGAACAGCGGGACGCGCGTCTCGTGCCACAGCTCCTTGCCGAACAGGAAGGGCGAGTTCGCCGCGAGCGCGACCTGGACCCCGGCGATCGCCTGCGCCGCGTTCCAGTAGTCGGCGAACCGCTCGGGGGACACCTGGAGGTGGAACTGCGTGCTGGTGCAGGCGGCCTCGGGGGTGATCGTGTCCGCGTACGTCCGCAGCCGCTCGATGCCGGTCACCTCGATGTGCAGGTCCTCCCCGCGCGCCGCGAAGATCTGGTCGTTGAGCAGCCGGTAGCGCGGGTTCTCCGACAGCGATCCCTCGCCGACGTCCTCCTGGCGCAGGGTGGGGAGGATGCCCGTCATGATCAGGCGCGCGCCGACCGACCCGGCGCGCCGCTCCGCGTGGTTCAGCGCGGCACGGATCTCCGCCTCCCAGGCGTCCGGGCCGCCCGCCGTGAGGCGCCGGGGCGGGATGTTGATCTCGAGGTTGAACCGGCCCAGCTCCGTCGACCAGGCCGGGTCCGCGATCGCCTCCAGCACGTCGGTGTTGCGCATCGCGGGCTCGGCCCGGTCGTCGACCAGGTTCAGCTCGATCTCCAGGCCCACCTGGGGCCGCTCCGCCTCGAACCGTGACTCGCGCAGCATCTGCGCGAACGTGTCGAGGCACTCCTGCATCTTGATCCGGTAGCGGCGGCGGTCCTCGCGGGTGAAGGTGAGCGCCGGGACGTCCCGTCCCATCGGTCTCCCTCCAGGTCTCGTCCTCGGGCACCTGTCCACCCCAGCGTCGCACCGGCGGACGGGTCCGACCACGCGGGGCCGGGCGCGCCGGGCGCCCTACGCGCCGTCGGCCAGATAGGCGGTCAGGCTGTCGAGGAGCATGGTGCTGCCCTGCTCGGCCATGTCGCGTTCCTCCGCCGTGTCGCAGGTCTGGCGGAGCGCGATCCGCGTCCGGCCGCCGTCCTCGCCGAGTTCCACGGTCATCGCCGACGGCTCCGGCTTGCCGGGCACGTCCATCCCCACCACCAGCCGGCGGTTCTCGTCGACCTCGAGGTAGGACCCGGTCAGCGGGAACCGGTCGCCGTCGGGCGTGAGCATGGTGGCCTTCCAGGCGCCGCCCGGCCGGACGTCCATCTCGACGGAGCCGGGGGCGGCGTACGCCCACCGGGCGTACTGGCCGGGCGTGGTCCACGCCTGCCACACCCTGGCCGCGGGGGCGTCCAGCAGACGGGTCAGGTGGTAGGAGAACTCGTTGTCCGTGATGGTCCGCTCGGCGCTCATGGCGTCGTCCCCTCGTCGTGGGTCCGGGTCGGTGGGTGGGGCTTTCGCATGGTGGACGTGCGGCGGCGCCGGAACTCATCGAGCGTCCGTGAAAATATTTTATTGACAACAAACTGTTCATGCTGCGATTCTCCCCGCATGGCACAGAACACCCCCGAAGAGCCCGACGACCCCTTCACCCGGCCGAGTTCGGACGCCGCACGGGTGCAGCGGACGC